>NZ_JBZCMS010000008.1:0-231019 GCF_058267595.1 Paenibacillus mobilis
CTGCTTGGTTAAAATGTTTCTTACTCATGTCATCCCCTCCATTGCCTCTTCCAGTATACAAAAAGTACCCATAGCCCAGACACCTTTTTTTCAAAGTGTCCAGTCTATGGGTACCAGTTTATTTCCGGCGTCTTTCTTTTTTTAACCCGCGATAGCCTCATGGTTTCATCTTTTTATTCGGCGGCTCCATTGACGGCCGCCCGAATAGCCGCGGCCAGCCGGATTATGCCCGGCTCGATATCTTCCGCTTTGAGCCGGGCGTAAGTGAGCCGCATGTATCCGGCGCCCGCCCCATACACGCTGCCGGGCACAAAAGCGACGCCCTGCCGCAGCGCTTCGGCCATCGTATCCCGCTTCCGGATCAACTCCTGCCGCAGCCGGTTTAGACGACAGAAAGCTTTTTATGAAACTTTTCATCCAATAACAATATTTCTGCTTTTTGGCTGACGGCATGGTTCCCAAGCTTTACATCAATGATGAAGTCATTGCTCAGCATCTGGCGGTAACGGGAAATAATATCGTTGTCAGGCAATTCTCCCATTGCCTTCGTTTCGGGCGGGATTACCGGAATTCCGGCTTGCTCTACCAGGCGAATGTTCTGTTTAATCTCTGCGGCAATCTTGCTTAGAGTGCTTACACTTCTTGCCGTCTCTATATCCACCATTCCGTCCTTCGTATAGAAATGCTTGTTGACGATAGCGAGCGCAGCATGCGAAATATGGAAGGCCTGAATGTCTTTTTGGATTTCGTAATGCAAATCCGCCGATTTAAATATTTTGGCAAGCTCTTTCACTCTTTCGGTCGTTTGTCCATTGATTTCACCCAAAATGGTTCCTTGATGTTTTTCGGAACCAAATTGGGCGTATAGAACATCTTCTTTGATGTCTCCACCTGCGCCCGGGAATCCCGGCAGTAAGCGATCGCCCACGATTTCAAGCCAAGAGTCATATCCAATGGTGTTGGTCAAGGTGACGATGGTCTTGCTTCGATTATGCTTGATCGCTGACAGGGCAGATTCGGCCTGATCATATCTGACCGGGACCAAAATGAAATCATAAATGTCGTCGTTATCAAGTTTTTCGATCGTCTTGATCGATATTTGCTTTATCGTTCCATTATCGTTATATTTCAGTCCGTCCCTTCTCAGCGACTCCAGTCTCTTTCCTCGTGCCAGTATAGTGACGTCCAGTTTCGACTGTACTAATCGAAGTGCATACACACTGCCAATCACGCCAGCGCCAAATATCAAAAGTCTTTGTGGTTTGGTGTTCAATAGGATCCTTCCTTTCAAATAATTAGTCACAGATTGTTTAAACAACACCTGTTTGATAAGATAATAAAATCGCATGCTTATGAGTTCAATCGGCAGAGTTGAAGGAAAGTCGTATAAGCAACACATTGTGATCATTGATGTTTAACAAGGAGATATAGGAATGGCAAATCAGGAAGATCCGAGGGTGCTGCGCACACGACAGTTAATAAGAGCAGCGTTCAGAGATTTGTTGCGGAGAAAAGGATTTGATGCAATCACCATCAAAGATATCGCGCAGAAAGCAACCATTAACCGGGCCACCTTTTATGCCCATTTTGAAGATAAATATGCTTTGCTGGACGAAGTTACAGAACAGGTTTTTCATGAAATGATTCCTGAGCAAGTGGCGAATGCAGAGGAGTTTACGGATGAGATATGCGACCAGTTGATCTTGCTGACGCACAAATACATCCTGGATTTTTATCGGATCTGCAGAATGGATTCCAATTCGATGGCTACGCTTGTCGATGAAAAAATAAAGAAAATGCTGCAGCAAACCATCGAGAACATGTTTCTGAAAGAGGGTTCCCTGCATGGGGCGGACAGGCATCATATACAAATCATGGCGGCCATGACAGGATCGGTGATCTATGGCGCTGCGCATTATTGGTTAAATGTCGAGGAGAAAGATCGAACCGATGTGCTTGTAGCCCTTGTACGTCCCTATGTTATGAACGGTCTGGGGCTTTATCGTAGTGGCGAAGAATATCGATGAAAAGCGAGACTCGGTCAGATAGGAAAGTCTGGATTAAATTATTCGGCCAGTGGGTGAGGACGGAAATCCGAAGGTCATCCATTATAAAAAAACAAACAGACGCCGGTATGATTTACGGCGTCTGTTTATTTTTGCCTGCGTCATAGCTCGGGTTTTTGATCCCGCTATTTCCGGACCTTTACTCAGCGGCGCCGTGTAAGGCTGCCCGAACAGCCGCGGCCAGCCGGATTATGCCCGGCTCGATGTCTTCCGCATTGGGCCGGGCATAAGTGAGCCGCATGTATCCGGCGCTCGCCCCATACACGCTGCCGGGAACAAAAGCGACGCCCTGCCGGAGCGCTTCGTCCAGAAGCCGGGTATCGCTGACTTCCGGCAAAATTTTACACCACAAATGCAGGCCGCCCTGCGGAACGCTAAATTCGACCCGATCGCCGAGATGTTTTCGCAGCGCTTCTGCCATCGTATCCCGCTTCCGGATCAGCTCCTGCCGCAGCCGGTTCATATGAGGGTCGAAATACCGCGACTCCATGAACGCTGCGGCAATTTGCTGGGGAATCACGCTGAACCCGAGGTCCATCTGTCGTCTGGCGTCGGCCAGCCGCCGGATAACGGATGCCGGAGCCACGATCCAGCCGATCCGCAGGCCGGAAGCGGCAATTTTGGAAAACGAGCCGATATACAGCGTGTTCACCGCATCCGATTCGGCCTTTATAGGCGACGGGGAATCCGTGTCATAAGCCATAAGGCTGAACTGGTCGTCCTCCACAATCGGCAGGCGGATTCTGCCGGCCGTCTCCAGCAGCTGCCGTTTCCGTTCCTGCTGCAGCAGCGTTCCGGTCGGGTTTTGAAAATTCGGACTGACGAACAGCATCTGAATCCGGTATTTTTTCTGCAATGTACGCAGACCTTCAGTCTTTACGCCGTGTTCGTCCACCGGCATCCGGTACATCCGCAGACCGGCGGATTGGAACATGGACAAGGACAAGGTATACGAGGGAGATTCAACCGCGACGGCGTCCCCTGGAGACAGCAGGCATTGAGTAATCAGATACAGGGCCTGCTGCGAACCGCTAGTAATGAGAATCGACTCCGGCGAGGTGTCGATGCCCCGGTATTTTTTTAGGAAAGCGGCCAAGGCTCTGCGCAGGGGAGGGTAGCCTAGGATGCTGTCATTTTCAGGCTCAGGCCGATATACGGAGCTCCTCATAATTTCATTGATTTCCTGCACGGGCGAAAGGTCCAGCGACAGCTTGCCGCTGGCAAAATCGATGATCGACGGGTCCTGGGCCAGCGCCTCCCGGATGTGGCGCAGAAACGGCGTATTGGGCAGGAAAACGCCATTTTCGGCATAACGGTGCCACTCCGGCGGAAGAGCTTCTTCGTCCCGTCCGCGGTGGAGACTGACCCGCGTTTTGCTTCCGGGCCGGCTTTCAATGAGGCCGTGCTCCCGCAGTTCGGTATAGGCCTGAACAATCGTGCTGCGGTTGACGCCGAACAATTCGGCAAGCTTGCGTTCAGAGGGGAGAGAGCTCCCCGGCGAATATTCGCCCTGAATAATTAAATGCTGCAGCCGGTCTGCAATCTGGAGATAGATCGGCGTCGGACTCCGGCGGTCGGGTTTCCACACAATACACACCTGCTTCATGGTTCCTGATTGATTTTTCCCCATCGTATCACAAGAGGCAAGAACCGAACAAACCCGAAAGGCGAAGAATGGCAGGGGAGCCCGGCGTTTAAATTGGGTGGCGTTATCTTTTGAAAACTGGCTGGTGCGAAAGACAAAACCCTCCACTATAATTTGTAAATGATAATAATAATCATTCACAATTAAGAAGGAGATTCAGATGAAAAAAAACATCCTAACCCTTATTATTTTTATAACGATGTTAAGTCTTGCGGTGACCGGATGCGGCTTCGCTAACGATAGTTCGAATGCGGCACAGGCTGCAGGCGGTTCAAACGCGGGGAATGCGGCAAATGGCGCCAGCGGCTCGAATTCCTCGGCCGCCTCGAATGATAGCGGCTCAGGAGCTTCAAGCGCCGGAACAGGAACGGCCACAGCAGTCGGGACCACTCCGTTTGAGGTGCCGAATGAGTGGAGCACCTTGACGGTCAAGCAAACGCCGCAAAAAATCGTTACTCTGGATTTCTCGTTCATCGATACTTTGACCGCCTTAGGCGTTACTCCGGCGGGAAATGCGGGAGTAGGGACGAGCAGGGTTCCCGAATATTTGAAGGGCATGGTGAAACCGGACATTGCCGATGTCGGTGAAAGGAAAGCGCCGAATCTGGAGGTCATCCAGTCGCTGCAGCCGGATTTGATTATTGCCAGCGTGAAGCGCCATGGTATGATTCGCAAGGAACTGGAGGGGATTGCCCCGACCGTCGCTTTTGACGATGAAAGCTACAGCCGGATTTTGGACAATCTCCACAGCATCGGTAAAATTTTGGGCAAAGAAAAGGAAGCTGACCAGTTCGAGGCCGACTTCAATAAAAAAATCGAGACGGCCAAGCAGCAGCTTCCGGGGAGCCCTTCGATCCTCGTAGTCGGATTTTTCGATAATCAATTTACGGTATGGGTTAAAGACTCCTTCATTGGTTCGCTCCTGAGCAGCATCGGCCTGAATTATGCTTTCAGCGGCGAGGCATCGACCGATCTGGAAAGCAAAGGCGAAGGGACGCACATGGGCCTGGAACGCGTTCATGAGATTAACCCGGACTATATTATGGTTTACGGAGACAAAACCGATCCGCTGCAGTCTAATCCTTTATTTAAGGATCTGAAGGCCGTGAAGGATAACCATCTGATCGAGGTGGACCGCGATCTGTGGTCGCGCGGACGCGGACCGATTGCCGCTACTAAAATCATTGACGAGGCCCTTTCCTACATCACGGCCGCGAACGCTTCCAAATAAGGAGAGAGCACGAGATGAGCAGCAGTTTACAGGAGGAACGCAAAAGAGCCCGGTTCCCGGTTCCGGCAGGTTGGATCTTCTTCGCGATGATCCTCCTGTTGGCCGCCGTGGTGGGTTTAAGCCTTACATATAGGGTAAGCGGCCTTGCCATCCGGCCGCTTTTTTTTCCGTCCGGCAGTTCTGAGGACGTCCTGCTGAACTATACGGTTTGGCAGGTGCGCCTGCCGCGTTTGCTTCTGGCCGTTTCGCTGGGAGCGGTCTTGGCCGTGGCGGGCTGCCTCCTGCAGGCGATGACCCGCAATTTTCTGTCCGACCCGGAGATTATGGGGCTGAATCAAGGCGCTTCTTTTTTTGCCGTGGTCGCTTTATTGGCTTTTGGGGAAGCCAGTACGTCCAGCGTCATTTGTATAGCGGCTTTGTGCGGGGCCGGTGTCTGCGGACTGCTGGTCTTCCTGATCTCCCGCTTCGGCGGAAAAGATCCTTCCCGGCTTGTGCTTGCGGGCGTAGCGATCAGTGCTTTTATGGGCGCTTTGACAACGGGGACGATCCTGCTGTTTGAAACCCGGCTGAGCGAAATTTTGTATTGGATGGCCGGAAAGCTGACCGGGGCCGAATGGCGGGACAATTACCTGGTCTGGGCACTGGATATTCCGGCGATTGCCGCCGCTTATCTGCTTGCCGGAACGCTGAATGTCATGGGGCAAGGGGATGAGGTGGCATCGGGCCTGGGTGTAAAAATTGCCCGGACACGGGCCCTGCTGGGCCTTTTGGTGACGGTGCTGGCGGGAAGTGCGGTTGCCGTCGCCGGCCCGATCGGTTTTATCGGCTTGATGGTGCCCCATATGGCCCGCAGAATCGGAGGGGTTAATTACAGGGTACTGATCCCCTTGTCGGCGCTGCTGGGCGCCGTTCTGCTTTCGCTGGCGGATTTTGCGGCCCAGTGGATGTTTTATCCGTCGGATGTTCCGGTAGGGATTATAACGGCCCTTATCGGGGTACCGTTTTTTCTATATTTGCTTCGGCGCGGCAGGGGGGGACGCTTGTGAAAAAAGGATATTATCTCTTCCTGGTCGCCGGTCTGGCCGGATTGCTGCTGATCGCTGCGCTGCTGAGCTTGTGGTTTGGCGCCGTTAAAACGCCGCTGCCGACTATTTTTCGAGAACTGGAGACCGGGGATCTGCTGGTGCTGAAATATCGCCTGCCGCGGCTGATTCTCGCGGTGCTGGTCGGCGTTAATATGGCGGTATCCGGGTTTATCCTGCAGGGCGTCACCCGGAATCCGCTGGCTTCCCCCGAAATTATCGGGGTGTCGGCCGGAGGAGGGCTGTTTGCGGTCATCGTGCTGCTCGTTTTTCCGACGCTTGGGGAGGAGGTGCTTCCGGGCGCCGCTTTTGCCGGGGCTTTGCTGGCTGCAGCTATCGTCTACCTTGTCGCCTATCAGGGAGGGGGCATCCGCCCGATGAGGTTAGCTTTGACGGGGGTGGCGATATCGACCGGGCTTCAGGCGCTGATCACGTATATGATCGTCAAATACGCGCTGGATTCGTCGCAGGCGCTGGTATGGCTGAAAGGGAGCTTGTACGCCCGTTCCTGGCAGCATGTCGAGCTGATCTGGCCTTGGACAGCGGCGGGTCTGATCTTGGCGCTCATTAACCGCCGGAATCTCAATACGCTGCAGCTTGACGAAGAAACCGTCAAAGGGCTGGGCATGCGGATTCAGCTTGTGCGGCTGCTTCTGCTGCTGGTTGCGCTTGGCCTTGCCGCCAGCGCCGTGGCGGTTGCCGGCACGATCGGTTTCGTCGGGCTGGTCATTCCGCCGCTGGCCAGGCTGCTGACCGGCCCCGACAGCCGGTATTCGCTGCCGGTGGCGGCTCTGCTGGGCGCGCTCCTGGTTGCGCTGGCCGATTTGGCCGGGCGGGTGATTCATCCGCCGCTCGAAATTCCGGCCGGCATCGTTACAGCGCTGCTGGGCGCGCCTTATTTCATTTATATATTGCTCAGACGCAAAACCGGATATAGGTAAAGGCCTAAGATATGAGAGAGTCCTGCAAAAAGAAGGCAAAAAAAGAAGAGCCCCCAGGGCAATGTTATTAAGATTAGCTAGCTTAATGACATTGGCCCCAAGGCTCTTCTTTTTTGTTTATTTTACCGCAGCGGCTTCGGCTCCTTCTTCGGAACCCGGGCTGTTATCGTAGAAAGTTTTTAAAGTCCGCAGCGCCGGGAACAGGTACATCCACAGCACCGCGACTACCAGGGTGCCGATACCGCCGATGATGGTGGCGGTAACTGCCCCGAACCAGTTGGCCATCGTGCCGGATTCAAACTCGCCAAGCTGGTTGGAGGTGCCGATGAACAGCATGTTCACCGCATTTACCCGGCCCTGCATTTCCCGCGGCGTATTTAATTGAACCAGCGTAGAACGGATGACCACGCTCACCACGTCCGAAGCCCCGATCAGGAACAAGGCGACCAGGGACAAGGTGAGGTTTTTGGAGACGGCGAACAAAACGGTGGCCAGTCCAAAAATCGCAAGCGAGCTGAACAGATATTTACCGATGGCATGCTGGATAGAATATCGGGTCAGTACAAGCGACATCAGCAAAGCGCCAACCGCCGGCGCCGTACGCAGCAGTCCAAGTCCCCACGTTCCGGTGTGCAGCACATTTTCGGAAAAGATCGGCAGGAGCGCCGTGGCGCCGCCAAGCAGAACGGCGAACAGATCAAGCGAAATCGTGCCCAGGATGATTTTTCGTTTGAAAACAAACCGCAGGCCGTTCAGCAGGGAATCCATGCTGGCGGCTTCCGCTTTCCGGACGGTGCGTTTGACCTTGATGGACAAAATCAGAAAGGCGGAAATAAGCAAGGCCGCGATAGACGTAAAATAGACGGCCGATGCGCCGAATACGAGCAGCAGGCCTCCGAGGGAAGGGCCGACGATGGAAGCGGTCTGTCCAGCCGATGCCGACCAAGCGGCGGCTTGCGGCAGGTCTTCCCTTTCCACCAGATCGGGGACCAGCGCCGAGTTGGTCGGATTCTCAAAAGACCGGGAGGCCCCGAGAATCGCGGCTGCGATCAGGATGTGGTAGCTTTGGATCCAGTGGCCCAGCGTAGAAGCGACGAGCAAAGCCACAATGCCGCATTCAATAATTTGGCAGATAAAAATGATTTTACGGCGTTCAAACCGGTCGGCCACTTGTCCGGCAACCAGCGTGAGCAGCAGCATCGGGATAAATTCGGCAAGGCCGACAAGCCCCAGGCTGAAAGCGTCATTGGTCAGCTCGTACATTTGCCAGCTGATGGCCACGGTTAACATTTGAAAGGATGTCGTGGTGAAAATCCGCGCAAACCATAAATGGCGGAAAGATCGGTTCGTTCTAAGAACGGATGGACTAGATGCGGCGATGATAAACCCCTCCTGCTGAAACACATCTGTTTCTTGATAATTCAGTCATCCCGCATTTCGGGATGTTCCTGTTTGATTTTCCGGTAATGCGGTCCGTATTTCCGGTTTAGTTCGTCACCGAAATCCTGCTCAATACGCAGCAAAATGACGTCATGCTGATAAGCGCTTGCGACCAGGTCCACAATACTGGGATGATTGCTCTCCAGTACGGATTGTTCGGTGTCCGTTCCAAAGCTGCCGACCAGCGCGCTTTCTTTGTCGCACAGCAAAGTGAAGTGGCGGATTTGACCGGCCGCTTCCTCAGGGCGCTGATGAATGGTGACATTCCGCAGCGCGGTCCGGCATTCGCCCATAACGATCAGGTGTACGGATACGCCCCGTTCCTGCGCTTCAAGCAGCGGCGTTTCCAACGACGGCAGGTCTTCGGCCCACACGTCGATTAAAATGCTGCGCTCGGCGTTGGCGATCAACCGTCGGATCGCCTGCTTGACGAGCTTGTCCCCTTTCCAGTTCGCAAAAAAAGGCGGGATGCAGGGCGGCGCGGACATTTCGTCCAGCAGCGTGCGCGCGGTCCGGTCAAAGTCGGATTGCAGCAGCTTGATGACCTGCTTGATCGGCACAGCCTCGTACAGCACCGGATCGCCTTCAATGATGCGGCAGATTCCCTTTTCATGAAGGGTTCGGAGAGCCGCATAAACATTGCTTCTGGAAACAGAGACGTGTTTGGCCACTTCATAGCCGGAAATGCGCGATTTTTCGTGAAGAACCAGGTAACATCTTGCTTCCAGATCCGAAAGCCCCAGCTTCCTCAATTGTTCAATCATAAGCACCTTCCGTTTCTAAAAGATCATAGTGTTATGTTAAAATACTACTAAAATGCTGTCAATCCAATTTTAAAGATATTTTTGCATGTGAGGGACCCCATAAAAATACCGCTGTCTAGTTTTAAATATACCCCTAGCGGGTATACTAATCCCGAAAGAAAACCATTATGAAACAAACAGAGGTGTTCAGCATGCGAAAATATGCGCTAATGATAGGGATAGCCATTCTGCTCGTTGTAAGCGGGTGCCAAGGCCAAACGGCGAAAAAGGAAAACATGGCGGCTTCCGCCATGCATGAGGACAGCGGCCAACTGCCAGAGGGACTGCAGGTGAAAGCAGATCCGGCTTATAAAATCGGCAGCAAGGTTATTCTGAAAGCCGATCATATGGAAGGGATGAAGGGGGCGGAAGCCACCGTGGTCGGCGCTTATGCGACAACGGCGTACGCGGTGACTTATACGCCGACTACCGGCGGCGAACCCGTCAAAAACCACAAATGGGTCGTTCAGGAGGAGATCAAAGACGCGGGCCGGTTGGTGCTTAAGCCGGGAACAAAGGTCGTCCTGGAAGCCAACCATATGCCGGGCATGAAAGGCGCATCCGGCGTAATTGAATCTGCGGAAACGACCACGGTTTATATGGTGGATTACAAACCTACGACCGGCGAGCCGGAAGTCAAAAACCATAAATGGGTGATTGAAAGCGAAATTAGCGCCAAATAATCCCGTCACTATCCCAAGCTTACGCCTTCAAGCGTAAGCTTCCTTTTTTCCAAACCCTCCCGGGTCAGCATGGAGAGATGGCCGCCGCGGGTCAGAAGCTGGACAAGCTGCCGGGCCATGTATTCATGGGATTGGGCAAAATCGTGTTCAATCCAGTAGCCGATCATCCCGATCAGGCCGGAGGCGTAAAAGCTGCACCAAAGTTCGTGGTCCAGCTCTTGCGATTCAGAAAGGACTGAGTCTCCTGCAGCGCTTTCCAAAACGGCCGGGTAAATCAGATCCTGCATCGGGATGCTTTTAAGGAAAGCAAAGATCTTGCGCTCAAATCCGGGCAGTGAGCTGGAACCGAGCGCGACCCGGTAAAAATTCGCATGCTCTGACACGTGCCGGAAAATCTCCACGGCTCCCGCTTCCAGCCGGTGAATTTCCAATTTGGCACGATTCAGATAAGGGCGGCGGTAAGCTTTAAGCAGATCGGAGAGCACGTCGTGAAGCATTTCCTCCAGCAACTGCTCTTTTTCCTGATAGTTATTATAAAAAGTTCCCCGGTTAACATCGGCATGCTGAACGATTTGCGTGATGGTGATCTCTTCAAACGTGTAGTCCTTCAGCAGCTGAAGCAGCGCTTCTTTTAAGGCCTGCCGCGACTTTTTGATTCTTTTGTCCGTAGTCTGGATGCCGGCCATTCCGCTCACCGCCTTATAAAATTCAACAAATACTCCGAGATGTGAACAATATTGTACAAATTGTCCTAGACGTGTTTATTGTATCAGCTTTTAAGGCAAATTTATAATGGTGGCAAGGAAGTAAAGCGATTACAGTACGTCGCTATAATAAAAGGGAGGTTTCCTGATGAGACTTCAAAATCAAACAGCTATCGTAACCGGCGCGGCTTCTGGCATGGGCAAGCAGATCGCGTTATTATTCGCTAAAGAAGGGGCGAAGGTGATCGTCTCCGACTTGAATCTGGAGGGAGCGGAAGCCACGGTCCGGGAAATTTCGGAGAATGGCGGAACGGCGACAGCGATCAAAACCAACGTGGCAGCAGAAGAGGATATCCAGCAGCTGGTGGATACCGCGGTAAGCACTTACGGCACGGTTGATATTCTGGTCAACAACGCGGGGATCATGGACAACTTCGAGCCGGCGGGCGATGTTAAGGACGCGGACTGGGAACGGATTTTCGCGGTGAACACGACCAGCGTCATGCGCGCTACCCGCAAGGTGCTGCCGATTTTTCTGGAGAAAAACAAAGGGGTTATCGTAAATGTGGCTTCTGCCGGCGGCCTTTACGGCGCACGTGCGGGGGCGGCTTATACGGCATCCAAACACGCGGTTATCGGTTTTACGAAAAATACAGGTTTCATGTACGCACAGAACGGCATCCGCTGCAACGCGATTGCTCCAGGCGGCGTGGAAACGAATATCGGCTCGAGCATGACGCACATCAACTCGTTCGGCGCTTCCCGGCAGGGGCTTGGCATGGCCTTGAACCCGCGGAACGGCAAACCGGAGGAGATCGCGCAGGTGGCTTTATTCCTGGCCTCCGAGGAATCGAGTTTCGTGAACGGCACGGTAATCACGGCAGATGCAGGCTGGACCGCTTATTAAGCGCAAAGCCTTTATGCTTTAGAAGAAACGTCCCTTTGAGGGGCGTTTTTTTATTGGAACAAGCAGATAGTAAGTTTTGGGAAAACGTTTAAATGGGATTGAAAAGGGAACATTAGTTCTTATATAATAGGAACTAATGTTCTTGTTATGGAGGTGGAAGGCATGCTTCCAGATCTGCAGCGCAAGCTGCTGAGGATCTTGTTTAATTTCTCGGCGCAGCAGCGCCGAATGCCGAATTGGAGCGAGCTGGAAAGGAAGACGGGACGGAGGAAGCCGGAACTTTCAAGAGCTCTTGAGCAGCTAAAGGAGAAGGGGTTTATCACGTGGGAAGAGAAGCCGGTGATATCCCTCCGGCGGACCGCGGCCTTTGAATTTGACCCGCAGGCGATTGTGATGCTGCAAAGCCGGGAGCCCGAGGAGCGGATAGCGGATTCGCGTTTTCATTTTTCCGAAGAGAACGAGGGGGACCGGACCCGGTATTGGACTCAATACTAGGGTTTGCTCGCAAAGCTGCGGATCGTATTTTTTTAGGAAAAATTAAGGTTCCTATCATTCTATTTTCAGCTAGCCGGCTTACTATGAAGACATCCCCTTTTGAAATAGTATCTTTGAGTGGTTAGCGCGCTCCGAGAAACGGCAAGCTTGCGCCGCAGTCGCGAGCCCTAGTCCGAACATCTTTCCGTCCTGAGGACGGAGAAGATGTTCTTTTTTTTGCCCAAATCCGGCATAAACCGACTTCCAATTTCCAGCATTTGAGATTAAAGCAAGCAAAGGCCGGGTAAACATGTTGAAGCAGTGACTAATCCGAAATGAGGTGAGGGAGATGAACCGGAAAAAAGGGCCGGAGCTGCTTGAGCAGTTCATTTTTGTAGGACCTGCGGCCGTGTTTTTTGCCGTGATTGTGGCGGTTCCCTTCTTGCTGGGCTTGTATTATTCCTTTACGAGCTGGAATGGCATTGCGAAACATGCGGACCTGACGGGCATACGCAATTATGTCCACATCTTCACGAAAGATCCGTCCTTCCTGCACTCCTTCTGGTTTACGGTCAGGTTTACCGTGCTGGGCCTGATTTTGACGAATCTGCTGGGGTTTACGCTCGCTTATGTGCTGACGCGCAAGCTGTTTACACGCAACGTGATGCGGACGGTTTTCTTTATGCCGCACGTGATCGGCGGCTTGCTGCTGGGCTTTATCTGGCAGTTTATTTTTGTGCGGGGGTTCGCTTCTATCGGCCAGGCTACGGGCTGGCCGTTCTTCAACCTGCCTTGGCTGGGAACGGAGAGCACCTCGTTCTGGTCGATCGTCATCGTCTTCGTCTGGCAAAATGCCGGGTATTTGATGGTCATTTACATTTCTGCCCTGGGCAACGTGCCTAAAGGATTGACGGAGGCGGCCCGCGTGGACGGGGCAGGCCGATGGCAGGTGCTGCGGCATGTGCTCATCCCGATGGTGATGCCGGCGGTGACGGTTTGTTTATTCCTTTCGATCTCCTGGTCGTTTAAGCTGTTTGACCTGAATCTCTCACTGACCAAAGGCGGGCCGTTTAAGGCTACCGAATCGGTGGCGCTCAACATATATAATGAAGCCTACACCCTTAGCCGTTATGGCATGGGTTCGGCCAAAGCGATCATTTTCTTCATCGTGGTTGCCCTGATTTCCGTCCTTCAGGTATGGGCTACAAAACGGAAGGAGGTTGAGGTATGAGAACCAAAACCTTGCGCGGCGGGTACAGCATTCCCCTGGTAATCGCGGAAATTCTCATCGTTTTGCTGGGGCTGCTGTTTCTCGTTCCGTTTTATTTTCTGCTCGTCAATTCGGTTAAGGAATACGGCAGCATCCTGACGGATTCGGCGAATTGGCCGGCGGCATTCCATTGGAGCAATTACCGGGAAGCCTGGAAGGCGACGGATTTTCCGAGCGCATTCCTGAATTCGCTGATCGTGACCGTGGCCAGCAACCTGCTGCTTTCGCTGATTTGCGCTATGGCTGCTTATAAAATGGTCCGCAGGCCAACCCGGTTCAATAAACTTCTTTATCTGGCGTTTGTAGCGGCGATGGTGATTCCTTTCCAGGCGATCATGATTCCGCTGGTGAAGGTGCTCAGCGGCCTGTCGCTGATGGACAGCACATGGGGCCTGATCATCGCTTACCTTGGCTTCGGGGCGCCGATTACGGTTTTCCTGTTCCACGGATTCGTGAAATCGGTTCCGGTCGACATTGAGGAAGCAGGCAAAGTAGACGGGAGTTCGCCTTACGGCATCTTCTTCCGGATTGTGCTGCCTTTGATGCAACCGATTATCGTGACCGTCATCATTTTGAATACGCTGTGGATCTGGAACGACTATCTGATGCCCTATTTGATTCTGCAAAATCCGAATTTGGCGACGATTCCGATCGCCACCTATGCTTTTTTCGGCCAATACACGAAGCAGTGGGATTTGGCGCTTCCGGCGCTGACGCTGGGCATTGCGCCTGTCGTGATCTTTTTCCTCGCGATGCAGAAATACATTATCGAGGGCGTGTCGGCCGGGTCTGTAAAGGGATAAGGATCAGGAAATGAAGGGTTAAGGTTGTAAACGATTAAAGGAATAAACCATCCTGGCAGAAATCCTGAAGGCAATTGGGAAACCCCGAACGGGACGGAGCGAACGGAGGGATACGCGGTGCAGATCATTAAAAAAGCGCAAAAAGCGTTTAAATTGGGCGGCCTGCTGCTGGCTACAGCGCTTATTACGGCCGGCTGCGGCCGGAGCGGCAGCGGGGAAGCGGGCGCCACAAAAACGATCCACATTTTTCAGTTCAAGGTCGAAATCGCCGATGCGCTGGACAAGCTTAAAGCCGATTACGAAAAAGAGCATCCGGGCATCAAGCTGGATATCCAGACCGTAGGCGGAGGCAGCGATTACGGGGCTTCCCTGAAAGCGAAGTTCGCTTCGGGCGACAAGCCGGATATTTTTAATATCGGGGGTTACGTGGAGCGCGATATGTGGATCGATTATCTGGAGGACTTAAGCGACCAGCCTTGGGTGAAAGACGTGAAGGATGTAGCCAAAGAGCCGATGACCCGGGACGGGAAGCTGTACGGCATGCCGATGAACCTGGAGGGCTATGGGTTTATGTACAACAAAGACCTGTTCGCCAAAGCGGGCATCACGAAGCTGCCGATGACGATCGATGAGCTGGAGGAAGCCTGTAAAAAACTCCAGGCCATCGGTGTTACGCCGTTTGCCAACGGTTATCAGGAATGGTTTGTGCTCGGCAACCATAACGTGAACGTGGCTTTTGCGCAGCAGAAGGATCCGGGTGCTTTCATTCAAGGGTTGACGGACGGCACGGAGAAATTTGCAGGGAACCCAGTTTTTGAAGAGTGGGCAAATCTGCTCGATTTAACGCTGAAATATGGCAATAAAAACCCGCTGTCGACCGACTACAACGCCCAGGTGACGATGTTTGCAAACGGGCAGGCTGCCATGATGCAGCAGGGCAACTGGACGCAGGTTCAGCTTGACGGCATAAACCCCGACCTTAAGCTGGGTTTTCTGCCGATGCCGATCGACAACACGCCCGAGGACAACGATAAGCTTTACGTAGGCGTGCCGAACAACTGGATGATCAACAAGGAGTCGCAGGTGAAGCAGGAGGCGAAGGATTTTTTGAACTGGCTGGTCACTTCCGATACCGGGAAAAAATATATCACCAAGGAATTTAAATTTATTCCGGCGTTTAACAGCATCAAGGGCACCGAAGAAGACCTCGGTCCGCTCGGAGCCGAAATTCTCAAATACACGGATGCGGGCAAGACGCTCTCTTGGAACTGGGCCCGGATGCCAAACGGCATGCCGCAGGAGCTTTCAAACACGATTCAGGCTTATATCGGAGGCAAAATCGATAAGCAGGAAATGTTTGAGCAGTTTCAGACGAACTGGGATAACCTGAGTGTCCAATAGATGACGATATAACAAACAGCTCCCCGCGGCCTGAAGGCAGGCGAGGGAGCTGTTTGTTTTTTAGGAGCAGGCTGGTTGTGAACTTCTACAGTTACAGCTTCTCTGCTACCAGCGTAAACGTTTTGGGAATCCCTTTGTCGAAGACGTCGGACGACAGGTTCGGCAGCTCCTCCAAAAGACGGAGGAACAGGCCGGCTGAAGCTACGGCGGTGACGATTTCGCCGAGGTTCCAGTGGCGCAGCATCACTTTCTGCACCTCCGGCTGTTTGCTGTCATCCGGGAGAAACTTAAAGAAGGAGATTTCAGTTTCCTTAAGGGATGTGTCAAAATAGTCGCCGTCTACCTTATGCTTGCGAATATTCGCCGTGGTCCCGCGTGAGGAGATCAGCTTGGTGGATATGGGATGGAAATCCTGCAGCACCAGCTGGCCTCCTTGACCCAGCAGGGCACGAACGACTTCAAACAGCGGAACCAGATCGGTGAAATAATGCAGGATGCCAAATTCCATAAAAACGATGTCATAGTCGCCGGTAACCGTTCCCTCCGGAAGGTCAAGCACGTCGGAGACGACGTAATGCAGGGGAACACCCGCTGCCGCGGCGAGCTCCAAAGCGTAATGCTTGTTTTCCTCCGAAAAATCAGCGACGGTAACGTCCGCGCCAAGCAGGGCAAGCGCCACGGCTTTGTTGCCGCCTGAGCCCATCAGGTTGATGATTTTTTTACCGGAGACCTCGCCCATGTAGTCAAGCACTTTACCCAGCCGTTTCTCCGGTGCGCTGCGAAGCTTTGCCGCGGCTTCCTCAGGGGTGCCGAAACGCTGCGACCAGGCGGCATAGGTGCCGGTATTCCAGGCTTTATGATTCTGCTGATATTGCTGCTCCTCCAACGTAAATCCTCCTTAAAATGGACGTAAGCGCCAACCAAAACTGCTGGCTGACGCTTACTGATGTGTATAGTTAACCGTACCTTCTGTACACGTAAAAAGGCACCTGGTTCCTTCCGAGGCTAAAACCTTCAATCTCAAACTTCTAATACAACAAAAGCCCTACCTCTCTTCTGTCCTTGCGGCTCCGATGACCGCGCCAGTGTGAATCAGAAACTGCTTAAAATCCATACTCTTAGGGTTCATCAAATAGGAATTTATATACCGGAACGGTATTCAAGGAGGGTTAAAGCCAAATGAGGAATTTATACAAGCGTTAACATACTAAATATAGATTATACAGAGGTCGGGACGGAAAGTCAAGATATGTAAATGAATTAATGATTTCCCGTGAAAAATGTTTGCTGCATAGACCAAACCGTTTAATGGTAATAATAGGAGTAATTAAAATTGCGACTATTAATGAGGAGGAGGCGACCGAAATGAATGAACATTTCTGGTACATTTTAATTCTGTCGTTGGTTGGTTTGATCGGTATTGCAGGCATTGGCTGGTTTATGGTCATGCTGGGCCGTGAGGAACGCGGGGCGCGGTAACAAGCTTTTCTTTTGAAATGAAACGGATTCAGGTTTGGGGCGAAGCCTCGGAAGGCTGTTTGTTCTCTGTGAGGGCGGCAGCCTTGTTTTGCGTTGGGATAAAGAAACTCGAGAGGGTGGACGATTGAATTTTTGGAAAGAAAAGGGGTTCTAAAGCGGGTTGAAGAATTATAAAAGGCAGAAAGGTTAGGTGGACAGCCCGAAATTTAGAAGACATTGTGAACTGGGAGTTGCTTCCGTGAGAAGTCGCAATTTATCAATCAAACGCAGATTTTTAATTGTATTCCTTATATTATCCAGCCTTGCTGCTGTTTATTGGATTCTCGATAAAATGGGGGTTCTGGATTACTCCAATAAGACACTGGGAGATTATGAATTTGGGCTCACCTTCTTTATGCCCGGAAAAAGCATATACGGGATGGGAACGGGTTATAAACCAATAACGAAGAAAGAAACACGAGTGATCCACGTATTATTGAATAAAGACACTAACGAGTATTGGATCATACGACCAATCTATATAATGGTTATTTTGTTAGCGGTCATTATTATGCTGATTGGTTATCCAATTTATGTCTCAAGATTCTCTCAGTCGGAGTTAGAGAAAAATATAGAATCAAGAACAGGCTATCAAATTTTAAATCAAGAACAGAACGTAGCTATCAGCTTTAGAATTGAGCCTAAATATATCCCTAAAAAACAAGGCGACATCTTTCAGCTCCACAAAGAAATATATAATGACAATAATACAAAGATCTATCTGGAAACCGTGGCTTTATACAATCCTCCTTATAATACAAGAGATCTGTTTATCCAATTGAAATTTGAGCCTACCTATCACTATGGCGGGGGAAGTTTTGTTGCCCCTATTGTTTTTAATAGCGATGGGACATTTTATGAAGTAATATATCAACCCAAATATTATTTAGATAATGGAGATGAAATTTATATAAACGACGGAAACGGAAAAGAAGAAGTGTTTTTCCCGCCGGACCAGTTAGCTCATTTAGAAGGTGGATTAACGCTAAAATTTAGTGGATATAATTTGGTGGAATACTCAAGGAAGTGGCAATATGAAAAAATATAAAATGAAACTTTCAGGGGAGCATACTTTATCCTGGAACCCCATTTGGGGTTCTTTTCTATTTTCTGGCTATTGCCCTTAATAAAAGAATATGCGGTTAAAAATATGCAACTCTCCTAGTAGGAGCGTCCACTCCTTCTTTAAGAGTCTTCAATATACTAACTTAGAAATATATTGGAGGTGAACAAGAAATGAGTACTTTTTTGGATACTAGAAGTTCAATGAACTCCAACACCGTTGGAGCACCGGCAGTTGCTTTGACCCCTACGCCTGCTTTATTCGGGATTATCGGTCTTCAAACGCAAGGTGTGGCGAATCCTATCGTTACATTGACAGGATCCATCGGCATCAGCGGGGATTTTGGAGACACGTATACGGTTCAACTGGTACGGGGATCAACCTTTGTGCCTGCGAACGTAATTTTCACGGCTACAGGTGTTGTAACCGCCATGGCAACAACACAGGTGGTTGCTTTCGCTGCCCAGGATCTTCAAGCTCCTGCTGCGCTGGAAACCGTATATTCCGCATTTGTTTCGGGAGTAACTACGGCTATCCGCAACGGTCCTGAAGTCTTTATGGGCAGCGCCACTACAAGTTCTTAATACGATTCCCTTCTTTATGCACAAACGAATCTGTTGAAGCAGCACAACCAAAGGGGCGGGAAGCAATTCCTGCCCCTTTTTACATGCAGAAGAACGGAGGCTGAAATTCGATTGAAGAAACTTAAACTGCTTCTGATCACGAGGGACTTTAGCCGGCATATGGAGCGAAGTTTTCATTATTTTCACCAGGAGCTCCTGCCTTACGCAGACGTTGCTCTATATTGCGAGGACGGGAACATTCCCTCCATTCTCCGGAAGCTGTCTTTCAAACCCGATTTTATTCTGCTGAACGATTACCGGAATACCCATTGTCCAAGAATAGAGGGACTCTCCAGCCTTTCCATCCCATGGGGCATCATCATGCATGATCTCCATTTCGATGTGAAGGGGCGCAAGGCGTTTATTACCCAGAACCATGTCCCTGTTATTTTCTCGATGTACCGCAGCGCTTTCAGGAACCTTTATCCGGAGTTCGTTTCCAAAATGAGATGGCTGCCGCATTTTGCCCACGCCCCGGTCTTTCGGGATTACGGGCAAACCAAAAGCATTGAAATGCTGCTGATCGGTTATGTGGAACGGAAATATTATCCGCTGCGGTACCAGATGCTGAATCATTTTCAGAACCGTCCGGGTTTTGTTTATCACGAGCATCCCGGCTACCTGCAGTTCCCGGATCATACGGACGCCTGGATCGGAGAGAATTATGCCAAAGAAATTAATAGAAGCCGGATATTCCTTTCCTGCGACTCTATTTTTCATTACCCGCTGCGCAAATATTTTGAGGTGCTAGCCTGCCGCACGCTGCTGCTTGCTCCTAGCAATCCGGATCTGCTGGATCTTGGTTTCGAGCCGGGAAAACACTTTGTTTCCGTATCTGACGAGGATTTCCGGGAAAAGGCCGAATTCTACGCTGCCACGCGCAATCAGGCAGTCTTAACGAAGATTGCCAGGCAAGGTTTTGAATTTGTTCATGAGCGCCATACCTCCGCAGTCCGTGCGGCCGAGTTTGTGCGAATGGTCCAGTCCATAATACGAACCGGATAACAAGTTATGAACCTATTATCCGTCAGAAACCTTTTTACCCTCTCTTGATCAGATCGTCCATACCTTCTCTTGTATTCTTTCATAAATTATATGGAAGTTTAGCGCCGGCCATGCAGACAAAATGGGCAGCAGCAAGAGTGTGGGGGATCGCTACGGTAATCTGCATCCAAGGAGGAAATAGAATGTTTCGTAATCAAACAATCCTGATTACAGGAGGGACGGGATCATGGGGGCAAAAACTGACGGAAACGCTGCTGAGTGAGCATCCAAAAGAGCTCAGAATCTTGTCCCGGAACGAAGGTGCGCAAGTAGATATGAGGCGGAAGTTAAACGAGGATCCCCGTTTGCGGTTCATCATCGGAGACATCCGGGATTACGAGGCTGTCGAGGGGGCATGCCACAAAGCGGATCATGTGTTCCATTTGGCTGCCCTGAAGCATGTGGACGTCTGTGAGGATCAGCCGAACGAAGCGCTGAAGACCAACGTGCTCGGAACTGAAAATGTGATTCGCGCAAGCATCAAGCAGCAGGTCAAGAAGGTTATCAATGTCTCTACCGACAAAGCGGTGGATCCTATGAATACTTATGGTCTGACCAAAGCCCTCGGGGAGAAATTAATGATCCGGGCCAACCTGCTCAGCGGACATACCCGGTTTGTCTGCGTTAGGGGTGGCAACGTGCTGGGAACCAGCGGCAGTGTTGTCCCGTTATTTTTGGATCAAATCCGCAGCGGGAAAGAGGTCACAATTACCCACACGGATATGACCCGGTTTTTCCTTACGATTTCGGAAGCGATTCGGCTGCTTCTGGTTGCGGCGAAAGAATCGGAAGGCGGGGAAACGTTTGTGATGAAAATGAAGGCATGCCGCATCGTCGACCTTGCCCATGTTTTGATGAAGCTCTCGGGCAGCAAACCGGTGCCCTGCAAGGAGATCGGCATGCGTCCAGGAGAAAGGCTGGATGAAGTGCTCGTTTCCAGAAATGAGGTTTCCAGCACGCGGTTGTTCTCCGACCAGTATTACGTGGTTCTCCCTTCCCCCGGTTTATATGGAAAATATGAGAGATACGGCCGTCTTAACCGGGCTACCTTTGAAGAGTATCACTCCAATGCCGAATTGATGGATGAAAAAGCGATCGCGGAGTTATTGAGGGAGGGGGGATATCGATGGGGAGTTCTGTGAAAAAGGTTGCCGTTCTTGGGCTTGGTTATGTAGGCCTGCCGCTTGCGCTTGCCTTCAATAAGCAGGGAAGCGAAGTGACCGGCATCGATCTAGATGAGCGGAAGCTGCAAGTTCTGAATGAAGGAAAAAGCTACCTTCAAGACATCCCCGATAAGCAGGTGAAGGAAGCGATCGATCACAAACGATTTTCAGCAACCGGGGATATGCGGCGCTTGGAAGAGGCTGAAGTGATCATCATCTGCGTGCCGACGCCTTTGGATGAAAATCATGAGCCCGATCTGACCTATCTGGTGCAGGCCGCGGGAAATGTCCGCGATCATCTGCGGCAGGGCCAGATCATCGTTCTGGAAAGCTCGACCTACCCCGGAACGACGAGGGAAGTATTGAAGCCGATGTTGGAGCAAAACGGCCTGATCGCGGGGAGGGATTTCTTCCTGGGTTACTCTCCGGAGCGTGTAGATCCCGGCAACCGGAATTATCCGCTTGAAGTGATCCCCAAGGTCGTCAGCGGCATAACGGAACGATGCGCCAGTGCGATTGAAGACGTGTACCGGACGGTCTTTCAGACGGTAGTCAGGGTCTCGTCGACGGATGCGGCAGAAATGACAAAGCTGCTTGAGAACACCTACCGTTTCGTCAACATTTCCTTTATTAATGAAATGGCCCAGCTCTGCACCAGTATGGGCATTGATGTCTGGGAGGTCATTGAGGCAGCCCGTTCAAAGCCGTTCGGATTTTCGGCCTTTTTCCCGAGCCCGGGAGCCGGCGGGCATTGCATTCCCGTTGATCCTTTATATTTGCAATGGCGGTCGAAGCAATTCGGAGTATCAAGCTCATTTATTGCGGTCTCCAGGGAAATCAATCATAAAATGCCCGATTATATCGTGGAAAGGATCAAGGAGGCTTTGTCCCTGGCCTCTTTGTCAGGTGTGAACCTTCTTGTGGTGGGGGTTGCTTTCAAACCGAATATAGACGACATTCGGGAATCCAGCTCCATCGAATTGATCAAACGGCTTCGGCAGGAAGGAGCCGCAGTGTCGTTTTATGATCCTTACGTGGACGAAATCCAGCTGGAAGGGGAAAAATTTGCCGGTATCCGGTGGGACGAAAATGAAGGATTGCATTATGATTGCGCGGTTATTGCCGTCAACCATGACGGTCTGCCGCTGCGGCAGCTCCTGGATCAGGTGCCTTTCGTCTACGATACCCGAAATGCTTTGAAGGGCATGAAAGGAAAAGCAAAGGTGATCACCCTTGGAGGGGGAGCGGATTTTACAGCCTAGCTGCAATTCGGATTGGCAGGATGGCTCCAAGCCGTTCTTAAAACTTCTCCTTTAACAAACGGTTCCTTCCCTTGCCGAAGTCAATGCCGACTTTACCGGTTAGCTCCCGGACCATCTGTGCGAGAATCACCGCATTCACGCCGCAGGAAATCAGGGCAATGTCAAAATGGTTGGGGTTTGCCGTTAACCATTTCCGGACCGTCCCCATATCCTTGTAGTGCGAGAAGGGGAGTGCGTGGACGATGTTTAGCCCGTAAGGCTTTGCCTCCAGAACCCTGCGGAATTCATTCGCTTTCGAAGTGATCACAAGTACCCTCCGGCTGCGCAGGATGTTCCAGAATCCCGGATAGATGGCCAGCTTGCGGTTAAGGCTCGCATGACAAAGGCAGCGGGGACGAATGTTGAAGTAGTTGAAAACCTGGTCGGTCAATTCGCGTTTTAAGTATTGAGGGACTCCGATCGTTTGATCGCCTGCAGGGAGAATGCCGACGATATCGGCCTTTTTTAATACGGCCACCATTTCATCCCTCAAAGCAATATTAGGCAGGCTCACGCCTTTCTTCCCCAGGTTCGCTTTTTTTGCCCATTCTTCACGAAGAACCTGCTCCATGGTCCAGACCGAATTCTGGGCCAGAATCAAATTTTCTCCGTCTCCGATTCTCACAAAAGATAAAGGTTGTTTATGATCAAGCGCCGTCCGGATCCGTTCCAGCAAACCGTTAAAATCGAGCATACCCGAGATCATTCCTCCTAAACCGCAGTGTTCTGAATATATCCTATGCTTCCGGGAACGGAGCGATTGGACGGCCCAAAGGCTAAACTTTAAGCGGGTAGGAGCAGGCTTGAAACCCGAACAGCAAAAGGAGGAAACGGATTGATAACGGTCAGTTTGTGCATGATCGTCAAAGACGAGGAAAAGGTACTCGGCCGATGCCTCGATTCCGTGCGGGATTTGGTCGACGAAATCATCATTGTCGATACGGGATCTTCGGACCGTACGAAGGAAATAGCCGCCAGGTATACGGGGAAAGTGTTGGATTGGACATGGACGGATGACTTCGCGGCCGCCCGCAACTATTCATTTGAGCAGGCGAACATGAATTACGTGATGTGGCTTGATGCCGACGACGTTTTGTATGAGAAGGACCGCATCAAGTTTGCCGAACTAAAGCAGTCGCTGTCCTGGGAACCGGACGCCATTATTTTCAAATATGATTTGGCTTTCGACCCGTACGGGCATACGCTCGTCAGCTCGCGCCGGTATCGGTTGGTGAAGCGCAGCCAAGGCTATCGCTGGTTTAACCCGGTGCATGAATATTTGAATGTAACGGGCGGGCAGGCGCTTGAGACCGACATTGCGGTATCCCATCACCGGGAAGGCGATCACTCGGCGAGGAACATGGCGATCTTTCAGAAATGGCTTCAGAACGGCGGCAAGCTGGAAGGCCGAAGTTTATTTTTTTACGCAAATGAGCTGCTGGACCAGAAGAAGTACCAGGAGGCTGCGGAAGGTTACGAAGCTTATTTCCGGGAGCCCGCCGGCTACCGGGAGGACCGGATTGCCGCCTCTGCCAAACTCGCCGAATGCTATCGCCTTCTCGGACAGAAGGATAAGCAGCTGGCCAGCCTGCTAAACTCGTTTCACTATGATGTTCCCCACGCGGACATTTGCTGTGCCCTTGCGGGCTGTTTCGAGGAAAGGGGGGAGCCGGCGCTCGCCGTTTACTGGTATAACCGTGCGCTGGAGTCGCGGCTGCCGGAAGGATACATGGGGGTGGTGAACGTAGCCTTTCAGACATGGGTGCCCCATGTCCAGCTTTGTTTTTGTTATGCCAAGCTGGGTCAGCTCCCGCAGGCTTTGGAACATAACGAACGCGCCCTTTCATACCTTCCGGGGGAACCAAGTCTGCTGGAAAACAAAAAACGGCTGGAGCAGGCCCTCGGAATGGCGTCGGCCCCAGATCCGGCAGAAGGCTCAAGTGGGGAAACGACTAACAAGGAATAAGACAGAATTTTGAGTCATATCCTTAATGGCTCTTAATAAAATTACAGCGTGTAAAAAAGACGCTCTCGCTGCGGGAATCCGCCGAGGGCGTCTTTTTCTCGTTCTTTTTTACAACAGCGATTTAAAAAAGCTTTCCCACTCTAGCTTGCAGGTATTCCAGGACCACTGCTGAAGGACCGTTTCCCTGACATTGCGGCCCAGCTTCCGGCACTGCTCCGGATCCGCCATTAATTTCATGACTTCTTTGCGGATCGCATTTGCTGTCCGGGGAATGATGATCCCGTTGCCATTGTTCCGGATCAGTTCGGGTACAACCCCCACCTGGGTAG
The DNA here is from genome assembly GCF_058267595.1 of Paenibacillus mobilis. Classification (NCBI taxonomy): domain Bacteria; kingdom Bacillati; phylum Bacillota; class Bacilli; order Caryophanales; family Paenibacillaceae; genus Paenibacillus; species Paenibacillus mobilis. The sequence goes on from NZ_JBZCMS010000008.1 coordinate 24,458, forward strand.
AAAGGATAGGCACGCCGCAGGCGGCCGCCTCCAATACCGGAAAAGGAATGCTTTCCGTCCGGCTTGAACAGATCAGGCAGTCGAGCCGCTGATAGAAAGCGATCATTTGATCGCGGGGCACGTATTGCTCCTTAAAGGTACGGATATCGAGCTCGACCTTTAAACCTTTTAAGGCGGACCGAACCAGGTCATATCCTTTCAATTCACGGCGGGCAGGAATATCGATTCTTCCTACCCAGCCGACCTTGAAGGTTTGATTGCGGCTACGGGCAGCCGGTTTGAAAACGGCAGTATCGATTCCTACTCTTGTTCTGCGCAGGGGGAAATAGGGTCCGCATAATCGTACGATTTCATCCGAATACGTATTTACTCCCCGTAACTTCCGGATAAACTGCAAAAAACCGGACGGGAATCTCCCGTCGGCCAGATAGGACTCATAGGGAACGAGTGAGGTGATGCCGGTCGCCATTTTCTCCAGGGGGATTCCGGCTTTATATAGTCTCTGTGCAATTGAGACCGTCATGGGGTAGATCAGGTCGTACCTGGTTTGAGCAGCGGCCGTTACACGGGAATAATAGTCCGTTTCCAACCGGATTCCGTTTAAGTCCAACGCGGACAAATCTTTGGCGATATGGTCAAAGGCCCAGCCGGGATAGTCGGCGACCATTAGAATTTTCACATTTATCGCATCCTTTCCTAGCTATGAAGATCTGTAAGTCTTCTCTTCATAATTTATGAAAACTACCATGAACTTGAATGGGTAAAGAGTAAATTATTCCTCTTAGGAAGTGCTATAGCCGTTCCTCTCTTTATGCAGATACATATGCTGTATTAATTGATTTGGTAAATTCTTCTACATTGTGATAGGGATAAGGGAGGATCCGCGGTGCGCATTCTTGTAACCGGCTGTGCCGGGTTCATAGGATTTCACGTAACCAAGCGGCTGCTGGAGGAAGGGCATGCGGTCGCCGGTTTTGATAATTTAAACGCCTACTATTCGGTTGAGCTTAAGAGAAATAGATTAAAAAGGCTGGAGCATCCAAACTTCCAGTTCGCACAAGGCAATTTGGAAGACCAAGAGAGCTTTAAAAAGCTGTTCGAACGATTTCGTCCGGAGACCGTTATCCATTTGGCAGCTCAGGCAGGGGTAAGGTACAGTCTCGACCATCCTCAAGCCTATATTCAATCCAATGTTGCCGGATTCATGAATGTGCTGGAGAACTGCCGTCAGCAGGGAACCGGACATCTTATCTATGCTTCAACAAGTTCGGTTTACGGTCTTAACCGTTCGCTGCCCTTTTCCGCGCAGCAATCTGCGGAGCATCCGGTCAGTTTATATGCGGCAACCAAAAAGTCCAACGAACTTATGGCTCATGCTTACAGCCACTTGTTCGGATTACCAACAACGGGACTGCGGTTCTTTACGGTTTACGGGCCTTGGGGAAGACCGGATATGGCGTTATTCCGCTTTACCAAAGCCATATTGGAAGGACAGCCGATTCAATTGTTTAACTACGGCAGGATGAAAAGGGATTTTACCTATATCGACGACATTGTGGAAAGCATCGTGCGGCTGATTCCGCTTCCGCCCCAGCCGGACTCCCATTGGAACGGGGATATGCCGACGCCGGGAGCCAGCTCCGCCCCTTATAAAGTCTACAATATCGGCAACCACAATCCCGTCCCTCTGATGGATTTCATTACGGCGCTGGAAAAAAGACTGGGCCTAACCGCCGAAAAAGAATGGCTTCCCCTTCAGCCGGGAGACGTAACGGAGACTTACGCGGATGTAACGGAGCTGTTCAAGGTGACAGGGTTCAAACCGCAGACATCCATTCAGGAAGGGATAGACAGGTTCGTGGATTGGTATTTCGATTATTACGGTAAAGCTTAGAACGGAGGAATGGAATTGCGAATTTTGTATGTGGCACCGAGTTCCAGGGAAGGAGGTTTGCAAACGACCCTGCGAAACCGGATCCGGGCCCTTCGTGCTCAAGGGGTTCAGTCCGAGGTCATTTTTTTGGAGAAAAGCGAAGGAGAATACATTTTTAAGGATATCGTCCATTATCATGTGAAAAGTCCGGGCGAATTTCAGAAACGGGTGATGAACGGCCAATATGACGTGATCTCCTTTATTTATTCGCTTCATTACCTTTCTTGCGTACCCAAAACTTACCCGGGCAAGGTGCTTTACGAGGTTAGGGGCTGGAACCGTGAAATCGCCGCCACCCTAAAATCGATGGGCCGGCACAGAAAGGTTCATGCCGTCATGTGTATTGCCAAATATCTTAAGCCGCTCGTCATGGCCCAATTAATCGCAAACGTTCCGGTTTTTGTAGATGGAAATGCGGTTGATCCCATGTTTCATCTGATTTCGCAAGGGGAGCGCAAATGGAAGGAGGGCCCTCGTCCGGCAGCGGGGCGCAAGGTGGTTGCTTTTGCAGCCCGAATGGAACGCAGCAAAAACTGGTTTGAATTCGTGCGGATTTGCGGGCAGCTGAATAAGCTGGATAAAATTGAGCCTTGGCTGATCTGCAATCCCACCAACCGGGAAGAGCTGTCAAAGGTCCAGTATGTGTGCGAGAGAAACGGACTTAAGGACATTAGCCGGTTTATGTATAACGTCCCCAATCACTATATGCCCGAGGTTTATTCGGAAATTAGTCGCTCCGGAGGCATTATCCTGTCGCCGTCTCTGCGCGAGGGGCTTGGCAATCACGTTCTGGAGCCGCTGGCCGTCGGCGTTCCGATCATCAGCGCAGACGTGCCTGGGAAAAATGAAATCATTACGCACGGAGTAAACGGGCTGTTATACCCGCCCGGTCAAATTGGAGCAGCCGTACAATACGCAGCCAGAGCCATGGGCGAGGAGAAACTGAGAAACGCTTTGATAACCAATGGATTAAACTCGATCCGGGAGGAATACAGTCCATCCGTTTATGCCAAACGGTATTTGGGCCTATTAGCCCGTATATGAAGAAAGCATACTAATGACCCCTCTCCCAATAAGGAAGAGGGGTCCGCTTATCCGTAAGTCCCTTACGGAGTCGGCGTTCCGCCGTTGGCATTCAGCGTTTCGCCGCTTACATAACTGGATTCCGGGCTGGCCAGGAACACATAGGCAGGGGCCATCTCGACGGGCTGCCCCGGACGGCCGAGCGGCGTCTGGCTGCCGAATTCCTTCAGCACCTCCTTCGGCTGGCCGCCAGTGATCTGCAGCGGGGTCCAAACCGGGCCCGGAGCAACGGCGTTGACGCGGATCCCTTTGCTGGCCACCTGCTGGGCCAAAGCTTTGGTAAACGTATTGATCGCCGACTTCGTTGAAGCGTAATCCAGCAGGATCGGCGACGGTTTATAAGCCTGGATGGAAGTCGTATTGATAATGCTGCTCCCCGGCTTCATTTGTTTGAGAGCGGCTTTGCATAGCCAGAAGAGCGAGTACACATTGGTTTTAAAAGTTTCGTCAAACTGTTCATCCGTCAGATCGGCGATATCCTTCACGAACTGCTGCTTGCCCGCAACATTGGCGAGAATATCCAAGCCGCCGAATTCTTGTACCGCTGTGGAGACCAGTTTTTCACAATACGTTTTGTCCTTCAAATCCCCGGGCACAGCTACCGCCTTCCGTCCGGCTTCCTGTATGAGCTCTACGACCTGCTTGGCATCTTCTTCTTCCTCAGGCAAATAGGAGAGGAGAACGTCTGCGCCTTCGCGGGCAAAAGCAATCGCTACGGCACGCCCGATGCCGCTGTCCGCACCGGTTACAATCGCTTTGCGGCCGGTCAGGCGGCCGGTGCCGCGATAGGTTTTTTCACCCGAGTCAGGAACAGGTCTCATTTCCTTCTGCAAGCCGGGCGGCTGCTGTTGCTGTTCGAATTCCGGTCCAGCCTTCGGATATTGCGTAGTCGGGTCCTGCAGATTGTAGAAATCAGCCATGATGGTGCCTCCTTTGGAAATAGGTTGTTTTCAACTGGGGTTATAAACAAACTACCTGTAGCTTGCTCGCGTAAACCCACAAGTATGTAACCGTGGGGAAGTCTGTTTAAACATAAGGTGCGTATGTGTGTATTCCTTCACTGAACGACTGCGGACAACGGAGGTATAATGGGATTCGGCCTAGTCGCCTAAGATTTAGGCAATTAAAAAGTAAGAATTTTCTCTGGAAAATGTGATCTTTTTAACAGTTCAAGTGAAAAAAATCACAAATAATAGAGATATAGATTTTCGGGAGAGAGGAGTGACGGTCATGCCGTCATTACAGCGTGAAGAAACCGGTCTGGTGCTCAGGAGAACGGTGATTATCGCGATTTTTGCCGCGGTAGCCGTTGTGCTCAGCTTGCTGGAGACGTTGGTGCCTATAAACGTTTCAGTTCCGGGGGCCAAACTGGGGCTGGCCAATATTATGGTGCTGACCTGCCTTTATTTTATGCGCGGAAGAGACGCTTTTGTTGTCGTTGTTCTGAAAATCCTGCTTACCGCCTTCATCTTCGGGACGTTTTCCAGCTTTTTATTCAGTTTTCTCGGCGCTTTATTCAGCTTTGGCGTGATGTGGATGCTGCTTAAGATCGGCAGAGGCAAGCTCAGCCTGATCGGCATCAGCGTGGCGGGGGGAATCGCCCATAACTTCGGGCAGCTGGCGGCGGCAGCCATCGTGATTCACTCCTCGGTTGTGTTTTATTACCTGCCGATGCTGGTACTGCTTGGACTCGGCACGGGCATCGTGGTGGGAATCGCGGTCAGGGTGCTGGTGCCGGCCCTGGCCAAGCTGTCTTTATTTGAAGGTTTTCTGGGAGTGAATGCGTGATGGAGACCGGCCAAACAAGCAATACAAGCAACGAAGGCGATGAAAGCGAGAGAGAGAAGGGAGCGGACCGTATTCCCGGCTTTTCATCCGGGCCTGTCCTGCGGTTTGAGCATTTAACTTTTGCTTATGGAAAAAGAAAAGAACCCGCCGTTCTGCAAAACGCCTCCGCCACTATACAGGCGGGGAGCTGGATTAGCCTGGTCGGTCCGAACGGCTGCGGGAAATCGACCTTGGCCAAACTGCTGGGCGGCCTTCTGAGGCCGCAAGCCGGACGGATCTGGATCGAAGAGGAAGAATTGACGCCTCTTTCGGCTTACCGGCTGCGGCGCAGAATCGGCATGGTGTTCCAGAATCCGGAGAACCAGTTTATCGGGGCTACGGTTGAGGAGGACATCGCCTTCGGGCTGGAAGGCCAATGCCTGCCGCGCTGCGAAATGCGCAGCCGGGTGAACGGCTACGCCCGGAAGCTGGGGATAGAGCAGCTGCTGCACAAACATCCGGGCGAGCTGTCCGGCGGGCAGAAGCAGCGCGTGGCGGTCGCTTCGGTGCTGGCTATGCAGCCGAAGGTGGTCATTTTTGACGAAGCCTCCTCCATGCTGGATGAGAAATCCCGCCGCGAGCTGCTAGAGGTGCTGAAAGAGTTGAAGGAAACCGGAGGCTACACGCTGATCTCCATCACTCATGATGCGGATGAGGTGCTGCAGAGCGATCGGGTGCTGGTGCTAGAAGAGGGCGGAATCCGCGAGGATTTGCAGCCTGAGGAGCTTTTTGCGAGAAAAGACCTGCTTGCGTCCTGCCGGCTGTCGCTTCCGTTCCGGATTCAGATGCAGCAGGCGCTTGCCGATTATGGAATCCGGCTTTCGGGAAGCATGAAGGGCGGATCGCTGGAGGAGATCATATGCCCGTTATTTTCGAAAACATAAGTTACGCTTATGACGACAGGACTTTGTTCCGGCACCAGGCGCTTTCCGGCGTGAGCCTGCGGATCGAGGACGGAAGTTTCACGGCGATCGCAGGTCCGACCGGCTGCGGCAAATCGACGCTGCTGCAAATGTTTGGCGGCCTGCTGGAGCCGTCTGAAGGCAAGGTCACGGTGTTTGACACCGTGCTCCAGGCCGGAGTGAAAACGCCGAAGCTGAAGGAAATGAGGCGCCGGGTCGGGCTGGTCTTCCAGTTTCCCGAGCATCAGCTGTTTGAGGAAACGGTGGAAAAAGATTTGTGCTTCGCCCCCTTAAACTTCGGGCTGCCGGTGGACGAAGCCAAACGGCGAGCCGCTGCGGCGCTGCGGCAGATCGGGCTCCCGGATGAGCTGCTTGCGCGGAGCCCCTTTGAATTAAGCGGCGGCCAGATGCGCAAGGCGGCTATCGCCTCGGTGCTGGCGATGGAGCCGGACATCCTGGTGCTGGATGAACCGGGCGCTTCGCTGGATCCGGCCAGCCGGGCGGAGCTGGTAGAGCTGCTGCTCCGGCTGTGCCGCGAGCAGGGTACAACGGTGGTTGTGGTCACCCACCGGATTGACGAACTGCTGCCTTACGCGGACCGCTGGATCCTGATGAAGGAAGGAAGCTGTCTGTTCCAGGGGACGGCCGGGGAAATGGCCGGGCAGCTGCCCGAACTGGAAGCAGCCGGCCTTACGCTTCCAGAATGTATGCACTGGTGGCATCAGCTTGCCGCACATTTTGATCTGCAAAAGGAAAAGCCGGTCTTCACCGCGTCCGCATTGGCGGCGCTCACGGCGAGGCTGCTGGGAGCCGGCAGTAATCCTTTAGAGCCGGAACGCTCCCTCGTGGCGGCCGTCAAATCATGGGGAGGTGCGGCAGGATGAGAAGCAAGCTGCTGATCGGACGGACAATCGATACCGGCTCCTGGATACACGGCCTGGACCCCCGGGCCAAGCTGACCGCAATGCTGCTGTATGCGGCGGCGATCATTCTGCTGCGTTCCTGGCCGGCCTTGCTGCTTGCCGCGTTTTTTTCGCTGCTGCTGATGGCGGCAACCCGGATTCCTTATAAATATTACGCCAAGGCGGCCAAACCGCTGAGACTGCTCATGTTATTCATTTTTGTTTTGCAGGTTTTGACCGTCACGAAGGGCAAAGTGCTGCTGCAGGCCGGACCGCTTTCGGTTTCCGGGGGAGGGCTGAGCGCGGGCGGCCTCGCGGTGCTGCGGATGGCGCTGTTTATTTCTTTTACCGCGCTGCTGACCTTCACTACGACGCCCGGCAGGCTGAACCAGGGTTTGGGCGGCCTGTTAAAGCCGTTCGCCCGGCTAAAAATGCCGGTCCACCGTCTGACGCTGATGGCCGGACTGGCGCTGCGCTTCATCCCGACGATTCTGGAGGAGAGCCAGAAGATTCTGAAAGCCCAAGCGGCCCGAGGGGCGGATTTGCGGGAGCTGCCGCTCAGCGGGAAAGGCAAAATGCTGATTTCGCTGCTTGTCCCGGTAACCGTCGGAGCATTCAGGCGGGCGGAGGAGCTGGTGACCTCGATGGAAGCCCGAGGTTTTGCCGTGGATGCCCCTAGGACGGAATATTATGAACCTTCGTGGGGCGTAAAGGAAATAGCTTTTGTCGCGCTGCACGTTCTGCTGCTGGCTGCCGTACTGCTGCTTTAGGAAATTGGGAGAAACCGAAAAAAGATGACAAGAGATGTGGGGGAGATTGGAATGGCAAGATTTTTTAACGGCAGGGAAGTAGAACTCCTTGCTCCGGTAGGCACCTTTGAAATATTCAAGCAGGTCATTAAAGAAGGCTGCGACGCCGTTTATTTCGGCGGACCGTCTTTGAATATGCGGCTGATGCGGAAGGGTTACAATTTCACGCTGGAGGAAATGGCGGAAGCCATTCAAATCGCCCATTCCCTTGGCAAAAAGGTTTTTGTCACCGTCAACAATATGCTGAACGAACAGGAGATGCAGGAGACCGCCGATTATCTGAAGTATTTGGATAAAATCGGACCCGATGCCCTGATTGTGCAGGATTTTGCCGTGTTGTCTCTGATTCGCAAGCTGGGGCTCAAGCTGAAAGTCCATTCCTCGGTCATGATGAACGCCCACAATATCGAAATGGTGCTTGCGCTGAAAGAGCTGGGCGTAACCCGCGTCGTTGCCTCCAGGGAAATGGACCTGCATACGACCCGGGAGCTGCTGCTGGCTACGGATATGGAGCTTGAATATTTCATCCACGGCGATATGTGCAGCGTGCACGGGGCGAACTGCTATTTCAGCTCGGCCGTCTTCGGCAACAGCTCCAACCGGGGACGCTGCCTGAAGCCATGCCGGTGGGAGTACCGCGTGAAAAAGGACGGCAACGTGTATCCGACCGAATACCCGCTGGCGGCCAAAGATATGTTTATGTACGAGCATATTCCCGAATTGATCCAAGGGGGAATCACCTCCTTTAAAATCGAAGGCCGGATGCGGGATGCCGAATTTGTGCAAATGCTCGTCCGCAGCTACAGTGATGCGATCGACCGCTATCTTGACGATCCTGTCGGATTCGAGCGCAGCGTAGACACGCCGTCCTTGTTCGAGCACCGCAAACGGGACTTCTCTACGGCTTATGCCTTCGGGCGCCCGGGCCTGGATTTCATCAACCGGCGGTATGAGGGAACCGGGAAATTTTACAGCACGGGCAAGGTGTTCAGCACGCCAACGGCCGAACGCGAGCTGGAGGAGGAGCGGATCGGGCAGATTCGCAGCCGTCTGGAGGAGAAGCGGGAGAAAACAGGCGGGCTGCAGGGCGAACTGTCCGTGCATGTGAACAACATGGAGCAGGCTAAAGCCGCTTTGGCGGCCGGCGCCGATCATGTCTACCTGTCCGGCGATGTGTTTGAGCCTGACCGTCCTTTTACGAAAGCACAGATCAAGGAACTGGGAGCGCTGAAAGGCGCAGCCAAGCTGTACCTGGGTCTGCCCCGCATGATGCGGGAGCTGCATTTTGCCCAATATGACGCTTTGCTGAGAGGGGAACGGCTGCCGATCGACGGCATCCTGGTAACGAATATCGGGGCTATCCGCCGCTTTGGATCCGCAGGATATCCGATGGTCGGGGATTACAACCTCAACATTCTGAATCAGACGTCTGGCGACTTTTACCGGGAAAAAGGGCTGGAGCGCTTTACTTTGTCCATGGAAGCCCCGCTTGAGGAATTGGCAGAGCTGCTTCGCAGCAGCCGCGGCCCGATTGAAGCCATTGTACACGGCTCTCCGGCGCTGATGTACATGGAACATGATCTGTATGAAAATGCCGAGGTCTTCCAGCCGATGGCTCAGGAAGATAATGAATACGTGCCAAACGATGTGCTCGTGCTGATGACGGATAAAGGGGAAAATCCCGTATACCGCGACGCGCACGGCCGCTGTCATCTGATGATGGCGAAGGAGTTGTGCCTGCTTCTGGCCGTGAAAGAGCTGCTGGAAGCCGGGTTAACCCACTTCCGGATTGAGGGGGCAGCTTACCGAAATATCGGGCATCTGACCGAGGTGGTTGCCGCTTACCGGCGTGCGCTGGATCGTCCGGATACCGCAGGCGAAGAGTTTGCGGCGCTTAAGCCGATCTATGCGGGATATACCGCGGGAGCGCTGCATTTTAACGGTACGGCCAGAGGAGCAGAAGCAAGAACGGAGGTGCTGGCATGAGCGCATTTATCGGACCTGAAGCGATCGTCAAGAAGAGACAAGAGTATTTCTATCCCTGCACGAGTCATTTCTACCGCAAGCCGCCGCAGCTGGTCAGAGGTTCGATGCAGTATTTGTACGGCCATGACGGCGTCCGTTATACGGATTTCTACGCCGGGGTTTCGGTCGCGTCCTGCGGCCACTGCAACCCTTACGTTGCAGCCAGAACGGCGGCTCAGCTGCGCGAGCTGCAGCATACGTGCACGATTTATTTGACCGAGCAAAATGTTGAGCTCGCCGAGCGGCTGGCGGCCGTCCTGCCAGGGGACATCAGCCGCAGCTTTTTCTGCAACAGCGGCTCGGAGGCCAACGAAGGAGCGCTGCTGCTGGCCCGGATGCACACGGGCCGCCGGAAATTCATTGCGCTCGAGAACGGCCTGCACGGCCGGACGTACCTGACGATGAGCGTAACGGGTCTGGCCATGTGGCGGACGGATCCGGAGCTGGCGAAGGATCAGGACGTGGCTTTTATCCCTCGCCCGTTTGAGCAGGGCGGGGATGCCGAGGCAGCGGCGCGGCGTTCGCTGGCGGCGCTTGCGGCGCTGCTTGCGGAGCGGGGCGGCGAGTTCGCCGCCATGATCGCGGAGCCGATCCAGGGCAACGGCGGCATCGTGGTGCCGCCGGCGTGGTATTTCCCCGAGGTGAAACGTCTGCTCGGGCAGCACGGCGTGCTGCTGATCGCGGACGAAATCCAGACGGGGTTCGGCCGGACCGGCCGCATGTTTGCGATGGACCGCTGGAATGTCGCCAGCGACATTGTCACGGTCGCCAAAGGGCTGGGCAGCGGCATCCCGGTTGCGGCATTCTGCACGACCAGCGAAATTGCATCCAGCCTGAACCGACCGTCCGCGTCGACATTCGGCGGTAACCCCGTATCGTCGGCGACCGCCATCGCGGTGCTGGACTTTATCGAAGGCCACCGGCTGGTGCCGCGTTCGGAGGAGCTTGGCGCACAGCTGCGCGAAGGGCTCGAACGCCTGGCGGCCGAGTTTCCGGAGATCATTACGGGTGTGCGCGGCGAAGGCCTGATGATGGGGCTCGGCATCGCTGAAGACCGGCCGGAGCTGGGAGCCCGGCTGACGGACGATCTGCTGGAGGGCATGAAAAACCAAGGTTATCTCATTGGCAAAAACGGCGTGGACCGCAACGTGCTGGCCTTCCAGCCGCCGCTTGTGATTTCGGCTGCGGACATTGCGGGCATGCTGGCCGCGCTGGCTGCGGAGCTTGCAGCTCTTGAGCCGCAAGGAGAGGGAGCGGGAGCGCAGGAAGCTGCTGCCGGCGGCGAATCCGTGCCATCCCCTACCTCTGCAGCTCCAGCCAATCAAGAAGGGCGGTGACGGCATGTCGACCCTGTCGCTTGTCTACCGCAAGGCAAAGCTGTTCGGCGAGCTGGTGATGTTTTCCCATACGTTGTTCTCCCTGCCGTTTGCGGTGATCTCCATGGTATGGGCGGCCCACGGCATCCCGTCCGGTCGGACGATGCTCTGGGGGCTCGTTGCGCTGGTGGCGGCCCGGAACGGGGCCAACGCCTTCAACCGGGTCGCGGATCAAACCTTCGACGCCATGAACCCGCGCACCGCCGAACGCCATATGCCGCGAAAGCAGCTGCGTTCGAAAGAAGTGCTGATTTTTGTCGCCGTCAATTATGCGATTTTTATCGGCGCATCCGCCATGCTGAACATACTTTGCCTGGCGCTTTCGCCCGTGGCTATCTTTCTGATTTCGACGTATTCCTATACGAAACGTTTTACCTATCTTAGCCATCTGTATCTGGGTTTTGTCATTGCCTCCGCTCCTATCGGCGCCTGGTTCGCTGTCACCGGCCATTTTGCTTTTACGCCGTTTGTGCTCGGCACCGTGGTGATGCTTTGGATCGCAGGTTTTGATGTCATCTACGGCACTCAGGACATCGAATTTGACCGTTCGATCGGCTTGTGGTCGATTCCAAGCTATTTCGGATTAACCAATGCGCTTTGGATGGCTAAAGGGATGCACGCCGTCATGATCTTCCTGCTGCTGTTCCTCTATGTCTGGCAGGGGCTTGGCTGGCTCTACCTGATCGGTATCGCGATAGCCGTGCTGCTCCTCCTGACGGAGCATAACCTTATTAAACCTACCAATCCTAAGCTGATGAAAATCGCTTCTTATAACCTGAACCAGGTCATCAGCATGACGATTCTGGCTTTCACCCTGGCGGATTATTTTGTTTCGTAGAGAGAACGAAAATGGGAAAAGTCGGCAGGCAGGGAACGTTTTCCAGCCTTCCGGCTTTTATTTTTTTCCTTTCAAAGTGGGAGCCTATTCATCTGCCAAGTCCGCAGCATGGGGAATGACCAACTCATTGCGCTTGAGCCTGGCTCAAATAAACATCAGGGTTGCCGGGCTGCACGTTGGGTACATGGACACGGACATGTCCGCCAATATCCAAACCCCTAAACTGAATCCGGCCGACATTGCAAAAATCGCCGTTGACGGGATCGAAGCGAATCTTTACGAGATTCTGGCGGATGATATTAGCCGTCAAGTTCAGCAGGGGTTTGCCGGTGGAGTTGGGGCCTTGTATCCTAATTTGTCCAAATAAGTGAGCAGTCGTACACACTGTTATATAAAAAACAAAGCCGAAGCCCCGCATCCGCGGGAAGCTTCGGCTTTAGCTTTAGGCCGGGGCCCTGACCGGCCCCGGCCTCCTGCCGGGCTGCCGTCTCCGGCGTCCCCGGCAGCTTGCCGCCGCCGGCCCTTATCGGGTCCGGCAGCCAAAATAATCGAGCAGCGTGAACAGATCCCGCTGCGCCTCAAAGCCCTCCAGCCCGGCGGCAATCTGCCGGGCTTCCTCCAGCAGCCGGGCGCTGTACGCTTCGGCTTGCTCCAGACTGCCGCTGCTCCTGATCGCAGCGAGCACGCCTTCGACTTCGCCGTCCGTCGCATCCGGCCCGATCCGCCGGATGCGCGGCGCAAGCTCCGCATCGGCCAGGGCAAACAGCACCGGCAGCGTCACCTGGCCGCTGCGGAGGTCGCTGCCCGCCGGCTTGCCGAGCTGCTCCTCGGTGCCCGTGAAGTCCAGCAGGTCGTCACGGATCTGGAACGACAGCCCTAGCTTGTCTCCAAATTCGTACAGCTTGCCGGCCACGGCTTCGTCCGCGCCGGCCGCCAGCGCTCCGATCCTCAGGCAGGCGGCCATCAGAAGGGAGGTTTTATTGCGTGATTTCTCCAAATATTGATCCAGCGTCAGCTCATAGTCGTAAGCGTGCTGCAGCTGCTGATATTCACCCAGGCAAAGCTTGCTGGTAGCGAGGGAAGAGAGGTCAAACACGTAACGTTTGCGATCGGACGAATATTCGGCAATAAGCTCGACCACCCGGGCGGACATGTAGCTGCCGATGTGTACGGCCGGGTAGACGCCTGTTTCGGTATGGGTCGCCGGACGTCCGCGCCGGAGCGGGGAATCGTCCAGTATATCGTCATGAATAAGCGACGCCGCATGGATGAATTCGGCAGCTGCAGCCAGGCGCCATATTTTTTTCTTATCCGGAGCCGAGCCGAAACGGCTGCCCACAATGACCATCAGCGGGCGGAGCCGTTTGCCGCCTGAAGCGATCAGGGAGGCGATGGATTCGGCCAGCGCAGAGGACCGGGAGACGTCGGGATCATGTTTTACGATGTTAACAATCTCCCGGTCGATAGATGGCAGGTGAATTCGCAGGGCTTCATTAAGCTTCATTCCGATCCTCTCCTTTCAAATGGGGCAGGCCGCGGCGGGCCGCGCGCGGAACGTGCGCGGGCATGTTCAGACTAAATAGCTTCGGCGGCAAGAGGCCGTGCCGCTGCTTCTTTCAATGTTTTCTGGCTTTCGGCGCGGACAAAACGGGACAGTCCCTGCAAAAGCAGCTCATCCTGCGGAGCTCCTTCCGCCCGCTTGATCTGGATGATTTTAATGCAAGGCGCCAGGGCGGCGATCAAATCGAATTCCTCCCATTTCAGGGCCAGGTCCAGATATAAGCTGTATAAATAATCGCCGTCCAGCAGCCGCCGGGCAAGCCGGGAATCGGCTTTTGCGCATTCCTGATGGTATTGCATGGCGAGGGCCACTGCCAAATAGAGGGCGAGAATCCGCGCCGGGCGAAGGGGAGGCAGCGGGTTGGCCTCCAGAATCCGGACGGCATCGCTAAGCAGGCGCAAGGCCTCGGAGGCCTCTGGGGCAATGCCGGATTCCGGCGCCAACTGGGTTTGCAGGAGCCTTGAGGCATCCTGGATAAGATTGTTGTTCATCGTTAGTCGCTCCTTCCCTTCGCGGGACACGGTTGTTCCCGTCACGAACAAATGGCAACGTTTCACTATATAGTACGCTAATGAGGATCGCCGGGGTTCAGGATCATAAGCTCGCCCCGGCCTAAAAAGAAAAGGAGCCGTGTGGAGTTCCGCACGGCTCCGGCTATTTTTCACGAATGGCAGCCTGCCCGATTACTTCGATTGTCCAGCTGAAGCGGATTTGCTTCCGGAAGCCGGCAGAGCAGTTTTACGCAAGGCGCCGAGTTCTGGGCTTTCTTCAGTATAAAGATACCATTTTCGGACAAGCGGAATGCCTTTCCAGTGTTTCTTCAGCCATGGCAGCACGTAGTAGTCCAGACCGAACACGCTGCCGGACCCGCCGATCAGGGCGATGCCTGCGGCCAAGTACCACAGCATTTCCGTCGAAGCCATGCTGGAGGTCCAAATCATGACGCCCAGACCGACGGTAGCGATGGAGCTGAGAGCGGTGAACAGGCCAACGATCAGCAGAACGCCGATGGCTAGCTCCGCAAGCACCATGCAGAACTGGAACACGCTGGCGAGAGGGGTAAAGCTGCCGTCCGCATGGTAGAAGAAGATATCCATAAATCCGTTCACCATACTGGTGATAAAATGCGGAACCGGCATGGCTTCCACCGCTTCCTTGGCACTGCCTACGGCCGACGCGGCGCTTTGGGCGTCAACGGTAGTGGAGACGGCACCGGCGGCTTCGCTCGCCGCGGAGGTAGCGTCGGCCGCTTTGGAGGAAGCCGGGATCAGGAAAATGGAATTCGGATGATTCCAGACCTTGGGCAGCTTATCCAAACCTTCCGAAAGCCATTTGTAGCCGACGAACAGGCGCAGCGGCAGCAGCCAGAAGTTCGGGGAGCGTTTCGAGAAATGCCCGCCGACAAAACTTCTGCGGTTGTTCACATGGAAGAACTCATGCATCATGTAAGTCCAAACCTTGTTGAAGCCGGCTACGGTGAAGAGATAATACAGGTTGATCATATGTTTGAAGAACATGGCCAGGAAACCGCTGACCTGGAACATTTTGTTCGGCATCCCTACATTGGCTACGCCGTAACGGCTGCCGATGCTGACCATGGTGCCGTGGAAGCCCGGTTTGTAGGATTTTTTCGGGGTTCCCATAATTTCGGCGTGAATGTTATGGGCAATAACCGGACCGGCCTGCTCGGCGTTTTCAACCATTTGAGGCACGGGGCGGGTTTCGCCTTCCGGAATGAAGAAAATGTTGTCGCCGACGATATAAACGTTGTCGTGATCGACGCTTTGCAGCTTGTCGTTGGTCACGATCCGTTTGCGGCCCTGCTGCTGCACATCCAAATTGCCGACCAGGTCGGAGCCTTCAACGCCGGCGGTCCAGACGATCGTGTCGGCTTCCAGCTCTTGTTCGCCCAGCACGACGCTGCCTTGGTTTACGCCGGTAATTTTGGCGCTGGTGATGATCTCAACGCCGCGTTTCTCCAGATACCTGGCCGATTTCTCGATCAGTTTATCCGGCAGAATCGGCAAAATTTTCGGGGCCATATCGGCTACGACCAGACGGACATCCGCACGGTCGAAGTTGTATTCTCTGCAAAGCTCATCGCGGTATTCGGACAGCTCGCCGATCAGCTCGATACCCGTGAAACCTGCGCCTACAACAACAAAGCTGAGCATTTTACGGCGTTTGGCCGCGTCTGTTTCCTTGGAAGCCAGGCCAAACATCGCGCGGACCTGCTCTTTCAGCCGGATGGCGTCTTCATAGGACCAAAGCGTCAAAGCATTTTCTTCCGCGCCCGGAATGCCGAAGAAGCTTGGCTTGCAACCGGTGCCGATAACGAGATAATCGTAATCGTAGGTTGCTTCGGCAGAGCGCAATTGATTGGCCTTAAAGTCGATGGAGTCGATGCTGTCAAGCACGACGTCCACATTGCGGCCTTCAAACATTTTTTTCAGTTCGATCCGGATGGCATCTTCCGGCGTACGGTTTGCGGCAACCTCGTGCAGCTCGGTAAGAAGCGTGTGATACGGGTTGCGGTCAATCAGCTGAATTTGTACGTCGCTGTTTTTCTTGAACTTTTTGG
This sequence comes from Paenibacillus mobilis, assembly GCF_058267595.1. Taxonomy (NCBI): domain Bacteria; kingdom Bacillati; phylum Bacillota; class Bacilli; order Caryophanales; family Paenibacillaceae; genus Paenibacillus; species Paenibacillus mobilis. The sequence continues at coordinate 40,295 of NZ_JBZCMS010000008.1, forward strand.
CCAGGTGCTTGCCAGTCACGACACCGCCGTAGCCGCCGCCAAGAATTACGATTTTCTTCATTATACTCACCTTTTCTATTTTAGCTGGTCTCTCCATCAATCCGGTCAGTCCGGGTCATGCTTATTTGGCTTGTTCGAGCAGCTTGGCAGCCATGTCGAAGTAATCCTTCAGGTGGATCGATGCGCCGGAGATGGCGTCGGTCGTTCCGTCCGCTTTGAAGGTGACGGCTGCCGGATCCTGTTTTTCCACCAGGAAAGCTTCGGCTTTCTCGGCTTCTTCATGCCACTCGGCGGAAGCCCCGCCAGCTTTCATGCCATACTTGCCGGCAATGGAATAGGCTTTTTTGTCTTCGCCTTTTGCATTTACGCCGCTGAAGTTGGCATGAATGATGTTGCCTGCCGCGATCACGAGATCGGTGGTATCTTTCCAGCCGGTTTCAGGATCAAAGCTGTCGCCTTCGGCATGATAGGTGCCGTCTTTGTAAGGACCGACCTGGACAGGGCCGGCGCTGAACGCTTTTTCAGCGAGATTGACCAGATCGCCGACATGAATGGAAACGCCGGAAATGGCATCCGTGGTTCCATCGTCTTTTACCGGTATGGCTTTAGGATCCTGTTTATCCAGCAGGTATTGCGAAGCTTTCTCGGCTTCTTCGTGCCATTCGGCGGAAGCGCCGCCGGCTTTCATGCCGTATTTGCCTTCCTTGGAGTAGGTCACCTTGTCCGGGCCGATATCTTTGTTTATGCCGTTCCAGTTAACCTCTGTAATTTTGCCTCCGGCTACGTTCATGACCAGGTAGAGCTGCCAGCCGGTTTTGGCGTCCGGTTCCCCGATAGCGTAATAGGTCCCGTCCTGGTATTGGCCCTGATCTGTGCTGGCACCGGCATTTGAGCTGCCCCCGGCGTTCTGGGAAGCATCGGCGGAAGCGGAAGGAGCCGCGCTGTTGCCTGAAGCGGCCGTATTGCCGTTGCTGTCGCCGCAGCCTGCGAGCAGGCCGATCAGCAGGGCGCTGCTGATGACAACGGATGTTTTTTTCATGTTCATAAGTCTTGACCTCCAACATTTGAAAATAAAAGGCTGATGCGGATCATTCAGCCTGTGGAGGCCGTATAATCCGGTATTCTGATGAAAAAAGGCGCAGCCTTTTCTACTTGTTCGATGGAATCTTAGCATATCAAATTGCAATAAATATGTGAAATTAATCACATATCATGTGATAAATAGAACCCTGCCCGAAGCCGGGCAAGGTGTCTGGAAGGAAGCGTTCATTTTTTATCGGAAGAGGAAGAGGACGGTGCCGGAAGGGCGGAGACGGTTTGCCCTTCGTTTTCGGCAGGGTCTGGCTGATCCGTAAGCTCGTCCTGCACGATGCCGGATCGGGACAGCTCCACGGCATCCCGGGCCAGTTTCGGCACGGGATCCGGAATCAGCTCCGGCTCGGGAGAGACGGGGCTGAGCGTTGTCGGCTGAAAGCTGAAAATCCCCTTGATGTTTGCCCGCTCGGCCTTTGGCCCCAGAACATATAAGGTATCCCCCTCCTCGATAAGCGTGTCCCCATGCGGAGTAACAATTTGCTCGCCGCGGATAATGGCGGTAACGAGCACGTTGTCAGGAAGTCCCAATTGACGGATTTCGCTGCCGACCACCCTCATCCCGGCATGAATATGAATGTGATTGATCTCTGAGCGGGTTTTCCCCAGAGAGACCAGTTCCAGCAGAGAATGGGCATGGTTTCCGCTCTCCTCGGATAAGCCCAGCTTGCGCGCAAGGGGAGAGATGGTGGGGCCCTGAATGGCGGCGGAGGTCAGGATAACGAAAAAGACGACGTTAAAAAACAGCTGGCCATGCGGAAGTCCGGCGAGCAGCGGGTAAGTGGCCAAAACGATAGGGACGGCTCCCCGCAGACCGGCCCAGGAAAGCAGCAGCTGCTCCTTGAATTTGAATTTGGAGAACAGCAGGGAGGCAAGTACGCCTGCGGGTCTGGCGATAAGCATCAGAATTAAGGACAGTGCCAGTCCGGGCAGGACGATGCCCAGCAGATCGGCGGGAAACACGAGAAGGCCCAGCAGAGTAAACATCGTGATCTGCATGATCCAGGCAAACCCTTTGTTGAACTGCAAGATGGATTGCCGGTAGGTCAGATCGCTGTTCCCGAGCACCAGGGCCATCACGTAAACGGCAAGCAGCCCGCTGCCGTGGGCAATGGAGGTCAGACCGTAGGTCAGCACCGCAAACGCCACAGTCATGACGGGATAGAGTCCCGAGGAGTCAAAATTGATCAGATTAATGCTTTTAACGGCGAGCCATCCGAGCAGGAGGCCGGCGGCCAGGCCGATGCCCATTTCGAGGACGAAGGAAAGCAGCAGCTCCCAGATTTCATGGTGGGGGCTCTGAATCCAGCCGATCAGCGTGACGGTCAGAAAAACAGCCATCGGATCGTTGCTGCCCGATTCGGCCTCCAGCGTGGACGTAATCCGCTCCTTGATGTTTTTTCCGCTGAGGACGGAGAACACGGCGGCAGCGTCCGTGGAGCCGACGATAGCGCCAAAGAGAAGGCCTTCGGCGACGGTAACGCCCAGAATGTAGTGGGCGGCCAGGCCGATCAGAACCGTGGTGATTACCACGCCTACCGTAGCTAATGAAAGGGCAGAGCCGATGACCGGCCTAATGGTCATGTATTTGGTCTGCATCCCGCCGTCCAGCAGAATAACGACCAGCGCCAGCGTCCCGACAAGCTGGGTCTGGAACGGATTGTCAAAATAAACGAACCGGCTCAGCACCATGCCGGCAACAATAAAAAAGACCAGGGCCGGCATGCCCAGCTTGCTTGAAAATTTGGTGGCTAAAACCCCTATAAGCAGCAGAGCTGCCAACAAAATGACAATTTGTTCGGTCAGTTGCGTCAATTCCATCTAAGCAGCCCCTTATTTTAAAATGTAATTTTTGCAGCCTATCTATTAATTAGACGAAATTAGAGAGAGACGAAACAAGCAGCCGGTTGGGAAGAACAGGATTTCGGTTCAGGCCCAAACCGGCGGGGTAATAAAAACATACAAGGCACCAAAGTTACAACAATCCATGCTAGGAACACAAAGGAGCGACCGAAAATGGACCAAAACGTGTTGAAAGGCAAATGGAATCAGTGGAAAGGCGAAGCGAAGAAGCAGTGGGGCGAACTGACCGACGACGATTTGGATGTCATTGCCGGCGAAAAAGACAAGCTGGTCGGCAAACTTCAGGAACGCTACGGCCACAGCAAAGATGCCGCAGAGCAGGAATATGACAGCTGGGTTCGAAGCCGGAACTAAAGTCCGGAATCATCATGGAATAGAGGCGAATCAGCATGTATAAATCTCATGTTGCGGAAGGCAGACTGTTGGAGCTGCATAACGATTATGTGGTAACGGTACAAGGAGACATGGTCAGCACCTATCACCGCAGGTATTACATGCTGCCGGAGGAGGAGCTTTCTGTTGAAGCATCTGCTGAAGCAGCAGGGGATACGCCGGAGAACCCCGTACGAAGCGAGGAAGCCTTTCCCGCAGGCGTTAAGGGACGAAAACTAAGATGGCCTCATTTTGCCTGGCCGACTTTCGGGAACAGAGACGCGAATCGGGCTTAAGGGTTCGCGTTTTTAGCATACAGGTTTCCGGGCTTCCGGAAACGCGCGGGGAGCAGCCGCCGGAGCAGGACCTCACTTTGTGGGGTTATTTTAATCTGTTCCGGGGCATTTCTTCGTGATATGATAGGATACATATGAAGATATTACAATTTGTTACCTTTTTGATAGAACCCTAGAAACACAGAAAATTGAAAACTTGAAACTTAGGAATCTAGCTGCAATTCCAGTTCATATGATTATGCAGGAGCTAAGGTTGCTGGTCTTCCCGGCCGGCGGCCCTAGCTGCTTCTGCCTGCAGCCGGGAGTGATAGGATGAATGAATGACATGGGAAACGCTTTTGCTATAAATTTGAGTATTCTGGTCACTATCGCCTACCTGGCTAATCTCATATATAAATATGTCTTTGTAGTGGCTTCAGGGAAAATCAAATATGCATCATCCGTGCTGCTGATCGTATTTTCGGCATACGTATCCATGTATTTTGGCCTTCAATTCGGGGAAAACGTTATTTTCGACCTAAGGTTCGTTCCCCTGATCATCGCCGCGCTGAGCTATCGCCAGCCCTTTATCTTAGCCCTCATCGGGGGAGGAATCGGGTTGTGCCGCCTCCTGTTCGGAATCAATGCGGCTTCCATGGCAGGATGTATGAACATGTTTATTCTCGGGCTGGTAGCCGCATTGCTGAGATGGTGGTTCAATCGCCATAAAATGGCTTATATTGTGCAGGCCTTTGTGTTTATCGTAGTCATTAATGTCTTTAACAACCTGGACATTGCGATACTCGGCGTCATTCCTTTCGAATACTACATGGTGCATATGCTGCCGGGCACCTTGCTCCTTTCCCTTGCGCTGAGTACGGGATTCGTTTTCATGTTCCGCGATTTCCAGCTGGAGAGAAGGCGGAACCGGGAGCTGAAGGAAACCAATACCTTGATGATGCGGCAGACGGAAGAGCTTCATAAAGCCAAAATCGTTCTGGAGGAACGCGCCAAGCAGCTGATGCTGGCCTCCCAGTATAAATCCGAATTTTTGGCGAATATGTCCCATGAGCTGAGAACGCCGCTCAACAGCATTATCAACCTGGCTCAGCTGATATCGGAAAACGGCCGAAACAAAGACGGAGAGCCGGATAATCAGCCGGATGACGAAAACGTGCTGTACGGCGAAATTATTTACAAGTCCGGTCAGGAGCTGCTGCAGCTCATCAACGACATTCTGGATTTGTCCAAAGTGGAAGCCGGCCGGCTGGAGATTACGGTGGAAGAAATCAGCATTTGCGAAATTCCGGAGCTGGTTTATCTGCCGTTTGAACTGCTTGCCCAGCGGAAGGGCCTGAGTTTCCAGGTTCACCGGGATGAACAGCTGCCCCATACGCTTCATACGGATGGACAAAGGCTGCAGCAGATTTTGCGGAATTTGCTGTCCAATGCCTTTAAATTTACTTCACAAGGGGAAGTCAGCCTGACGATGCGCAAATCGGAACCGCGGGATCAGGTTCAGGGGGACTGGGTCGTGTTTGAAGTCAAGGATACCGGGATCGGTATTTCGGAGGACAAACATCACTCCATCTTTGAAGCTTTTCAGCAGGCCGACGGGACCATCAGCCGCAAGTATGGCGGGACCGGACTGGGGCTTTCGATCAGCCGGGATCTGGCCCGTTTGCTGGGCGGATTTATCCGTTTGGAGAGCAGGGTGGGCATCGGCAGTACCTTCTCGCTTTTTCTGCCGCTTAAATGATACAATGGCTATAATGATAGTTTGAATAACCGTAAAGCAAAGGATGGGATTTAGCTATGAAAAAGTCCGTAATCGCTACAACAAACGCCCCCGGAGCCATTGGCGCTTATTCCCAGGGGATTTCAATCGGAGATTTGGTTTATACGTCCGGGCAGCTCGGCATGGATCCGGCCAGCGGTGAGCTGGCTGAAGGAGTAGCTGCTCAAACCGCACAATCGCTGCGCAATGTCCAAGCTATTCTGGAAGCTTCCGGCAGCGGTCTGGATCAGGTCGTGAAAACGACTGTTTTCCTGAAAGATATGAACGACTTTGCGAAAATGAACGAGGTTTACAGCACGTTCTTCACCGAACCTTATCCGGCCCGCAGTGCCGTGGAGGTGGCCCGTCTTCCGAAGGACGCGCTGGTGGAAATCGAGGTTATCGCGCTGAAGAAATAATTCTGTCTCCCAAGCGTCTCGACCAAAAGAGCCCGTGCAGGCATCAGCCTGCCGGGCTCTTTTTTTTGGTTAAAGCCTACTCAGAGTTAATTTAACGCCAATGCCGAACGGGCCTGAACAACAGCATCCACAGGCTGAAGACCATCAAAATGGCGGCCAGGCCTATGGCGGTCAGATGAACGTTAACCGTCCCTTTCTGTTCTGCCGCGATAGCCGAATAGGCCCAGACGAAGGCGAGCGGAAAAAGGCCGTCATGGTTGGATAAGGAAACCGCCACCGCAATAACGGCGCCAACCGCCAAGGCGATAATCGCCCACCTGTCAGCGGGAAGGCCCCAGCCGTCCCAGTGGTTTTTCCGAAGTACGGCTGCGATATTGACCATCAGAGCTACGCTGATCCAGCCCAAATAAAGGCTGAAGGGCAGGCGCAGGAACGCTTTTTCTCCGGGGGTAGGATAAGAGATCAGGCGTGTTCTGCGGTAAAGGACAATCAAAACGGCCAGAAGAGCAAGCAGATCGGCTGCGGAAGCCTCCGCATACGGGTACTGCCAGAGCAGAATCCACCCCGCATTAAAAAGACATGATAATCCAAACCAGATCCCGATCGATAAAACCGAGTCGCGGTAATTGGTATACCTTCCGAACTGGTAGATGCAAAAACCGGCCAGCAGCAGGTAAATCAGGCTCCAGACTGCAAAAGCATAGCCGGCAGGGGTTATCAGAGTATGGTATTTGTCCGAAAGCTGCCGGGTGCTCAGGCCGCCGAGCGGAAGGATTACAGCGGCTGCATTTACGGCAATCATGATGAGGTAAAAGAGCACGTTCCACCATCTATAAGGATTACGTTTAAGCATGCCCGGCTCCTCTCCTGTACAAATTCGAGATATCCTTTCTATAAACATATACCCTGTGGCGGACTATATACCCATCTTCCCTGGCCCATTTTATCCCGAGTTTGCCGAAACCTGTTTTTAAACGAGCAGCTTAATGTATAATATAATATTAAGTTCTCAAACGGAGATAGACAGGAGAAAGCAATGAATCAACGTCTTTATGGAATATGGCTTGGCGATGTGTTCTTCAGCTTCTCTGGAGAAATATCGGAATCGAAAGTGGACGCGTGGGTCATGACCATGCGGCGTCTTCAAACTTCAGCGGGCGAACGCCCCTTTCAGCAGGCTGCGCTGCGGCTTGCTGAACTGAGATGGCCGGCGGCTATGCTCCGGGGACAGGAGCGGCGCGGAGAACGCCGGGTGCTGACGGGCCGCAGCCTGGAGGGGCTAGCCTTAACGCCTCAAGATACCTGGAACATGCTGTTTGCCTGGGAAGATGCCGACTTGGAAACGCAGGGCATTACGCCGGGCGGCGAAATGGTGTATTGGCGCGAAGCGGCCCGGTTTGCCATGGATCTTCTCCGGCGGGGACGGATCGCTCCAGGCTCTAGACCTGCGATTATTCAGGGAGGAAGAAGGAGAGGAAGTTTGGCGGCGATCCGTGCCGTCTGGTGCCCGCTGCTGGATGAACCCGAGGATGAAAAGCGGTTCCGGCTGCTTGCTGTCGCAATGCCGCCCTTGGGCCTAGCTCATATCCGGCCGCCTGCGGAAGAAGAAGCGTTGTCGATCGAACAGAGACAGCTGGACGTGCTGCACTCCTTTATGACTGCGCTGATGGATGTGAAAGTAAAAGACGCGGTGCAGGAGCTCGGCAAAGAGTTGAGAAACGCCCGCGCTGACTATAGAAGAGGAACGTCGCCGCTCAGCGAGCTGTGGTGGAACAATTTGACCGGTTCAGTTTATCCGGCTGAAATTCAGGGCCATGCGGCGGAAATTGCGGAGCTTGAGGAAGTTATTGCCCAAGCCGGGGGCATGCAGCCGGAGGGGCGTGGGGGAGAAACTCCCGAGCCTAGTCCCGGCATTCGGCTTTGCCTGCGGCTCGAGCCGCCGGACCGCTGGGAAGAGCACCCGTATTGGATGCTGTCCTTCTGGGCGGAAAGCAAAGAGGATCCTTCCCTCCGGCTGGCGGCGGACAACGTCTGGAACCATTTGGAGCCGGACCTTGCTTTTGGCGGAGGCGTGTTTAAGGATGTGCAGAAAGAGCTGCTGCTCTGTCTGTATAAAGCGGCGGAATGGTCGCCCGAGATCCGGGAGGCGATGTCGATTTCACGCCCAGAGGGGACGGAGTTGAGCCAGGAAGAGGTCTACCGGTTTTTGAGCCGGACGGTGCCGCTGCTCAGACGCAGCGGGGTGACGGTGCAAATGCCTTCAAAATGGACGAAGGAAGGTAAACGCCGGACCGGAATAAAGCTGCGGACGGGGAACTGGGAACAAGAAGCAAACCGTGCTCCTCGTGCCGGCGTAGGAATGCAGCAGCTGGTCACCTTTAAGGTGGAAGCGGTGCTGGGCGAACGGACGTTAAGCCAGAAAGAGCTGGAGGAGCTTGCCGATTCGAAGCTGCCGCTCGTTTTTTTTCAGGGGGAATGGATTGAGATTGACATCAAGGAAATCCGCCAGGTCCTCAAATATATGAAGAAACACGAAGAGGGAAGCATGACGTTTGCCGAACTGATGCATCTCGCCGCCGACCCGGAGCTGGATGGACAGTGGGAAGGCATGTATGTGGCCGGCTTCGAAATGGAGGGGCTACTGCAGGCCCTCGTACAGGGGGACACCCTGGGGCGTCTGGACACCCGCCCGATTCCGAGGTCTCTGCAGGGAACTTTGCGTCCTTACCAGGAACGGGGTTTCCAGTGGCTTTCCCTGATGCGGAGGCTCGGCTTTGGAGCGCTGCTGGCTGATGACATGGGTCTCGGAAAAACCGTTCAGGTTATCACGGCCATGCTGGACGGCAGCAAGGAGGAAGGGGCTTATCTCATCATCTGCCCAACCTCCCTGCTTGGAAACTGGCAGCGGGAGCTCAGCCGGTTTGCGCCCGAGCTCACCGTGTACATTCACCATGGGGGAAAAAGACTGCACGGCGAAGCACTGATCAACGCCTGCAAAACCTATGATGTGGTGCTGACGACCTATCAGCTGGCCGGCCGCGATTCGGCCGAAATGAGGGAGCTGTATTGGTCGGCCATCGTACTGGACGAAGCGCAGTATATTAAAAATTTCGGCACCAAGCAGGCGCAAAGCGTCATGAAGCTGCGCGCGCCGCAGCGTATTGCCATGACGGGGACGCCGGTCGAGAACCGCCTTGGCGAGCTGTGGTCGATTTTTCAGTTTCTCAATCCCGGTTATCTCGGCACGGCGGCGGCCTTCCGGCGCCAGTTTGCGTCAGGCGGAGAGGAGCATCCGGGAGAACTGGCGCGGCTCCGGAGACTGGTGGCGCCGTTCCTGCTGCGGAGGCTGAAAAGCGATCCGGATATTTCCAAGGACCTGCCGCAGAAGATCGAAATGAAATCCTACTGCAGCCTCACGGCAGAGCAGGCCGCTTTATATAAAAACGTGACCGACGACCTAATGGGCCGAATCGGAGACAGCCAGGGTATTGCGCGGAAAGGGTTGGTGCTTTCCTCGCTGACGCGGCTAAAGCAAATTTGCGACCATCCGGCTCTCCAGTCGGACGGCGCGGCTGCAGGCAGGTCTTCGGCGGCCGAACGCTCAGGCAAGCTTGAGCGGCTGCTGGAGCTTGCGGATACGGTGACGGAGAACGGCGAGGCGGCGCTTATTTTTACGCAGTATGTCCGAATGGGGGATCTGCTTGTCCGCCATATCGGCAACCGCTACGGGTTTCAGCCGTATTTCCTGCACGGCAATGTGCCGAAAAAGGAAAGGGATGAAATGGTGCGGGCGTTTCAGGACGGCTCGGGGCCGCCGCTGTTTATTCTTTCGCTTAAGGCCGGCGGGGTCGGGCTTAACCTGACCCGGGCCAACCATGTCATCCACTATGACCGCTGGTGGAACCCGGCCGTGGAGAATCAGGCGACGGACCGGGTATTCCGGATCGGCCAGGATAAAAACGTCGAGGTGCACAAGCTGATTTGCCAGGGCACTTTGGAAGAAAAAATCGACGAGTTGATTGAACGGAAAAAAACGTTGTCCGAGCAGGTGGTAGGCTCCGGGGAACAGTGGCTGACGGAAATGTCCACGGAAGAGCTTCAGGAGCTGATTACGCTGCAGACTGTGGATTGGACTTAACGCCTTCGAAGCCTGGATATGAAGCTGGGCAGGTTTGATAGGCCAGAGGTAAAAGTAAAGGAGCAAGAAGCATATGGCGAAAGGAAAGGCCGCAGGCGGCGCCGTTCAGGTAACGGCAGAACCGGGGCAATTGAAAGCGGAATGGAATCCAGCGCGGCATGAGGCGGGGAAAGAAGCGGCTGATCAGGCGCAGAATCCGTCCGGCGGGGATAACGGCTGCACGCTGGTACTGCCGGTCCAGACGGCGGATGAAGCGATGGCGGGACGCGTAACCGGCTATTTGCAGGAGAAGCCGCTCGAGCTTGGCGCGCTGCTGGCCGGTGCGGCCGTGCCGGCAGGGCTGGCGGAGCTGCTGCCTGCGGAGCCGCCTTTGGCGCAGCCCGTCCCGGACGGGGCTGCTGACGGGCAGGCGCTGCGCGGAACCGCTGCGCGCTGCGCCTGCGGGGACCGCGGCTGCAAGCGGGCAGCCGCGCTGCAGCAGGCGGCGGTGTCCGGCTGGAGCACGGACCCGCGCCTGGCCCTTACGGCGCTGGATCTCGCGCCGGAGAAGCTGGCACGCGCCGTATTTGGCGCGTGGGCCGAAGAGGGCGCGCTGGAGCCCCGCGCGCCGGAGGAACCGGCCGCGGCGCAGCGCGCGGCCGGGGGGGCGGCCCCCCGGCCGGCGGGTGCGGGGCCCGGCGTCGCCGAGTGGCTCAGCGCAGCGGCCGCCAAAGGCGCGCTGCACGAGCCTGGCCCCGGCTTCGCCGAAGCCCGCGGTCTGCCTGCGCCAGCGGCAGACCCGGGCGGCGGGGCCGCGGCCAGCGTGCGCAGCTGGCTGGCCGGTTTGCTGCCGTCCGTGCCCGGCGCGCCGGACGGCCTGGATTTGATCGTGCGCCGGGCCGCGCAGCGCACGGCCGGCCCGCACGAAACGAAGAAACGCCCGGGGAAATAATCCCGGGCGTTTCTTCGTTTTCCACTCAACAGCCCCCGCCAAATGCCGGCAGCCAGAGAACAGCCAACCGCCTACGCACAAAAAAAACGCTGCCTGAGGGCAGCGTGTATCCGGCAGGCGCTTCATTCCTCGGAGCCGGCTGTTCCTTCCGACAGCGCAATGATTTCCTTGCGCAGGCCAAGCATCTTTTTATCGAGCTCGTCGGCCGCGTGGGCCGCTTCCGACAGTTCTTTGATGACATGTGCCGGGACCTGCTTGTCGTATTTGTAGAATAAGATGTGTTCCATACTGGCCCAGAAATCCATGGCCAAAGTGCGAAGCTGGATTTCTACCTTGATCCATTCCGGGCCTTCCATCAGAATCAGGGGAACGGAAACGATCATATGCAGGCTTTGGTAGCCGTTTGGTTTGGGCTGGGCGATGTAATCCTTGATTTCTATCACCTTTAGATCGTCGCGGGTATGCAGGTGATCGACCAGGCTGTAGATATCCTTCACAAAGGCGCATACGATACGCATGCCGGCTATGTCATGAATTTCGTTGACCAGATTGTCAGGCGTCAAAGCCAGGCCTTTGCGCTGCATTTTTCCCACGATGCTCTGAGGCTCTTTAATGCGTGTTTTGATATGTTCGATCGGATCATAACCCTGGCGGTGTTTCCATTCCGACTGAAGCAGCTTGATTTTGTTGTGAAGCTCATCTAAAGCCATTTGATACATCATCGGCAGCTGGTTCCAGTTTTCGAACCCGGCGAGCTGTTCGCCGCCTGCTTCCCACAATTGATTGATTTCCGCGGGGTTCAAAGTCAGTCCTTTGCCCGGTTCATTCGATATGCTCAAGGTATCTTCTCCTAATGATGGGCATTTTACATAAAAAAACAGCAGAGAAAGGCTGCTTGTACCAGCCCTCGGACGGCGAACGAAGGAATGAATCCTTTTGCCGCCCGGATCCGAGGGCATTTTTAAACCTTTTATGCAAAATGCAGAATTGATAAAAATAACGCCGTCGGCTTTTTTATTGTACTCTGATTGATCCGTCAAATCAAAAAGGGGAGCCTAGACCACTATCCCGGTGTTGGGTTTTCACAGAACGCCTTAAATCTGGTATGATAGTTAACGTTAACGGGAGCGCGGGCCGGTTCGGCCCCGCGAAAGCCGTCTAAATATGAATGAAGCATCATACCTTGATGAGGAATGAAGACGATGCTGCTTTGATCGGAGGATGAAGGTAATGGGTTTCTTGGACCGAATTAAAAGCGGAGCGAATAAAGCGAGCGAACGCGCCCAAAACGTAGTGGAAATAAATAAACTAAACGGACAGATTTCAAATATCGAACGTGAGATGGGCATCTATTACCAGCAAATGGGGCAGGTGTTTTATGAGGGTTACCGCGTTAAAGATATGTCCCTTGCGGAAAAAGAAATGATGGAGCTGGCCAAAACCTGCGATTTGCTTGCGGAAGAGCGAGATGAGCTTCGTTCGCGGATCGCCGCGCTCAGAAACGAGCGTCTGTGCGAATGCGGAAAAGTAGTGCCCCAGGACGCTCTTTTTTGTCCCTTCTGCGGCAGAAAGCTAAAATCGCGCAGCGACAATGAAGGCCGTTATCAGGCGGCTGAAGAGCCCGTGCGGGAGAGAGAACCGGAAGAGGCCGTACGCGAAACGGGAGTGACCTCGGAAACGATGATTTACCGCGGTCCGCTGGTGAAAGAAGAACCGGAATATTACGGCGGGCCTGCCTCGCAGGAGGAAGAGCAGCGCCGCAACGAGGAGCTGGAGAAAGAACGCGAACGCCAGCTGGAGCTGGACCGCAGAATCCGGACCTGGAAAGAAAATATGGTTCCGCAGCAGGAAGCTGACTCGAGGCCCGAGGCCTCCGGCAGCACCGTCGTAAAATGCCAGATTTGCTCGGCCACCCTTGCCAAAGGAACAAGATGGTGTCCGCATTGCGGCGGCGAGCAGATTTAGAAGAAGCCTTGTATATCCCGTCATTTAGTATAATTTCATGAAATCGCCTTATTTATTCCGTGTCCGGACTCCAGCTGCGCCGTATTACTAAGAAGGTAGGCTCCTCCCGGATGGATCGCGCGCCGGATGGAGATGCTGAACAAAAGATACTGGACTTGGAGTGTGATGGATCATGGAATGCATCGTTTATTTCGATGTTGTCCACGAGGACAAAATCAAAGAGCTGCGCGGGTTGATTATGCTGGATGAGGACCGGCTGCCCGCCGAGCAGGATTACCTGAACATGTGTACGGATATGGGCTACCGTCTCCGGCTTGAAAAACAGGATCCGTTAACCTTTGTCCCCACAGACGCCGGAGCCGGTTATAAGGAAATCCGCATCCGCCGTCTGGATACCGGGACTGAAGAAGGCCATTTTGAAGACAAAAATCTTAAAAGCATGGTAGCCAACCTGCTGCCGGATAAAACCAAACCCATTTGACCGCAAGCTTGAAAGGGAGAAAGACCGGCTGGCGAGGCTGTGAACGAAATGCTTTGGCCTGTCGGCATCCCCGGGTAAGCCTGTTCCCCCCTGCGGGGAAACGGGCTTTTTGCGTTACATATGCGTTACAATAGAAACAGAACGAATAAACGGTTGCAGTTCCAGCCCCAGAAAAAGATCCGGAGGAGAAACCTATGAAGCTGCTCAAAGATAAAATTATGCAGGAAGGCATTGTGCTCGGCAATCAGGTCTTAAAGGTCGATTCATTCCTGAATCACCAGATGGACCCGGTGCTGATGCAGGAGATCGGGCGAGAGTTTGCCCGCCTGTTCGGCGGGAAACAAGTGACGAAGGTGCTGACGATCGAGTCGTCGGGAATCGCTCCCGGGATTATGACGGCGCTGGCGCTGAATGTCCCGCTGATTTTTGCCCGCAAGCGGAAATCGCTGACCTTGACCGAGGATATTTTTACCGAAAAAGTGTATTCTTTCACCAAACAGGAAATTAACGATGTTACCGTGTCCAAAAAGTTTCTTGCGCCCGGCGACCGCGTGCTGATTGTGGACGACTTTCTGGCGAACGGAGAAGCCGCTTCGGGCCTTGCCCGGATCGTGAAGAAGGCGGGCGCGGAGCTGGCGGGAATAGGCATCGTGATTGAAAAAGCGTTCCAGCCCGGCGGTCGTCTGCTCGCCGATGCCGGTTACCGGGTGGAGTCGCTCGTACGGATCGCTTCCCTGGATCACGGAAAGATTGAATGGGTGTAGGTGGCCTATGACGGGGAAAAGAGTAACCAGCATGGATGTAGCCCGGCTGGCCGGCGTTTCGCGGAGCGTTGTCTCCGCCGTAATTAACGGCACGCAGGGCATCGGCGTAAGCCGGGTGAAACGGGAAGCGGTACTGAAGGCGATGCGCGAGCTGAATTATCATGTCGATGCGGTGGCCCGAGCCATGAAGACGGGGCGAAGCTACTGCATCGCCGTCTTCGGGGACACCTCCAACGCGCTGTTTCTGCAGCTGCTTGAAGGGCTGCAGCAGGCTTCCCTGCGCCACGGCTACCATGTGCTGCTTGTGGGCCAGGGAAGCGGAGGAACAAGCCGGGAAGAGCTGATCTCCCTATATTTCCAGCGCCGGGTTGACGGGATCATTACGCTGGATCATCTGGGCTATGCGGACGAATCATGGGCGGCGAGCATTCGCGACCACGAGATTCCTTACGTTTCGGTCGAAGGTTATGCCGGATCGGAGGATCTGTATTCGGTGATGGCCGACTATTACGGCAGCGTCCGCACAGCCATGGAATTTTTGGCGCAGAGCGGCGTCGGGGCTGTCACCTATCTGCAGATGGAGGACGGACCTTGGCCCGAAAATTGGGCGGAGAGAGCCCGCCGGGAAGCCTACGCCGATTTCTGCGCGGACAAAGGCTGGATCGACCGGGTGGAAAAGGTGCAGCGCAGGGAACCTGAACAGATCGAAGCGATGCTGCAGGCGGATCTCGCCGCGGGGAACCGGCCGGTTTACCTGTCCAACTGGATGGACGGCGCCCTGGAAGTGTACAGAGCCGCTGCCCGGCTCGATTTGAAGATCGGCTCCGACGTTTCGGTCATGTCCGCGGACAATACGTACCGGGTCAGCTCCCGGCTGGTGCCCAGCCTTTCCGTGATGGCCGTGCCTTACAAGGAAATGGGCGAGAAGGCGGTCGAGCTGCTGCTTGAGCAGATCGAAAGCGGGGACGGCGAACGTGAGGATGACGTAAAAGCAATGCGGAAGCATTGGCTGTCTGCCGGTCTGCTGCCGGGGGAAAGCGTATGAAAACATAAAAAGAGCAGTCCTTGTAGAAGGGCTGCTCAGGCTGTCGAGAAACCCCCTGTTTTTTTGCAGGGGGTTTAAAATTGCCTTATTAGTTTATAAAAATGGGTTCTCAGATCGTTTTAAATCCATTTTTGTTTTAAAAGATGAGTCTCCCCATATAAAAAACAGAGTGTCGAAAAGTCCTCTGGACTTTCTCGACACTCTGAGCAGTCCTTGTAGAAGGGCTGCTCTTTTTATTTCACCAATTGCGGATCTGCTGCTCCGCAAAATCGCCGATCCAGGGCAGCTTCAGCCATTTGCGCTGCAGGGACGCGATAATCAGGGCAATCCACAGCAGCAAACCCGCAAGGGTAAGGAGCGAGGCCAAGGCGATGCCGAGAAAGGGAATAAAACCGGCAATGGTGTGGCTCACAATCAGCCCTCCGAACAATAAAACGGACTGAAGGGCGTGGAATAACACGAACCGGCTTCTTTTTTCGATCGCCAGAAAAAGAATACCGCCGATAAAAGGGAATAAGTGACACAGGAAAGCGGCCAAATGTTCAGGAAGGCCTGTAGAGGAACGGAATGGCGACAAGGGCATACACCTTCTTGAGTCAAGGGATGAAGGGGAGAAGTCCCCTTCTCCTTTTTAATGTATGACAAGCCGTTCAGGCTGAGAACGAAAGAAGGCTGCCGGGCAGGTTGGGTTTTTATGGCCTATACGTTCATCAGGACGGTGCCGCGGCTGCGCCGGCGGTATTCTCCGGGGCGATAAACAGCCGGATCAGATCCTCGACGATCGCTTTGGCGGCCTCCGGACGGCGCAGGCTTTCAAGCTCGCGGTAAAGCTCGCTTTCCGGCTGCCGGCTGCTGAAGAACTGCTCGATCTGCCGGACAAGGTCGCGCGGGCGCTGGGAAATGAAGGCGATCCCTTTCTTTTTCAGATAAAGGGCGTTGTTCAGCTCCTGACCGGGAACGGGACGGAATAAAAACATCGGCAGCCGGCAGACCAGAGCCTCCGACAACGTGATTCCCCCGGGTTTGGTAATGATGCAGTCGCTGACCGCCATCAGGCTGGCTATGTGGTTGACGAATCCGCAGACCTGCACGTCCTCGTGATCTTTGAAGCGTTCCTGAAGCTGCGCGAACAGCTCCTTGTTTTTCCCGCAGACGGCAATGACGCGCCGCTCGCCGCTTGCAGTAAGGCGGCTGCAGATATCGGCGATATTTTGCATGACCCCGTAAGCCCCGGCCATGAGCAGAATTACCGGTTTGCCGTCCTGCCGGAGGCCAGGCGGAACCAGGTCCGCTGCCGCAAGCTCATGCGGTCCCCGGTTGTCGGAAAAGCCGGGACGCAGCGGGATGCCGCTGGCCATCACCCGTTCCTCCGGAATCCCGCGGGCGACGATTTCGTTTTTTAAATCCTGGGTGGCCACATAATAACGGTTCACCGCGGGATGAACCCAGCGGCCGTGAATATCAAAATCCGTAATGACATTGACGAGCGGGATCGTTTGCCCGGTCCGTCTGAGGAGCCTTGGCATTCCGAGCTGCGGGAAAGTATGGATGACAAGATCCGGATTGATGCCCGCAACCACTTTGGCCAGCTTGTTAAGCCCGATGGAATGCAGGATGCCGTAAAACGGACGATTGGACGGCATCCTCCGGGTCGTATTGTAGACCCAGCCGTATAAATAAGGGATGGTTTTAAAGCTCTGCATGTATACAAATTTCGTTAATTCGTTAAGCAGTGGATGAGCTTCGGCCATCAAATCCAGCAGAACCACATCGGTAATACCTTGTTCGTGGAATGAATTTTCCATCGCTTTTGAGACCTGATAATGCCCGTCTCCGTAGCTTGCATAAACAATCAAAACCTTGGGCTTACGCATCAGCCGTCTCCTCCCGGGTAGCCTGGTAAGAATTCAGGGATTTTGTCTGTGCACTCTTGCTGTTTAAATATATATGTTTCAGTTGTCTATAGAAGAATTTGCTGTTCAGGGAACAAATCCTTCACTCTTATCTTAAACCGTTTAAAAACCGATAATATAACGAAAGGATCAGAAATATAATTCCCGAAAAAGGTGAAAGCTGAAACGAGCCGCTGAATATGTTACAATATAGAGAGATAGGAGGCCGTTCCATTTGTATCCGGATAAACATAAAGTGTTATCGGGTGCCTGACCGCACGTCTTGCTTATACAGCAAGCTTGATTCAGTCGGAAACTTGCCGGGTATGTATAATGTCAGATGCCTGCCGAGCAGGCGGGACAAACTAACCACTTCTAGATGAATACTTGCAGGATCTTTTCGGCGTTCTCATTTACGGAAGCAGTACCATTAGCGTTCTGGGAGGGAATCATATGGCAACGAAAGGTCATAATGAAGTTAAGGAAAGTTTGCGGGAGATGACTAGAATTTTCAGGCCGAAGGATCCCAAAAAATTTGTCAGGGAGTATGTTCGCAAGTACCGCATCATGGGCGGATATGAAGAAGAATTAACTACCCTTGTGGAAAAGGAAATGGGGAAGCTTAACTCTTCCGTTTCTTGATGTGATCCTCTGACGGTCGGCCGGCTATCGCATTGATATAAGACATTTCAAACCGTCTCTTCGCTTTTGTGCGGAGAGCGGTTTTTTTCTTCTTATAGTTTACATATATTAGATCATTAGAGCGAAAGCCAGCAGACAGGGTTATAGAAAAAGGAGGCGTTTCCCATGCCAAAAGTGATACCGAAAAACGCGCAGCAGATTGAGCTGATTCGGGCAGCGGGACGCATATTGGCGGATTGTCACCGGGCTTTGAGAAAAGCGATCGTGCCCGGTATCTCCACACGGCAGATTGACGGGTTCGTGGAAAATTTCATTGCGGAGCGTGGCGGCAAAGCGGCTCAGAAGGGCTATAGAGGATTCCCGTTTGCAACCTGCGCATCGGTCAATGATGTCGTATGCCACGGATTCCCGACGGATAACCTGCTGCGCAGCGGCGACATCGTCACCATCGATATCGTGGTCGAAAAGGACGGCTGGATGGCGGATTCCGGCTGGACGTACCTGGTCGGCGAGCCCTCCCCCGAGGTCGAGCGGTTGTACAAGGTCACCAAGCTGGCCCTGGAACGGGGCATTGCGGCGGCCGTTCCAGGCAACCGCATCGGGGACATCAGCTACGCTATCCAGCGGACGGCGGATGAGGCTGGCATCGGGATCGTGAAGCCGCTGGTCGGACACGGCATCGGGCAGCTGATGCATGAGCCGCCCGACGTGCCGAATTACGGCCGGCCGGGCACGGGGCTTAAGCTGCGAAAAGGGATGGTCATTACCATCGAGCCGGTGTTTATGCTGGGAGAAACGGGGGCCGTATTGTGGGAGCCGGACGGGTGGACGATCCGGTCGGCGGACGGAACGCCGGGCGCCCAGTTTGAGCATACCCTGGCGATTACAAGCCGCGGGGCGGATCTTTTAACAGAGCAGTAGTTAAAAGCGGGTGAAACGCGAAGCGGGCATATACCCGATCCATGTTCCTAACCCGGTTGCTCGTTCGAGGCTGGCCCCGTTGGTCAAGCACCGATCGTCCTCTAGTGTCCAGGGGAGCTGAAACAGGACCTCAAACTTCATTTTTAGGAGTTTGAGGTCCCTTTTTTGTGTGAAAAAGGGAGGGTTCCCCATGGTTTGCAAAGGCCATTAGGACAACTCTTTATATTTTTCCTAAATGTTGACAATGGAGAGGAGTGCTCATATACTGTGTATAAAGATATACACAGTATAACAGTGTGCTTGTCAGGGAGATCAAGAGGGAAGGGGCGAGGCAGGGAAATGATTTGGCGCGACGGTTTGTTTTTGTTGAAGCGGGAATGGAGCAGTGATCGGAAATTTTTTGTCTGGAATCTGATTTTTATGCTTTATATGGGAGGCTGCATCAGCCTGCTTTTTCATTCGGCTCAGGAAGACGACGTGGAACGGTCCATGGACGTTTTGCTTGATTTTATGTTTCTGATGATCATACCTTTTACTGGATTAACGTTCTGCCGCAGCTCCTTTCGCTATTTTCGGGAAGATTCCTACACCCAAAAGCTGCTTTATTTCAAAGTTCTTCCGGTTCCGCTCAGAGCGGTGGTTTTTTCCCGGATTTTGCAGGGAATAAGCGTGACGCTGCTTAACGGCCTTATTTTTTATTCGGTAATTTACATTTTAAGCAGCGGCATTCATGAATCGGTACAGGGGATCAAGTATATTCCGTTTGTTTTGACCTGGACGGGTTACTCCCTGCTTGTGAACGGCTATTATATCTATTTCGAGTTTCTGCGCAGCGGGCGGGTTTATATGTGGATGTCTTTTGCTTTTATGGGGCTTTGTGCAGCGATTGCTGCCATTATTGCGGTTTCGGGCGGCAATTTGGTGCAGTATACCCTTGCTTCTGCCGGAAGTTACGGGGCTGTGTCCCCGGTGATGTGGGCCAGCCTGGTTTTGGGCGCATTGTCTCTTTACGCGACGGGTAAAATCGTAATCCGAAAAATTGAAATCAGAGACGTGGTTTGACCTGCTTTTTACGTCCATTTTAAATTTAGAGACAGAGAAAGGACAGGAGGTGCCGGGGTGTGGATTCCCATACAAATCAATGAAGCCAGCGCAGAGCCGCTGTACCACCAGATCGAAACGCAGCTGCGTTCGATGATCGTCAGCGGGCAGCTTGGCGAAGGCACCCTGCTTCCGTCCATACGCGAGTTTGCGGGCAGTTTGAACTGCAGCGCCATTACGGTGCGGCGGGTGTATCAGGACCTGGAGAGTGAAGGACTGCTGCGAACGAAGCAGGGCACCGGCACTTTTGTGGGCAAGGTGGAGGAAGGCCAGCGGGGCACTTTTAAACGGACGTTTGTCCAGGAGGCGCTTGAGGCGGCCATCGACAGCGCAAGGTCGGTTCAATACAGCAAAGAAGAGCTGCAGGCGTTATTCCTTGAGCTATTAGAGAAGAAATTTGAGAACACGGCGAAGGGCGGGGATTCGGCATGACAGAATTGGCGGTAAAGCTGGAGGGCGTCATCAAGGCGGGAAGAAGGAAAACGATCGGTCCGGTGGATCTGGATATCCCGTCAGGCCATGTGGTGGCGGTCGTAGGCCCTAACGGCTCGGGAAAAAGCACGCTGCTTCATCTCATGATGAAGACGCTTCAGCCGGACGGGGGCAGCCTCGAGTGGTTTGGCCAGCGGCATGAGCGCACCTTGCCCGTGGAGCTTCAGCGGCTGATCGGCTATGTGCCGGAGTTCCCCCTGTACGAAGAAAATACAGTGACAGCCGAGCAGGCCGGCAGCTTCCGCGCTCGCTGGTATCCGGCCTGGGACGGGACAAGGTTTGAGCAGCTGCTCAACCGGTTTGGGGTTCCGAGAGGCATCAAGCTTTCGAAAATGTCGAAGGGCGAACGCCGGAAATTCGAGATTGCCGCCGCTCTGGCCTGCCGCCCCAAGCTGCTCCTGCTTGATGAGCCGTCCTCCGGGCTGGATCCCTTTGCCTGGAGGGAAATGATCACGGAGCTCCGCACCCTGCTGGCGGAGGAGGAAATGACGGTGGTGCTCTGCACCCATATCGTCGACGAGATCAAGAAGCTGGCCGATTACGTCTTTATGATGCGTGATGGTAAAAGCTACGGGATGGTCGAGAAGGATGCGCTCCTGAATTGCTTTCAGGAGTGGTGGATCCGCGGCGGCAAGGAGGAAGCCGGGAGCCTCGGGGCATTGGAGCTGGAGCAGGGGCCGGATCTGGTCAAGGTGCTCGTGAATCCCGAGGAAGCCGGCAAGCTGGCGGAAGGTGAGGGCATCGAAATTTTGCGGAGAAGGAGCATTGAGCTGGAGGAAGCGCTGGAGCTGTGGTTGAAAGGACATTTGCCTGAGGAACTGAAATGGAAGAGGGGGACGCTGGGATGACAAAACCGCTGGTATTGAATCAGGTATTCAAACAGTTTGGCGAGAAAACGGCTGTGAACGGGATTTCATTAGAGGTTGAACAAGGGGAGATTTACGGCCTGCTTGGCGCAAACGGCGCCGGAAAAACAACGACGATGCGGATGGTGCTGGGGGTTATTTTTCCGGATGGAGGGAAGATTTCCTATTTCGGCAAGCCTTACGGCCCGGATCAGCGGCATGAAATGGGCTACCTGCCCGAGGAACGCGGGCTGTACCCCAAAATCAAGGTGAGCGAGCAGATCACTTACCTGGCTCAGCTGCGCGGCATGTCCGCCAAGGAAGCCGACAAAAGCCTCCGCTATTGGCTGGAACGGTTTGAGGTGCCGGAGTATTACGATAAACGGATTGAAGAGCTGTCCAAGGGCAACCAGCAAAAGATGGGTTTTATCGCCGCCGTTGTGCACAAGCCCAAGATTCTGATTCTGGACGAAGCGTTCAGCGGTCTTGATCCGGTTAACGTCGAGCTGCTGAAAGCTAACGTGAAGCAGCTGCGCGACGAAGGCACCAGCATTTTGTTTTCGACCCACCGGATGGAGCATGTGGAAGAGCTGTGCCGGAACATTACGATTTTGCACCGGTCCAACCCGGTGATCCAAGGGGATTTGCAGGAAATCAAGAAACGTTACCCTCGTGAATCCGTGATACTGCATACTACCGGGCCGGTGGAAGGGCTGAACGAAATTGCCGGCGTGACCGGCGTTGAGCGAAAGGAACGCGGATACCAGCTGCGCATTTCGGATATTTCGGCGGCGAAGGCCATTTTGTCGGCGGCCATGGCGCAGAGCGAAGTCGAGCATTTTGAAATCCAGGAGCCTACGCTCAACCAAATCTTCATCAAGGAAGTGGGGGAGTCCAATGAATAAGCTCGGTACGGTCATCCGTTTCTCATTCATGAGCAAAGTCCGCAAAAAATCTTTCCTGATCACCATGCTGGTCATTGCCATTCTGATTACGATTTTGGCCAACGTTCCATTCCTGATTGATAAATTCATGAACAAAGACGACAAACCGCTGAACATCGGATTGGTATATGAGCCGCAGGCTCAAGTCGCCGAGAAGTTCCGCCAGGTTTCGGATCAGCTGAAAAGCTCGGATTACAGCCTTGTTGATTACCAGGGGAAGGTGGACGATGCCCAGCTCCAGCAGGACCTATCGTCCAAAAAGCTGGACGCCTACCTGAAATTTGGAGAAAATTCAAACGCCGGATTTCCCGAAGTGATCTATGTGTCCAAATCGGGTGACGGTCCGGGCCAGGGGCTGACGGCTACGCTGCAGAGCGCCCTGCAGTCGGTGAAAATGCAGATCATAGCGGGAGGTTCGCTCAGCGACAGCCAGCTTGCCGAACTGGCGGCCCCTGTTACGCTGAATATGGAGAAAGCCGGAAGCCCGGATACAACCGGCGGGAAAGAGGCCAGCGCCTCCGACAAGTCAAAAGTGGCTAACTATATTTATGTGTACATTCTAATCATCTTGTTCCTGATGATTAACACGACCACTGGCAGTATGATCGCTTCGGAGGTTACGGCGGAGAAAAGCTCGCGTATCATGGAGATCCTGATCACCAGCGTTTCGCCTCTGGTCCAGATGTTCGGCAAAATCCTGGCCATGTTTATGCTCGGTTTGCTGCAAATTTTGTTCTTTGCGGCCGTAGTGGCGGCGAACATCTCCATGCCGCATAACCGGGAAGCCATTAAAGGGCTTGGCGTTGATATTTCGCAGATCAGCGTGGATGTTTTCCTGTATGGGCTTGTGTTTTACATCCTTGGTTATTTCCTGTATGCGACGCTGTTTGCGGCGATCGGCTCTCTGGTCAGCCGGACGGAGGAGCTGGGCCAGGCAATCATGCCGATTACGCTGCTGCTGATGGTTTCCTTCTATATCGGAATCTTCAGCATCGGAACGCCGAATGCCATGCTGATCAAAATCGCCTCATTTATCCCGTTCAACTCGCCGATTTCCATGCTCGTAAGAGTGGGAGTAGGGGAGGTGGCTTCCTGGGAAATCGCGGTTTCGCTCGTAATCCTGCTCGTAGCCACCCTGTTTTTCGGCTGGCTGTCGGCCAAAATCTACCGGACCGGCGTGCTCATGTACGGCAAACGCCCTACGCTCAAAGAGCTGGGCAAAGCGATGCGGGCTTATAAGATGTAGGGATTTCTGATGTCTTGCTTTTATATTTATAAATATTTCCTGAACGGTGTCACAAAACCCCATATTTTTTAGTTATAGGTTATGAAAAGAGACGCGCGCGATGGATTTGAATCAAGGCGAGATAGATTTGAACGCTGTCATTAACAGTATTAAAAAAGGTGACAAACAGGCCTATGCCACAATCGTGGATCGTTTTCAAAGATCTATCTATTATAACTACTGAAGTGACTTTACCGGATGAACTGAAAATTTCTAAAGCACAGATGGGATATGATTTATTCGATGAAAAGGGGCGAAAGCTAGATGTGATTTATGGGAATGTGTCCGACGGCAAGATGCTTATAACAAATACTCGTTTTGAACCTTTCGAATCCATGCCGCATTCTGTAACTATAAAACCGTTCAGGTAGCTTAATAAAATGATAAAAGCAAAACCGCGTTTCAAAAAACGGATGCCGAAGGAAACATAAAAGTGGAGTATCTGCCTGGGTTAGAAATGAATCTTCCAAGTACAAGTAAGTAAATAAAAAATATCAGGCGAGGAGTACCTTCTTCTCGACACGAAAAAACGGACAGCATTTGCTGTCCGTTTTTTCGCTATCCGTTTCCCTTTCCATTCAACAGGGAAATCCAGAGAGACCAGCCTTTACATCGGCCCGCCCTTGCCCTCTTACAAATCTTTGTCGCCCTTAACTGTCGGATTCCCGGTCTGCTCCAGACGGGCTTCTTCCTTCTTCAAGGTATCGCTCACATGTTCAGTGTCCTGCACCTGGCGTTTGTGAATATCCACTTCACCGGTGACAACGGGTCGTTTGCTGACTTCCACCCGTTCCTCGGAGACCGGAATCCGGATCATTTCGTCACGGCCGATCGGCTCGCCGGTAGCTTCGTCCTGAACCGCCTTTTTCTCAATCACCACTTCTTCGCGGGTCACGGGAACATTAATGGATTGTTCATGTTCAACCACCTCTTTGCGCAGGTTGACCTCACCTGTGGTTTGACGTTTCTTGGAAATGTCCAGCTGTTCTTCATGCAGGCGCATGGTCCGTTCTTGACTTGTCCCATCCGGGATTATATCCGGACGGTCCATGGTCGCAATTTCCTGATAAAAGACCGGCTCTCTTGTTTCGCTAGTGCCGGCAGCCTGAGGATAGTGGCTCGCATTCATGGAATGATGGTTCCGGAATAAGGAGTAGACCTCATTTTTCCGGGTTTCAACGGCATCAACTATGACGAGGATCCGGCCGCTTTTTACGTTGGCATTGTACTCCTCGGCTTCATCCTCCGGAATTCCCATGCCCACTAAACCGCCGACAAGACCGCCCGTACCTGCTCCAACGGCAGCTCCTGTAAGCGTAGCGGCGATTGGACCGGCTGCGAGGATCGGACCGATGCCAGGAATCGCCAGAGCGCCTAATCCTGCTAGCAAACCTGCTATACCACCGAGGACACCTCCGGTCGCTGCACCTGCAGCCACACCTTCCGGCGCCTTCGTGCCTGTTTCTTCGTGAATGTCATTTAAGTCGTGTTTGTTCTTTCCGATAACGGAAATATCTTCCGCTCTGTAGCCCATTTCCTTCAAATCCTGAATCGCATTCGTAGCCTCTTGTTCTGTAGCAAATACACCCACTATTTTCTGTGTCATGGTTATTACCTCCAGATGTTGTGTTGGGTTCACATGTTACTTAACCACTACTCCTGGATTCAAACGACAATTTCAAAGGACCGTGGTCTTTTCTTCAAAATCCAATACAGATATCTTTCAGCAGCAGATTTTACTCGGATGGGGTCCAGAAGCCTTATGTAAAAAACACCGCACATCTGTGCGGTGCAGGTGATCGAACAAAAGCTTGGTCAGCCATTCTACTTATTGATGACTCGTTGGATGGTTAACCGTCAGCGGAATCTCATTGTTAAAGAGCCGGTTAATATCTCCGGCCAAGCGGAGGTAGAAATCCGACGATACAGCGACGCCATCCGCATCCAGTGTCAGGAAATACTGATTGTTTGGAATCATGGAGCTGTTTTCGGCTGCTTTGGCGATAGCGGTTCCTTCGTCGTATTCGTCGAACATGGCCACGTAACCCGTGGAAATCCCCAGGCTCTTCAGATCATAAGCCTGCCGCCACATGAAGTCTCCATGAAGCCGCGGGATCTGGTTTTTCTGCGCTCCGGGGTTCAGGTTGGACCAGGCGAATCCCGGGAAAATGACCGGCTGATAATCGATGCCATGCTGCTGGGTAAAGGTGAAGTCGGGACCGTATTGCGTCTGCTTGTAAAAGTCCGCCCCGTCAAGGCCGCTGAAACGGCCGACGAACCAAGGGGACAGCATATCGAGCGACTCGTATACGTCCAGAAATCCCGGCTTGGAATCGTTATTGCCGGTGCGCCAATACGTAGGCACGCCTCCGATTACGTAATAGCCTTGATTTTTGAACCAGCTGATTAAAGCGGCGGATTCCGCGGCCGTACCGGGACGGTCGGTAAAGCCGATGCCCCAAATGCAGACCACCGGCTTCCCATCTTGTTTGGCATAAGCGGATGATGAGGTCAGGTGCATTTTGTTCAGGATGTTGCTGCTAAAGTCGTGCTCAACGGCCTGCACCCAATCGCTGGGGTTCATACCCGTGATGTCATACATCACGTAGAATTTGCGATCATAGGTTTCGGCCGCATTTTTTACTTTGACGGCAACGCTGTCCCGGTTGGTTCTCCAGCCGTCCGGCGCGTCGCTTGCGCTGGCTCCGAAACGCTGCAGGGCTGCGCCGCTGATGTTGTAATTTTTCATCCATTCGAAATGTTTGTTCACCGTCTCCTGATCATAGGAGGAAAACAGCTTCGCCGGCTGCCCGTTCCCAAGATTCCCCAGGTTGGTGGAGTACAGCTTGGAATACTCGCGAAGATCCGGGTACAATTCAAAATTCACGTTGGAATTAGGCGTTGGCGCGCTGCTGTTTTTAGACCAGTGAATCCATCCGTTGTTCGGGGAGCCGTCGCCAGCCGCATTAAACCACCCTTGATAACCGGCAAAAAGCTTTCCGACCACATCCCCGTCGCTTGGCGGAGTCGGAGGATCCTGCGGATCGGAAGGAGCAGCACCGAACTTGAACCAGTTAATATTAAACAGGTTTCCGCTGCCTCCGGTAAATTTCAGGTACAGGTCGTGTGTACCGGTTACCGTGCTGATGGCCGCCGTAGTGGTAACCCAATTCTGCCAGCCGCCCGTATTGGATACTGCCGCGGTTCCGACCAGCGGACCGTTCAGGCTGTCCAGCCGAACTTCAATGGCCCCGCCGTTGGCGCTGCTGGCCACCCTGGCCTGAAAAGAACGGGCTCCGCTCCCGAAGTCCAAACCGTTAAACGCGATGTAATCCCCGTTATCGATGAATGCGATATTTTGCCCGCCTTCACTGGAGTTCTCCAGCTGGATGCCAAATTGGCTGTCAAAACCGGAAGCGGCTATCTGGTCAAAGGCGGAACGGGCCAAGCCAGGATTCGGATCCCCGGCAGGAGCCTCAGGCCCGTATGCTTCCAATTCGGAAACTTGGCCTCCCCCGGCTCCAGAGTTTGCCGAGAAATTGATTTTGATCGTTCTGGCTGACGTTTCAGGAAAAG
The DNA here is from genome assembly GCF_058267595.1 of Paenibacillus mobilis. Lineage (NCBI taxonomy): Bacteria > Bacillati > Bacillota > Bacilli > Caryophanales > Paenibacillaceae > Paenibacillus > Paenibacillus mobilis. The sequence continues at coordinate 67,115 of NZ_JBZCMS010000008.1, forward strand.
TAATCTCTACCGAATTCGTGCCTGAATGGAACGTATAGTTTGCCGATGGGACCACCGTTTCGTAATTTGTGTCATCCATGCTCTTCTGGACCGACAGCGTTTGGGTGCGGTTCTCCCAGAAATCCGGCAGCTTGAGTGTTACCCGGTCTACCGCAGTTACGCTGCCAAGATCGACCCGAATCCAGTTGGGATAAGTGTTTGGGGCTCCTTCCCAATAAGTCGCTTGATTTCCGTCGTTTGCGTTAACAGCTGTATAAATCTGTGTGAAGCTTCCCGCCGTAACGGGTTTGTTCAATGCCAGGTTTTCCGCCGCCGCCGAAGCGGGGGGAGACAGGGACAAGGAAGAGAAGATCAGGACGAAAGCGAACAGCCAAGCCGATAAAGGTTTCTTTGTTAACGATTTCAAAATGGGCATCCTCCTTACAGAATTAAAATACTAGCAGCACAGCTGAATGGGAATTCATTCTCCCTTACACAGTTATAACATTGCTTGTTGGCAATTATGTATAAAATTGTTATTGATTCGATTAAATTTTAATTCGGTTAACTCGCAAATAGTTAACATATATCCCCAAATGAAGTGGTATAATCAGGAAATGTGTACTTGATTATCTGGATTTTCCATTTCAAGCTGAGTATGCGATAAAGAAAGGGGGAGGACGAAATATGGCTAGCGTGGAAGCTGGAAGCATGGGTTTTTTAGGTGTTTTTCCGATTGTGCTGCTCGTAATCTACTTGGTGCTGGCGGCCGTCAGCATTTATTGCCTGGTTTTGTTTATCAAGCTGGCTCGCCGCGGCATCAAGGCCTTGGATATTTTTCTGGAGGAGAAAAGAAGATAACCCCGAATACCGAATTCGTGTTTATTTTCATCCCGAAGGAGGGAGAGCTTGTGAAAAGGAAGGGGCTTTTTATTGCCGTTCTGTTGTTGGGATTATGCCTGCTGGCCTCCATTCCTCTGAAGCAATCGCTGGGGGATGTTATTTTTCGGGCTGCAGGGATTCCGCCATGGACAGGCGAAGGGGAAACCGGACTTCATCTGCCGGTGTTGATCGGGTTTGGTTTATTGATCCTGGGGATTGCTGGAGTCACCTATTATTATCGTCCCCGGTATCCGAAGGTTCAGAGCAGGGTGATTATAGGCTGCATCGCTTTTTTGATCTTGTTTCCCCTTGCAGCGGAGCAGGCCATGTACATAATAAAGTCCAATTCTACCGGAATTTCTACCCTGGCTTATTCGAAAAAAGACAGCGAGTGTTCGGTCCGATCGACAGACTTCACGGTTGAAGCGGATTGCATGTTTAAGATCATGAATTACAGCAGGCACACTCAAACCGTTTCGATTACCCCGGACTTGTCGGACTATTATCCGGATCTCCGTTTTGGCAGCAGGGAGCTTTCGGTTCCACCTCACAGCAAAGGGATGGTTGGCGGGAAATTTGTGGCGGATCAACAGCAGGAGGTTCAATTGACAGGCTGGCTGAAGGAGATATCGGCCGAAATCGAAGTGGACGGCCAGACTAAAAGGGTGAAATAGCGGTTAGAAACTCAGTAATCAAACCCAAAACCAGTCTTAAAAAAACAAAGACCAAAGGCGTTTATCTCCTTTGGTCTTCTTTTTGAGGTTATTGGACGGCTTTTGCCCGTTCGGCCCAATAACAGAAGGCCGCGAGCACGAACCCTAGACCGACCAGCAGCGCACCTACCCAAGGCAAAGCCGAGATTGAAAGCTGGTTAATGACCCAGCCGCCGATAAAAGCTCCGGCCGCATTGCCTAGATTTCCGGCGGAGTGGCTGGAAGTGGAGGCCAGCGCCGGCGCGCCTTTGGCCAGGCTCATGACGCGGATCTGCAAGCCGGGCATGACGGCAAAAGAGCTTAGACCCCATAAGAACACGGTCAGCACAGCGGCTACGTGGTTATGGACCGTGAAGGTGAGGATCGCAAGCAAGAGGCTGGTGACCAGGTAAATGCCCAGGATGGAGGGCATCAGCTTCCAGTCGGCCAGCTTGCCGCCGACGAAATTGCCGATGGTTACGCCGCAGCCGAACAGCACGAGGATCCAGGTCACGTTCGATTCGGCAAAACCGGTGATTTGCATCAGCAAGGGAGTGATATAAGTGAAAACTGCAAACAAACCGGCGTTGCCAAGCGCGCAGATCAGCAGGAACAGCATCAGCTTCGGTTTAACCAAGGCGACGACCTGCTGCAGCATGCTGCCGCTTTCGTCCCGCTTGATTTTTGGAATGAATATAATAACTCCGATCAAGGCAATGATACCCATCAAAGCGATGGTGGCAAAGGAAGCGCGCCATCCGAGATGCTGGCCGATGAACGTGCCGAGGGGAACGCCGATAATGTTGGCGATCGTCAGTCCGGCCATCATAAGCGAGACCGCGCCAGCCCGTTTATCCGGCCTTACCAGGTTTGAGGCAATGACAGCGCCTACTCCGAAGAAGGTGCCATGCGTCAGCGCCGTCAGAAGCCGGGCGCCCATAAGGAAAGCATAATTCGGCGCAATGACCGAAATGCCGTTGCCGAGTATGAAGATGACCATGAGCAGGCAAAGCAGCAGCTTCTGCGGAATGCGGTGGGTCAATATGGTCAGGATGGGCGCGCCGACCGCAACGCCAAGCGCGTACATCGTAATGAGCTGGCCCGCCGTCGGGATGCTGACCTTCAAGTCCTGAGCGACATTGGGCAGGATGCCCATGATTACGAATTCCGTCATGCCGATGGCAAAGGCGCCGATCGTCAGGGATAAAATCGAAACCGGAAACGGCTCTTTCCGGACTTGTTTAGTGGTTAGCGGCTGGGGATGCGACAGTTCCATGAAAATCCAACCTTTCTGTACAGTATGTTAACTCCGTCTTTTATCTCTATTTAAGATCCATAAAACCTATATCATCATAATGACAATCTGCGGGGATTAGCAAGAACTATTTTAAAAAAGCAAATAAGACCAAAGGAAATTCCTTTGGCCTTAAATAAAGCTGGAGAAGGACCTATCTACAGACCTGTGCTTATCCGACGGCACCCTGGCAAAACGACTTTTTTTCGATGGAAAACGGGCATTAAAATAAATGTCCAAGCCAAACGACAACCCAAACAATTCCGGCAAAAATAGCCCAGGCAATAAGCTGGTTGGTGATTTGCCGCCAAAGCCCCGGAACCCCTTCCTTTTGCAGCTTCTGCTGATAAACGTCGTGGTTGGCTTTATGGGCATAAGGATCGTTGGTGCCGGGATTCGGCGAAACGTTGAAATCAAAAGGATCAGGCAAAGGATCAACTCCTTTTGAAGATTTAATCTTGTTTTACAGTATATAGAAAATTTGGCGATCTGGCGAATGGAAAAAGAAAAGAAAGGCGCTTCCGGCTAAGCCGGAGCGCCTTTTCTAAATCAATTCTTATACAAATCCCGTTACCGGATGAGGCACATAAGGTTCCTCAAGCCGTTGAATTTCATCGGCGGTCAGGACGATTTCGAGTGCTGCGACCGCATCTTCCAAATGATGCGGTTTCGACGCGCCGATAATCGGCGCCGTTACGGGCTGCTTCTGCAGCACCCAGGCAAGCGCGATTTGCGCGCGCGGTACGCCGCGGGTTTCGGCGATTTCCTTGACGACGGCCGCTACCCTGCGGTCGGCTTCTTCGGTTGCCGCGTATAAGCCGCGTCCGAACTTGTCATTTTCCGAACGGTTGGTCGTTTCCTCCCAATCCCGGGTCAGCCGGCCGCGGGCCAGCGGGCTCCAAGGGATAACGCCGATATTTTCAGCCTGGCAGAGCGGAAGCATTTCGCGTTCTTCTTCTCGGTACAGCAGGTTTAGGTAATTCTGCATGCTGACAAAACGTGTCCAGCCATGGCGCTCAGCCGTAAACAGCGCTTTCTGGAACTGCCAGGCATACATGGAGGAAGCACCGATGTAACGGGCTTTGCCGGCCTTAACCACGTCGTGGAGGGCCTCCATCGTTTCCTCGATCGGCGTGTTATAATCCCAGCGGTGGATCTGATACAAATCTACATAATCGGTGCCAAGTCTTCTCAGACTGTTATCGATTTCCGACATAATCGCTTTGCGAGACAAACCTCCGCCGTTAGGGCCCGGGCGCATGACGCTGCGCACTTTAGTAGCGAGGACCACTTCATCGCGGTTGGCAAAATCTTTTAAAGCCCGTCCGACAATTTCTTCGCTGCTGCCGTCAGAATAAACGTTGGCCGTATCAAAAAAATTAATGCCGAGCTCCAGCGCCCTCTTGATAAAAGGGCGGCTCTGCTCCTCATTCAGCGACCAGGTATGATTGCCGCGTTCGGGATCGCCGTAAGTCATACAGCCCAGGCAAAGGCGGGATACCTGCATCCCGGTGTTTCCGAGTCTTACGTATTGCATGCGAATTCTCCATCCCTTCCATTCGGATATGATTTGGCAATGAATCAAGCATGTCCACATAAGCATGTGCTTATCTTTAGTTTAGATTACGGCGTCGGCAGTTGCAAATCCCTGCTTAAGCGTCTAAGGATAAACCGCTGCATTGGTAAAAAAACGCAGGCTTGTCACGTCAGGTGCCATCATGTACTATCGGTTTGAGGTGATAGAGATGACAACGGATCGACAAACGGAAACAATCGGGGTCTTGTTCGTATGCCTGGGCAATATCTGCCGCTCGCCGATGGCTGAAGCCATGTTCCGTCATCTGGTGCGGGAGGAGGGGCTTGAGAACCGCTTCCGCGTAGATTCTGCAGGCACCGGGGACTGGCATATCGGGCATCCGCCGCATCAAGGGACGCGGACCATTTTGGAGCGGTACGGCATTTCTTATGAAGGACTGCGGGCCCGGCAGGTAGCGGCCAATGATTTTTCGGAATTCGAATATATCGTAGCCATGGATGACTCCAATGTACAAAACCTTCGCAGGCTGATGAAGGGAACGCAGACCGAGGTGATCAGGCTGCTGGACCTGGTACCGGACGTAAAGAACAAAGATGTCCCCGACCCGTATTACACCGGCGACTTTGACGAGACCTACGAGCTGGTGGGCAGAGGGAACAAAGCTTTGCTGGAGCACATCCGTCAGAAGCATCGGCTGTAAAGCGGTACTGCGGCGATTCGAGGAAAGTCCTGGCATACCGGATAAATGTATAGATTCATCTAACTGAGGAGCCGCATCGGCTCCTTTTTTCTTTTCGAAGCTACACACGATGGACACAAGTTTTTTTTATACTCGGATTGGGGACGCGGAAGAAAGAGAAATGAGACGACCCAAGTTCACCGAATCCTCATATGCTTGGGTGAATTGGGGAATTATGGGGACAAGACAGAGAACAGGGAACAGAGACCCGGCAGATACGGAGTGAATGGAATGAAGCGGAAGGTATTGCTGGTGGAAGACGATGCGCTGATGCGCGAGTTTATAACGGATTATTTTAGGAAGGAAAACTGGGACGTTTACGAAGCGGAAAATGGGGCCGTTGCGCTGGAGCTGTTCGCTCAAACGAAAGTGGAGCTGGTCGTTCTGGACATCATGATGCCGGAGCTGGACGGGTGGTCAACCTGCCGGGAAATCCGGCGTCAGTCCAATGTCCCGATCATCATGATTACGGCCCGGACCGAAGACGATGACCAGCTGCTCGGATTTGAGCTTGGAGCGGATGAATACGTGACTAAACCGCTCAGTCCGCGGGTGCTCGTCGCCCGGGCGGCGGCGCTGATGAAACGGGCGGAACAAAGTCCGCAGCATCAGGGCGACCTGTTCGTGCAAGGGCAGCTTTCGGTGAACAAACAGTCGCATACGGTGACCGTAGCCGGGAACAAGGTGAATCTTTCACCTAAGGAATACGATCTGCTGCTGTTTCTGATTAATCATTACGGCAGGGTTATGCCGCGGGAATATATTTTGGACAGTGTTTGGGGCTACGATTATCTGGGCGACCTGCGTACGGTGGATACGCATATCAAGAAGCTGCGGGCCAAGCTTGGGGAAGAGGGACGGTATATCGCCACGATCATCCGCTCGGGTTATAAGTTCGAGGGGGAAACATGAGGACGCGCAGCGTCGTTTTTAAGCTGTTTGCCGTTACCTCCGCGCTCGTTCTCCTTGTGTTTTCTGTAACGATGCTGCTGGAAGGGCTGTTTTTCGAACGTTTTTACCGCTCGTCCAAAATCAATGCCCTGGCTCACAATGCACAGACTTTTGCCAAGCAGCTCCAGCAGGGCGAGGGCAGCGACCTGGAGCTTTCGCGGATGCTTGGTTCGTTCATGAACCGCAACGATGCCAGCACGGCGATTTTAAACGGCGATTTCACAAGAGTTTCAATCAGCCCTTATTTTATTCAACTCCGGACGGAGGGGAAAACCGTTACCGTCCTGTTCCCGCTTGAAGGGCTGCCGGTCAGCGGCATTCAGCCGAACGTCAAATCCGGCGACCGGCTGGTGGTGGACGGGATCTATATGGATGAACAAGATACGGTGCTGCATCCGGTGGATCTCAGCCCGTCGGGCGCGGAGCCGGGGGAAGGACTGGTGCGGGTTACCGGGACGATCACCGATCTGATCGTGCCGCAGCAGCGCTCCTTTAATCCTTATTATCAGGACGCGCTTATCGACAACGCGCTCAAGGACCTTGGGCCGCAAAACGGGCCGGATCAACGGCTCCGGGAGGGCAAGCTTCTCCAGCGGGAATGGATAGACGATTGGAGCGGCGTTCATTATGCGGTGCTCATCCAGCCGCTGCCCCAGCAGCAGATGCAAGGAGGGCGGGGATACTTGTTTGTCATGACCTCGCTGCAGCCGGTCGGCGAAGCGGTGGGGACTTTAAAGCAGTATTTTGTATATGCGGCGCCGGTCCTTTTGCTCCTTGTCCTTTTGCTTTCCTTGATCTACTCAAGGCTTGTATCCAGACCGCTGGTGAAGCTTAACCGGCTGTCGGCACGCCTGGCCAGGCTGGACTTCTCGGGACAGCCGGAAATCCGCTCCCGCGATGAATTTGGCGAGCTGTCGGGCAACCTGATCACCCTTTCCCGCCGCCTTGACGATACGCTGAGAGAGCTTTCGGAGGCTAATCTGCAGCTCCAGGAGGATGTGGAGGAGAAGGAGCGGACGGAGCAGCTCCGCAGAGAGCTGATCGCTAACCTTTCCCATGAGCTGAAGACGCCGCTGGGCATCGTTAAAGGGTTTGCGGAAGGGCTTCAGGACGGCGTAGCCGAAGATAAACGCGCGCGTTATCTGTCTCTGATCGTCAATGAGACGGACCGGATGAACGCTTTGATTCTTGATATGCTGGAGCTTTCCAAATATGAATTAAAGGCGGTCAGGCTGAATCCGGAAATTTTCCCGTTAGCGGAGTTTATCCAGACGCTTGCTGCTTCCTTTTCCCAGCAGATGGAGAAAAAAGGGCTTGAGTTCCGGATGGAGGCGCAGGGGAGAGGCCGGGAAAGCTACGTTACCGGAGATCCGGCCAAGCTGGAGCAGGTGGTGTTAAATCTGCTGAGCAATGCCGTCAGGCATGCGAATCCAAACGGGAAAATTACCCTTGAGCTCAGGCCTTCCGCAGGTGGCGAAATCACCGTATGGATTGAAAATACGGGCTCCGCTATCGCCGACGAAGACTTGGGCCGGATCTGGGACCATTTCTACCGGGCCGAGCGTTCCAGGGACCGCAAATCCGGCGGCACCGGCTTGGGGCTTGCGATCGTCAAGCATATTCTGGAGCTGCACGGCAGCCGCTTTGGCGCGGTAAATACCGCGCAAGGCGTAGCGTTTTATTTTACATTAAACGAATTTAAAGGAGACTACGAAGATGAAAACTAATAAAACGATTTTTGTTGGAGCTGCGTTGCTGCTCATGCTGGTGACCAGCGCTTGCGGCAAATCGGAAACGGGCGGCAGCCAAACGGACGACGCGGGAGGCAGCGGCACGAACGGCTCTGCTCAAACAAGCCAAAACGGCTCCACGGTTTCGGCAGCCCCGTCAGCGGAACCCGACGGAGCCTCCAGTGCTCCGGCTCCGGTCGAGGGTTCAAATGCAGCCCCTTCCACGACTGGTTCCCCTTCCGGCAATGCCGGAGCGGAGGACGGCAGCGGGAAAATTTTGATCATCATCGACCAAACGCCAAAGCCTACTACGGAAACTCGAAGCTTTGATTTTTCGATCCAGAAGGTGCCCGAAGGCTACACGCTGAAACAAATGCAGTGGGTTTCCGATACACACCAATTTTCGAGCACCCCGCAGGAGGCCCTGCAGAACGGGCAAACAGGAGGGGACGGATTTTACATTAGCGGAAACGGCCAATTTTCCGGATTTTTCTACCCGGCCGACATGAAAGGCGAAAAGGGCGAGGTCAGCTTTTTGTTCCAGAATGAGCAGGGGAATGAGCTCAGCTGGAAAAAGGAAATTGAATTGAAATAATCAGGAGAAAACATAACCGTAGGTCCAATGTCCCGGGCCTGCGGTTTTTTCTTTGAAGCAAGCTATTTACGAACAAATATCGAGTTCAGAGGTAAATAGGTTCGTTTTTATAAGATAAATTTACAGTATTTGATAATCAGGTTCGTGAATTTAAGTTTTTTTGCAGAATCATTGACGGATTTCTTAACACGACTATATAATCTCCTTAAATTTGGACCTAATTGATAGTTTAGTCAGGAAGTCCATTTTCAAAGCACTCCATGTTCTCTATGATTTATTGTAGAAAAGAGGTGATCTTCTCAGGCAAACAGTTCAATCTTAGTCTATTATTTAGTCTACCTCGATCTTTCAAGCTGCTTTATTTTCAAAATGTTAACCTCCATCATCATCAGGGAATGGCTTCCCAGAGGCGTTAAACACCTCGCCTTGCAAGCCGCTCCGGCACTTTATCGCCTTTAACGGCGATCCATCGATCTTTTCCAAAACCTACCCGTTTATTTTATTACGCTAGCAAGATCAACAGATTATTCAGATCTATAACAGAATTGATTTTGCCTTTCCGGCGCGGCGCGTTCTGCCTAGGGGCGTTTTTTTTCGTACCGGAAACCATATTATGACGCCCTGTCATAAGCTCCGGTCTTTGCCTCCTCTTGAATCAGGGATCCTCCGGCTAGCAAGCCAGGCCGATTTTTTTGATTTCTTTTATCTCTTTTGCCCATCCTCCAAGATCCTCCATCATCGTACCTATCAGTCGAATTTACCAGTCAGACAGTTTGACAGAAGGAGCGAACCACTTGAACAGAAAAGTAGCGAAACAATCTTTCTTATTCATGCTTTCCGTATCCTTGGCTTTTGGCGTTGTCCCATCGGGGGCCGCGGCCGAATTGGATACCGGTACCCGGCCGGCTTCGGGCCTGCAGGCACAGAGCCCCCGGATCCTGCCCCGTGCGGATGCAGCGGATACGGCTGATGCCAGTCACCGGGTCATCGTGAAATACAAAAGCGGGGCGGACCGTACCCTTGTGCACCGGGCTTATGCCAATGCGGCCCCCACTTATAAGCCGCTGTCCATCTCCGGCCTCGAAGTCCTGAACCTCGCGGCGAGCGCCGATGTCGCCACAGTGGTTTCCGATTTAAACAAGGATCCAAACGTGCTTTACGCCGAACCGGACATGAAGATAGTACGGAGCACATCCTCTTCTGAATCAACGGCCTCTTTAAACAAACCCTCTAAAACTCTGGTAAATGCCGGCCCGTCTTTGACTGAAGTTTCTCTGCCGGACAATCCGAGGTTCCCGGACCAGTGGGGGTTGAATAATACCGGCCAGCAAATCACGAAACCTTTTGCATTTCCGGATCACGGAATACCGGACATTGATATTGATGCTCCCGAAGCCTGGGCCATTACGACGGGGAGTCCGTCCACGGTCGTTGCTCTGCTGGACACGGGCGTGGACATCAATCACCCGGACCTGCAAAACAGGATTTGGACCAATTCCGGCGAGATTCCGGGCAACGGGGTCGATGACGACCGTAACGGATTTGTCGACGACGTGAACGGCTGGAATTTTTACGGGAATAACAATGCTCCTTACAGCATTTTTGATGATGATCTATACGGCACGCAGGCCGCCGGCGTTTTGGCCGGCTCAGGGGCTGAAGGAAACGGAATTTACGGCGCGGCGCCAAACATAAAAATCATGCCCGTAAAAATTATGGGTAAAAACGGCGACGGTTATTTGTCGGATGTGCTTTGGGGGATCGATTACGCCGAGCGCATGGGGGCGAAGATCGTGAACATCAGCTGGAGTCTGAACGGCTACAGCCAGGCGCTTAAGGATGCGATTGACGCTTCATCCATGCTGTTTGTCGTAAACGGCGGGATGGACTACATCAACCCGAATAAGGATCTTTCGCCCGAATACCCCGCCGCTTATGACAGCGATCATATTCTGGCGGTCGCCGGCATGGATATGAACGGGCAGCTGATCGACGTTTACGGACAAAAAACGATTGATATGGGGGCACCGGCCAGCAATATCCTGACGACGCTTCCCATACGCAATCCGGGAGTAGGCTTCCAGATCGGCAATGGCACCTATAAAGCTGTCTATAACGAACCGGGCTTCGAGTCCATGGACTTTGGCGTCCAGCAGGATGCCTTTGACCGAGCGCTCGATTATCTGGGAAAGCCGGACGGAAGCCCTTCCTCCATACTGCTCGTGCAGGATGATGAATATTGGGTTACTCCCAACTTGGTCCAAGCGGAGGATATAAACAAGCTGCCGACTTATCAAATGCTGCTGGGAGGACGGCCGCACGACACGATCAGCGTGAACATGGCCCAGGACGGCCCGCCGCTCCAAACGCTGCAGAAATACGATATCGTCATCTGGTTTTCGGGCGAAGGCTGGGGAAACAATCCGTTCGGGGCTCAGACAACGGTTTTGAAACCGGCCGACCAAGCCGGCTTGACGGCCTACCTAAAGGGAGGCGGCCATTTGCTGCTGTCTGGGGCGGGGGCGCTTTTTAACATCGAGCAAAGCGACTTTGTGAACAAGATGCTGCATTTGGAGAGCGTCCGTTATTTGCAGGACCGGCTGGGAGACTCAGCCAGGTGGAACGTTGCCGAGGGCCAGCCGGGGACGGTTTATGAGGGGGCAACTTACGGAATAAGCGGAACGACGGCCACAACCGTTGACCTGATGGAGGATTACAGGTCCAGCGATCCTTCCGTTACCCAAACCAATCTGTCCGTTCAAATCGAAGACTACGATTGGTACGACGGCATCGATCTTGCCGTCCCGTATGCCTCCGGAGTGGCCGCGCTAGTGCTTAGCCAGGATCCGGGCCTCGGCGCGGAAGCCGTCAGGGAAAGGGTGCTGCTTAGCGGCAAGCCGCTGGAGGGCTTGGCCGGAAGAACCAGCACCGGGAAGATGGTCAATGCCTTCAAGGCCCTTTCCGACGACAACCTTCCCGGACAGCTGCTCAAAGAAGGGCAGACGGAAGGAATCCTCGATTCGGCCGGCGATCCCCATGATGTTTATTATGTGCATCTGAACGGAGGAGACCAGTTGAACCTCTCGCTGAGCGGGGGCGAGGACACCGACTTCGATCTTCGGCTTTATAGCCCTGAAGCGTCCGATTTATCGGCGAGCGGGGAAGTGGTCGCAGAGTCGGCGCGGCAGGGAAGCTCAGCTGAATTTTTTTCTTATCAGGCCCCGGAGAGCGGCTACTATTACGTGGACGTTGCCGCCGTTAGCGGCTCAGGCGGGTACACGCTTATCTCTGGAATGGAAGAAACCTCGGGGGCAGGAACCTATGAGGATGACGATGCTTCCTTGTCTTATCAAGGCTCCTGGTCTTCGGAGCCGGGGACCGGGTATTCCGGAGGCACCCTCAAACGGCTGGATGAGGCCGGCAGCGTCAAATTTGCCTTCACCGGAAGCTCAATCGAGTGGACAGCCCTTAAGGACGACCGGATGGGGGTTGCGGATGTTTACCTGGACGGACTAAAAACAACCTCGGTTTCTCTTTACAGCGTCACTCCGCGGCCCCGTCAACCGGTCTTCAAGCAGCCGCTGCCATACGGCTATCACACCATTGAAGTTAAATGGACGGGCAAAGCGGACCCTGCCGCAAAACGGACGGTTCATGCCGTCAACGTGGATTCGTTTCTGGTACAAAACACGGCCGTCGATTATCCGGTGCTCCTAGAAGAATCCGACCCTTCTTTCCAATACACCGGTGCATGGACGTTAATTTCCAATGCTAATTATTCCGGCGGCAAAATGCAGATTACCAGCATCTCTGGCGCTTACGCGGAGGTGCCCTTCACGGGAACCAAGGTCACGCTGATGGCCGCGACTTCTCCAAACGGCGGTAAAGCGATGATCTACATCGATGATCAACCCGCGACGGTTGAACCTGTCGATTTTTACAGCCGCTCCAAGCAGTATCAGGCTGATGTTTTTGAGTCGGACGAGCTGCCTGGCGGTCCTCATGTTTTGCGAATTGTGAATTTGCATGACAAAAACCCGGAATCGGCCGGCTATGAAATCAACGTGGATGCGCTTCGGATTACGAAACCGGCATCGGGCGAGATTACCAAAGTTTATGAGGATACAAGCGCCTATGTTTCGTTTGAGGGCATCTGGACGGTGAATCTGTCTGCCCGGCATTCCGGAGGCAGCGCCAAATATGCCGACACAGCCGGCAATGCCGCCGAGCTGACCTTCCAGGGTACGAAAGTCAAGCTTCTTGCGCAAACGGGACCCAACCGGGGCAAGGTCGACGTCTACATCGACGGGGAGCTGGCAACGGCAGAACCGGTTGACCTGTACAGCGAGCACGCAAGTTTCCGGGTTCCTGTCTTCGAATCGACTTTGTTGGCTGCAGGCAGCCATGTCGTCCGGGTCGTAGGAACGGCCTCCCAAAACGCGCTTTCCTCCGGCCATTACGTGTCTATCGATGCTTTTTACGTAACCCAATAATTGCTTCATGTTTCACGAAGGGCTGATTGTCTGCGTTATTCATTATTTTCATACGGAAAAGGGGAACGGAAACTTGAAGAACATACTTATGAAAAAGACGGCCGCCTTTGCCGCCGCCCTGCTGCTCATGATGAGCGTGCCTTTAAACAGCCTGGCAGCAGGCAGCGGAACAGCCGCCGATTCGGGCGCATCGCTTTCACCGGAGCTTTTGAACCGCGTTAAAACACTTATGGAGCAGCAGGAAAAACCCGCGTCTTCCGCTCCCATCATTTCTCCCGGGATCGATACAACGTCAACGTCCAAAGTCAACGTCATTGTGCAGATGAGCGGTGATCCTGTAGCTGTCGGCAACTATTCGGCCAAGCTCAAGAAGAGATCGTTTTCGGTGCAGTCGGCGGAGCAATCCGTACTCAAGGAGCAGGCATCCTTTGTCAGTTCGGCAAACACCAAGGGAATCGGTTTAAAGGTAAACCATCAATACAATACGGTCTTGAACGGTATGGAGGTTACCGTCGAGGCGAACCGGATTCCGGAGCTTGCGAAAATGCCCGGCGTTCTCAGCATTCATGAAAATTATACTTATTACCCGCTGGACGATGAGGAACCGGGGGCCGGAATCGGAGAGCCTTCCTATGATCACGGTCCGCTTGACCAGCTCGGCGTGGAATCGGCCTGGGCTCAAAATCTGACCGGCAAAGGACTGAAAATCGGCGTGATTGATACGGGCGTCGATTATAATCACCCGGATCTGAAAGACGCTTTTAAAGGGGGTTATGATTCTGTTAATAACGACCCGGATCCGTATGAGGACCAGCCGCTAACACCGCAGGAGGACCCTTACGGCATAGGTTTTGAGGGGACTCAGCACGGCACCCACGTTTCGGGAACGATCGTAGGAAGAGCCGTAAATCCAACGCCGGAGATGGTGCAGAAAGGCGTTGCTTACGAGGCTGACCTGTACGTTTATAAAGTGCTCGGAAGAACCCCGAGCGGTGAAGTGTCCGGCTCTTCGGCCACGGTGATCGACGGCATCGAACGGGCCGTCAAGGACGGGATGAACGTCATTAACATGTCTTTGGGCTCGGATGCCGAAAAAGACCCTAATTCCCCGGACTCCATAGCGGTGAATAATGCCGTATTGTCCGGCGTTACGGCCGTTGTCGCAAACGGCAATGCGGCGGATTCCGGCCCGTACTATTATTCCATGGGTTCTCCGGCCGGAGCGCAGCTGGCTATCTCCGTAGCTGCGGCTACGACCGAAACCCGGCATTTCAGCGGTCAGTTTTCGGCTTTAGTCGGGATTTCTGCGGCTCTAAATGCCGCACAGGAGCCGTCCATGGAAGAAGAGGCGCCGCCAGCGGAAGAGACGACGCCGCCAGCAGAAGAGACGGCGCCGCCGGCGGAAGAGACGGCGCCGCCAGCGGAAGAGACGGCGCCGCCAGCGGAAGAAACAGCGCCGCCAGCGGAAGAGACGGCGCCGCCAGCGGAAGAGACGGCGCCGCCAGCGGAAGAGACAACGCCGCCGGCGGAAGAAACAGCGCCGCCAGCGGAAGAGGTGCCGCCGTCTTCCGGGAATGAGCCGGAAAGTTCCGTTACGGATGTTACTTATGCCCCGCAGATTGCAGCGGCGGGATCCGATTATCCGATAGAAGCTCTCGCCTGGACTACGGGCCGCACGAACTTCGCCGATATTCTTTCCGGTCCTCTGGACGCGGTTTACGTAGGTCTTGGCGATAGCCAGGACTACCGCTCCGCCGACGTTGCGGGCAAGGTGGTACTGATTTCGCGCGGGAACTTGACCTTTGATGAAAAGATCAAAAAAGCCCATGACGCCGGCGCAAAAGCAGCTATTATCTTTAATGGCAATTCGCTTGGCGCGGACTCGCCTGAGGCTGATCTATCCGAAGATATACCGGGCCGGAACGGGCCGATCGGAGATTCCGCCTATCTGGGCGACAACTTCGATTTCATTCCAACCTTCGATATGGCGGGCTTCGAAGGCCGTGCTTTAGCGAGGGAGATTTTGGCCCATCCGGGCGAACCTGTGAAGTTCACCTTTGCTTCGCAATTTGAAGAAAATATCATCCCCGGCGACAACATCGCAAGCTTCAGCTCCCGCGGGCCCAACTCCGACGGCAACTACGGCATCAAACCGGACATCAGCGCTCCGGGCGTCAATATTTATTCGACCTGGCCCGCTTACGGGAAATACAACCCGGATGCCAGCTACAGCCAAGCTTATAACCGCATCAGCGGGACGAGTATGGCGACCCCTCATGTGGCGGGACTGGCGCTGCTGATGAAGCAGGCTCACCCGGAATGGACGCCGCTGGATATCCGCGCGGCTCTGGCGAATACGGCGGACGCTCTATCCGATCCCGAAGGTACGCTTTATGATGTCTATTCCCAAGGAGCGGGCCGCGGCAACATCGCCCATGCGATTGAAACGCCGGCCTTGCTGAAAGCCATGGATGATATCAAGGTTTACGACGCCGATATGAATGCCGCGATCATGGCCAGCCAGGCCAGCAGCGTCAGCTTCGGAACTTTGGAGGCAGGCCGCGATGCGGTGACGGAGCCGCTGCAGCTGGAAAACAAGTCGGAAACCCCTTTGACTTATACGGCGCGAGTCGAAATGCATCCACAGGTCACCTCCGATCCAAACGACGTTATTCCTACTCCGGACATTACCGATATTGAAATGTCCCTTGGAGGCATGGATACCGCCGATTCCAACACAGTGACGGTATCCCCGGGCGGCGCCCATCCGTTTACTTTGACAGCCAAAGCCAAACCGGAAGCAGCGGATGGCGTCTATGAAGGGGAAGTTGTGCTTGAAAGCGCAGGACTTCCAACGCTTCATCTGCCTTTCGTTATTCACATTGGCGAAACTTCCGGCGATAATGACTTCGGTCTTCAAGACATGCGGTTGTCGGATGTAAAGCTCGCTCCGGGGCATCATCCGATCGACGTATCCGCAAGGCTGACGGCTGGCGACATTAACCGAGTTTACCTGCTTGCCGTGGACGTGAACGATAACGTGATCGGCCTGCTGGCGGATATGTATGCCAAAAATTACGCTGAAACCATTGCTCCAGGCAACATAAAGTTCGAGCAAATTGACGGCAGTTACGCATCCGTGGGCTATAACGGCACCTTTACAACCATCCCTAACGAGGATGGCACCTATTACCTCGGCGAACTTCCGGACGGCTTAGTGAAACTGGTCATGCTGGCCGTTCACATCCTGCCTAACGGGGTGGAAGACGAAAATAATGTCAATGTAGCATTTAAGACCGTAGATGTGGATCACAGCTATGATCCGGGAACGGATCCGGACAATCCGGGCGGCGGAAATCCGGATGACCCGGGAACGGATCCCGGACCAGGTCCCGATCCGAACCCTGATCCTGGTCCCGGCCCAGGCCCAGGACCAAGTCCGGGGACCCCTCCTCCGGCTGGAAATGACGGCGGAGTCCAGACCGGCAAGCCGGCGGCAAACTCTGACGTAACGCAAACCGTCCTTCAAAAAGGGCAAAAAAGCGTAGAGACCGAGTCTTCAGCGGTTCTGACAGACCGGAAACTGACCGTAACCACAACGGATGCCGAACTCGGGAAAGCGCTGGCGGGATTAAATCAGCCTGCAGCAATTATCCTGTCGGCAGAGAATGAGGCTTCAACGGAAGCTGACTTGCAATTTTCTCCCGAACAGGTCGTCATGCTTAAACAGGCGCCTGCCGGCAGCTCCGTAGTTTTCACCTGGAACGCAGCTTCGGTGGCCTTCCCGCTCGCCGCATTAAGCGGATTTCAGGAAGGTGCCGGACTTACCCTCAGCGTGCAAAAACAAACGGCTGCGGATTCGTCGTTCAAATCGGCCTATCCGGAGGCGGAAATTGTAGGTGACGCCTATTCCTTCGAGGCTAATATGACGTCCGGCGATAAAACAACATCTGTTGCGCTTACGGCGGCCCAGTCGTTTAAACGGGCTTTCCTGGTTAACCAAGAAGTGGAACCTGCAGCTGCTGGCGCCCTTTACGAGGAGGAAGGAAAGGTTTATCCGGTTCCTGCTCGGTTTACGCCGGCGCAAAACGGGTCCACGATCGTCACCATCAACCGGCCGGGTTTCTCTATTTACGCGGTAGCGAAACGCCATGCAAACTTTAGCGATACCAACACATCGTGGGCGAAGGATCAAATCCAAAAGCTGGCCGACAGCTTCCTGTTAAACGGGACATCGGCGGGTAAATTTGAACCTAAAGCAGACGTCACCCGCGCCCAATTCGCCTCCATGCTGGTTCGCGGACTGGGGCTGGAGAAGACGGGCCAGGCGGTACCTTTCAGCGATGTGAAGGGAAGCGACTGGTATGCGCAGGATGTAGCCGCAGCCTATGCAGCCGGTTTGATCCAAGGCATTGACGGAAAGTTCCAGCCGGACGCTAAAATCAGCCGGCAGGACCTGACAGTCATGCTGGCCAGAGCCGTCCGATTGCTGAACATTCCGCAGTCCGTGCCAACCGTGAAGCCGTCTTATGCGGATGCGGGCCAAATTGGAACGTACGCTCAGGAGAGCGTCCAGACGGTAACGGATTTGGGACTTATGCAAGGCTTCGAAGCACAAGGAGATTTCCGCTTTAATCCGCTGGGAGCAACCAGCCGTGAAGCTGTGGCCATGGTGTTGGCGAACCTGCTTCAAACTGCCGGTCTTATCGATTAACGGCGATTTCGATTGCCGTCTGCGGGGGCTTGCTGCAAACCGCTGCGGCACTTAGACATCGGGCTTTTGAAACAAGGAGCGAGCGGTAGCCCCTGTAGAACCGGCGTACATGGCGGAACATTATCTGCGACAGAAGGAGCGAAAACCTTGAAAAGAAAAGTGTTTAAACAGACTTTGATGACTGTGCTTTCGATGTCGATTGCGTTCGGGCTTGTCCAGCCGGGCGGACTGCTGCATGCCAACGCCTCAGACGGACTTGGCTCCGGACAGACGGCAAAGGAGCGCAAAAGCGCTTGGCCTGCCGAAGCAGGAGCTGCGGACTCTCAGAAAGAACAGCCGCTGACGCCGTCGGTTCTGGGCTCCGGATCCTTCGATGATTCCCTTCCGGTTACCGAGCAGGACCGGTTTCTGAAGAGCAAAGAGAAGGAGGCGGCCCAACAACCGGTGCAGGTTCAGGAGGAGCCGGGCCGCATCCTTGTTAAATACAAGGAGGGAACCCCCGGGGCTCTTCAACCGATGGCAGGCGTCTCCGCCTCCTGGCGGCTGCCGGGCACTGGGCTTGAGGTGCTGGAAGTGAAGAAGGCGGACGTAAGCGGCACGCTCCAAGCTTTAAAAAAGGATTCTGACGTTTTGTATGCGGAACCGGACGTCAAGGTCCATTTTGCTTCAGTTCCAAGTGATCCACTATTAAGCGGACAGTGGGCGCTTCACAACGTGGGCCAATATGTGGACGGTCCCGTGAAAGGGATGCCGGATATCGATATCGACGCCCTGGAGGCTTGGGACATTTCCAAAGGCAGTCCCGACACTCTTGTGGCCGTAATCGACACCGGCGTGGATATCACTCATCCGGATTTGTCGGCCAATATCTGGACTAACCGGGGGGAAATCCAGGGCGACGGTGTGGACAACGATGGCAACGGGCTTGTGGACGATGTGCACGGGTGGGATTTTTACAATGGAGACGGTTCCGTTTATGACGCTAAAGACGGCGACTACCACGGAACAGAGCTGTCAGGTATCATTGCGGCCCAATCGAATAATGGGATCGGCATTTCTGGCGCTGCGCCTAAAGTGAAGATTTTGCCTTTAAAGGTGCTCGGACCGGACGGTACGGGATATGTATCGGACGTTATCAAGGCGATTGAATACGCCAACCGCGCCGGAGCCCAAGTGGCCACGCTTAGCTGGACGACGGATGTTTACAGCCAGGCTCTGAAGGATGCGATCTCGGATTCGCCGATGCTGTTTGCAGCAGCCGTCGGCAATGATTTTGACGATGGCTTCAATACCCCGGGAAGCTCGAAAAACCTGGACGAGTCCCCTGTTTATCCGGCCTCCTACGGGAGCAAAAACGTCATCTCGGTAGCGGCAGTCCAGCCCGGCGGCGATTTTGCCTGGTTCAGTAATTACGGACCGGGTTCCGTAGACGTCGGAGCTCCGGGGAACGCAATTCTGACCACGATTCCTGCCAGAAACGTCGGGCTTGGCGCCCAGGTTAACGGGGGCAGCTACAAGGTGGTCTACAATACCTTTGGTTTTGAACTGATGCCCGATTTGATTCAGCGGCAGGATGCTTTTAAAAAGGCAATGGATTTTCTGGATCCTCCCGGCTCGCCGAAACCATCGGTATTGGTGGTGCAGGATGACGAGAGCACAGGGGCAGGGAACCCGGATTATTTGCCCGACTATACCCGGCTGCTCGATATGACGGGGTATGCTTATGACACGGTAACCGTCGGCTATAACCTGGAGGGTCCCGATCTCGAAACGCTGCGGAATTACGATACGGTCATCTGGTTCTCCGGCCTGGGCAACGGAGGTTCAACCTCTGTATTGAAGGAGGCGGACCAGGAAAATCTGACCGCCTATTTAAAGGGAGGCGGGAATCTGCTGCTGAGCGGAGAAGGCACATTGTGGAAGCTTGCGGACACGCCTTTTATGCACGATATGCTTCATCTGGACTTCGTGAGGCTGGAGGAACCGGGCAGCGAATCCTGGACTTCCGGCACCGGCCGGGCAGGAACGATTTATGAAGGGCAGACGTACGGATTTTTGGATGCGGGCAATTTCAGCGATGTGGAGTCGAACGACCCTTCAAAGACAAAAATTAATTTGGAATGGGAAGTCGACGACTACGGGCTCGGTTACGGCACTTCCATGGCCGCTCCTCACGTGGCCGCCATCGCGGCGCTTATTTTGAGCGAAGATCCTTCGGAAACGCCCGAAAAAGTCAAGGAACGGATCATGCTGAGCGGCAAGCCGCTGGATTCGCTCAAAGACCTGACATCCAGCGGGAAAATGGCCGATGCCTTTAAAGCGCTGTCCGATGACGACCTGCCGGGCAAACCGTTCACGGGAACGGTGCAGAGCGGGGCGCTCCAACCGGATGCGAACCGGGACGATGTGTATTATGTTCATCTGCTCGCCGGTGAAAGGTTAAATCTGTCGCTTTCCGGAAGCACGGGAACGGATTTTGATCTCTATGTGTACGAGCCTTCGGCAGCAACGGTCCAAGGCAGCAGCGGCATGGCGGCCTATTCGGAAAATGAGGGGACTTCATCGGAATCCATTGATTACCAGGCCGTAGAGACAGGCTACTATTATATCGATATCCGGGCTTACGCCGGAACCGGTACGTATACGCTTAAGCTCACCAACGACCAGCCGGCCCATCCGCCGGGAGACTATGAAGATAACGATCCGGCGCTGCTGTTCAGCGGGCCCTGGTCCAGGCTTGCGGATGAAGAATATTCGGAGGGAACCGTAACAAGCTTGGACGGACCGGGCAGCGTGAGCTTAACGTTCAGCGGCGGACAGGTGGAATGGCTCGGTTATAAGGGGCCGGACCAGGGCATCGCCGATGTCTACATCGACGGATTCAAAGTGGCCTCTCCGTCTCTGTACAGCGGGCAGCCGCAGGCCCGGCAGGTTATTTTTAAGAAAAGCCTTCCGGCCGGTGTGCACAATTTAAGCCTTTCGTGGACCGGAAATCGGGCTCCTCAGTCCGCCGGCAGCGCTATTAATATCGATACCCTGCGAATTACGGCTCCCGCGGAGCCGGCCCTCGTGAAGCTGGAGGAGAACGATTTGGCTTTCACCTATACGGGGCAATGGGATCCTTATTCTTCAGGCGACTATTCCAGCGGAACCTCCTTGAATTCCAGCACCGGCGGCGCAATGGCGGTTCTTTCGTTTACCGGCACCCGGGCCGTGCTGCTTTCCACCGTCAATGCAGGCGGAGGCAAAGCGATGGTCATGCTGGACGACCGGCAGGAATCGGCACAGACCATTGATTTTTATAGCCCGGATACGAAATACCAGCAGCCGGTGTTTGATACCGGGGAACTGCCGGACGGAACGCATACCCTCCGCATCGTAAACATTTTTGCGCATAACGAAAGCTCCTACGATTACAGCGTTAATATCGATGCGCTGCTGGTGACCAAAGCCTCGAAAGGAGATGCCGGCGTCTCGACGGTAACGACCTTCGAAGAAGCGGTGCCTCAGGTGGAATACAGCGGAATTTGGAAGTTCAGCTTCTCTTCGAAAAACTCCGGAGGCGGCGCCAGATACACCGACCAGACCGGGAGCTCCGTTTCGCTTGATTTCAGAGGGAGCAAGATCACCGTTTTGGGAACTCAAGGCCCGTCTTTTGGCAAAGCAAACGTATATATTGACGGGAAGTTGCTCACCCGGACTCCTATTGATTTCTACAACAAAACCTATCAATACCAGGCCGCCGTATTCGAGTATGAGCTGCCCGGGAATGAGCCCCACACCATCAAGATCGTAACCCTCGGGGAGAAAAACAGGAATGCATCCGGCACCTCGGTCAGCATCGACAGCTTTAAAGTCACTAGCGATCAGTTTGATACAACGAAATAACCCGCCATAAATGGCAAATAAACTGATGTCGGAGCTTATCCGGCGTCAGTTTTTCTTTATAATCAGTCGGCTTGTCCTTATTCCTGATACAATCTGATCGGCGTTTCTCTTATAATAACGGTAACAATTTTATGGAAAAAGAGGTGCCCCATGCTGCTCGAAGTTATTGCTACATGTATGGAAGACGCCATCGCCGCCGAAGAAGGCGGGGCGGACCGGATTGAACTGATTACCGCCATCGGGGAAGGCGGGCTGACGCCCGGAATCGGCTTGGTCAAACAGGCGGTAAAGGCCGTCCGGATTCCGGTTCACGTGATGGTTCGTCCGCACAGCCGCTCTTTTGTATACGGCGCGCTGGATCAGGAGGTTATGGCGGAGGAAATCAAGGCGATCCGGGAGGCCGGAGCCGCCGGCATCGTCATCGGCGCTTTAACGCCGGAGGGCCGGATCGACCAGGCTGCGCTGGAGCGCTGGCTGCCGCTTGCGGAAGGGATGAACGTCACCTTTCACCGAGCTTTTGACGAGCTTGCCGATCTGGCCGGCGGACTGATGGAGCTGAGAGCTTTTTCGCCAATCAACCGGGTGCTCACTTCGGGAGGAATCAAGCCGGCTCCGCAGGCGATTCCTGAAATAGCAAAGCTCGTGGGGGTGTCGAAGCGGGAAGCCGCTACGCAAAGGGACCGGCAAGCCGGAGCGGGAGACCGTCCGGTTATTTTAGCGGGACATGGCCTTACAATCGAAGGGATTGCCGATTTCGTCCGGGCCACGGGAGTGGGGGAAGTGCATTTCGGCACGGCGGTGCGCCGGGAGGGGAACGGCTTCAAGGAAATCGATCCGCAGCGGCTGCGGGAGCTGGTTAAGCACCTTAAAGGTTAATGGGATGAATCCCTGAAGATTTTAAGAACATTTCCGTTTAAAGGGGCAAACTCGAATGAGGCGGCCCAAAAGTGGTAAAATAAAACAAAGGCCAAAGCCGGAGCAGTATGCCGTAAAGGCGGGTTTTGGATCTGGAAGCAGGCTGCCTGATACCTTGACGATCCGGATAGAGGAAGGTGGATATCGGGTATGAGGACATGGATGCCGGACATGAGCATTCGGATTTCGTATCGCTGGAAGGTATGTATTCAAAGGAAGATCATGCGAAGGGAGCCAGAATAATGAAGGATCTGTTTAGCCGTGCGGTGTCACTCGGGCTTGGAGTAGCGGCCCAAAGCAAGGAGCAAATTGAAAAAGCGGTAGATGAGCTGGTCAAACGAGGCGAAATCACCCGCAGCGAATCGTCGGATGTGGTGAACGATCTGGTTGCTAAAGGCCAGGAGGCCAAGCGCAACCTGGAAGCTATGGTGAATGAGCGCGTTCAGAGGCTGACGGGGGCCGGCAGCTATGCGACTAAGGAACAGGTCGAGGAGCTGCTGAAGCGGATCGAACTGCTGGAGCAGAAGGTTTTTGCGCACAGCCAGGGCGGCGTGGCCGGGGCTCCGGGGCAGACACCGGCGGGAGGTGCCGCGGAAGGGCCGGCAGCCGACTCCGTTCAGGAACTGGCTGACGAGCTGCAGGAACCGGGCGACCGTTCATAAAAACGGCGTTTACCGGATAAGGAAGGGGGGCGGACGATGAAGGCGGGGAAACGGGTAAGGCATCTCCTCCGGTACCGGCAAATCGCGGCGGCCCTTGTCCGCAACGGGTTTGGATACATTGCCCATGAGCTGGGTTTTCCCGACCACATTCCTTTTAAGGGGAAAAAGGAGGAATCCCAGCCGAAAACCCGGGGCGAAAGGGTCCGTCTGATTCTGGAAGAACTCGGGCCAACCTATGTGAAAATTGGCCAGATCGCCAGCACGCGCCCCGATTTGCTTCCGGCGGACCTGATCGCCGAGCTGGAGAAGCTGCAGGATAACGTTCCTCCCTTCTCTTATGAAGACGCCGCTGCAATCGTGGAAGAGGAGCTGGGCGGCAGCATCGAGGAACTGTTCCTGGAGTTTGCCCGGGTTCCCATGGCAGCGGCGTCGATCGGGCAGGTGCACGAGGCGGTGCTGCTGGACGGTTCAAGGGTGGCGGTTAAAATTCAGCGCCCGAACGTGGAGCAGATCATCCGGACCGATTTGGATATTCTGCTGGAGCTGTCCAGAGTTGCCGAGGAAAGGCTGGATTGGGCGAAGCATTACCGGGTCAGGGAAATTGCCGAAGAGATTGCCAAAGTGCTGAATGAGGAATTGGACTACACGCAGGAAGCCAGGAACGGGGAGAAAATCGCGGCCCAATGCGTCCGCACCGGAAACGTCAGAATTCCGAAGCTGCATTGGGAATACTGCACCCGCCGGGTGCTGACCATGGAGTTCCTGACCGGGATTAAACTGGCGGATGCCAGAAGGCTGGAGGCGGCCGGGATCGACCGCAAGCAGCTTGCCGGCCGGATTGCTTCGGTCATTTTCCATCAGATTCTGGTCGAAGGGTTCTTTCACGGGGATCCCCATCCGGGGAATTTTCTGGTTCTCCCGGGCGGCGAACTCGCCATGCTGGATTTCGGGATGGTAGGGCGGCTGTCGCCGAATATGAAGCAGCATTTCGCCTCGATGGTGATTGCGCTGCGGAATCAAAGCTCCAAGGGCATTTTGCGGGCGATTGCCGCCATGGGGATCGTGCCGGATGACGTAAATGAGGCCAAGCTGTTTGACGACGTCGAGCAGCTCAGGGAGAAGTATTACAATGTTCCGCTCAGCCAGATCAGTCTCGGGGAAGCGGTCAACGATCTGTTTAAGGTGGCTTTCCGGCATCAGATCGTGCTGCCATCCGAGCTGACGCTGGTAGGCAAGGCGCTGCTGACCATGGAGGGCGTAGTTACCGCGCTGGATCCGGAGATTAGCGTATTTGACATTGCCGAACCTTACGGCGTGCAGCTGCTCAAGGAACGGGTAAATCCGCTTAACGTTTTCAAGAAGTGGTCGGACAAAATCCCGGATTATTGGGATCTGCTCAGCGACGTGCCCAAAAACATCAAGGTGTTAAGCACGCTGGTCAAAAAAGGGAAAATTCAGGTTGAGCTTACGGCCCCTGAGCTGAACGCTTTTCTCCGCAGAATGGACCGGGTCAGCAACCGGGTTTCTTTAAGCATTGTCTTGCTGTCCTTCAGCATTCTGATGACGGGCCTTATTATCGCTTCCGCCCTGACCAGCCAGAAATCGGTTTTATGGAACTTCCCGGTCATTGAGATCGGACTTCTGATTTCGGGGGTGCTGGTGGTTTGGCTGATCTTGGCCATCTTCAGGTCGGGCCGCTTTTAACAGATAAAGAAAACCGCCGGGTCGGGAGCTATAAGCGCTCTGGTCCGGCGGTTTTTGTTGTCCGGTAATCCGTAGGGGAATAACCGGTGGTTTTCTTGAACATCCGCGAGAACAGCAGCTGGTCGGAGTAACCGACCGAAAACGCGATCTCCTTCATGGAAAGCGCCGTCCCGGCCAGCAACTCGCACGCTTTCTCCATCCGGTACCGGGTCAGGTACTGCTGGGGAGGCAGGCCGGTGGCCGTTTTGAACAGCTGGGCGATATATTTGCGGTGGAGGCCAAGCGCGGCGGCCATCTTTTCGATGGTCATCGGCTGCGTGTAATGCCGCTGGATATAACAGATGCCCTGTTTCACATAATCGTTGTGAATCTGCTGCTTCTGGGACAGCTGGGCGGCCGGGGCCTCCGGCTCCAGCAGGATGGACAAGAACGCATAAAGGGCGGAAGCTACGCGAAGCGGATTGCTGTAGGGCTGCTGGTTGGCGTCAAACAGGCGGCTGAGGCAAGCCCGGATTTCAGCGTCTTTGGAGCAGGGAATGACCGGATGCTCGCGGGTAAATCCCGCCTGTCGCAGGTAATGCTCCGCTTGGCTGCCGTTAAAGGCCACCCAGGAATAAGCCCAAGGGTCGGCTTCGTCGGCCTGATAATGGCAGAGTTCCCCGGGCGTCAGCAGAAAAGCATGGCCGGCGGACAGACGGTAGCTTTCAAGGGGAGTGCTGTAAATCCCTTTACCGCTATGTACGTACAAAATTTTATAATGATCCTTGATGCCTGGTCCCCATGAATGGCCGGGCAGGCACTGCTCCGTGCCGGTGTAATAGAACTGGATGTCCAGCCCGGTTTCGATAACCTGCTGGGCGATTTTATGGGGTTTTATGTTCATGGGTATAAAAACTCCTCCCGGATTTGGTGCGAATAAGGGTCAGCGGGCCTTGGCCGGTCCAGTATGCAAGCAACGGAATAAGGACATTTTTCCATACGATACTGCCATTCTATCATAGAATCCGTCTTCTTATTTTACTAAAATGATATAGTAAGCGCATTCATTAAGAGGGGGTAAGCTCATGGAATTTACTTACTTGGGCCGAACAGGCCTGAAAGTCAGCAGCTTGTGTCTTGGAACGATGAATTTTGGTACGGCTACGGAGGAAAAGGAAGCATTTCGCATCATGGATGCAGCGCTGGATGCGGGCATTACTTTTTTTGATACAGCAAACGTATACGGCTGGGGGGAAAATGCCGGCCTGACGGAAAAAATCATCGGCAGATGGTTCGCCCAAGGCGGCGGACGC
Organism: Paenibacillus mobilis; assembly: GCF_058267595.1. NCBI lineage: Bacteria > Bacillati > Bacillota > Bacilli > Caryophanales > Paenibacillaceae > Paenibacillus > Paenibacillus mobilis. Next base: position 93,182 of record NZ_JBZCMS010000008.1, read on the forward strand.
CGGGAAAAGGTGGTTCTGGCGACCAAGGTTCACGGTCAAATGAACGATGCGAACGACGGGCCAAATGATGAACGCGGTTTGTCCCTCTACAAAATCCGGCGTCATCTGGAAGGCTCCCTGCGTCGTCTGCAAACGGACCATATCGAGCTTTACCAGATGCATCACATCGATCGCCGGACTCCATGGGAGGAGCTGTGGGGCGGATTCGAGGCCATGGTTAACCAAGGGAAAGTCGATTATATCGGCTCCAGCAACTTTGCCGGCTGGCATTTGGCGAAAGCACAGGCAGCGGCTGCGAAACGGAATTTCCTCGGCCTTGTCAGCGAGCAGCATTTGTACAACCTTGTAAACCGCAACGCGGAGCTGGAGGTGCTTCCGGCGGCGCAGGACTATGGCCTGGGCGTAGTGGTATGGAGTCCGCTGGCCGGCGGCCTGCTGGGCGGAAGCGCGTTGAAAGCAGAAAAGGAAAAGGGCGCCCGTACCACTCAAAGCAAAGAAGTCATCGAGCGGCACCGCCAGCAGCTTGAACAGTATGCCAAGCTGTGTGACGAGCTGGGCGAATCACAGGCTAACGTCGCCCTGGCCTGGCTGCTTGCCAACCCGGCGATTACAGCGCCAATCGTCGGGCCAAGAACGATCGAACAGCTGGAAAATACGCTGCGGGCCGTTGAAATCAAACTCGATCAAGCTACGCTGGACGAGCTGGACCGCATTTTTCCGGGGCCGGGTGGAGCAGCGCCGGAAGCTTATTCCTGGTAAGCAGGCAAGTTAAATACCAGCAGCGAGAGGAGCGGAATCCGCTTGAACAGATATGCGTTCGTAACCGGAGCCGACCGCGGTTTGGGCCTGGCACTGGTCAAAGGGTTGCTGTCGCGGGGATTTCACGTGTTTGCAGGACAATATATGCCGCAATGGACGGAGCTTTCGGAGCTGAAGCGGGAGCAGGGCGAGTCGCTTAAGCTGGTCCCGCTTGATATTGGAAGCGGCTCCAGTGTCAGCGAGGCTGCGAAGCTCGTAGCTTCCGTCACGGATCGGCTGGAGCTGGTCGTGAATGCGGCGGCCATTTTGGGCGATGTGGATGCGACTATTGAAGATGAACTGGATTTTCAAGAGATGCAGCAGGTCTTTAATGTCAATGCGCTGGGAACGCTGCGGGTGTCGAACGCCTTGATCGGCCATTTGCTGAAGGGGGAGGGCAAACTGCTGGTCAATATCTCTTCGGAAGCGGGCAGCGTCAAAGACAGCGGCCGGGTCAGCTGGTTTGCCTACTGCATGTCCAAATCCGCTCTCAATATGCAGTCCAAGCTGATCTTCAACCGGATTGCGCCGCAGGGCGGCAAAGTGCTTATCGTCCATCCCGGCTGGGTGCGAACGTACATGTCGGGGATGCTGAATACGGTAGGCGATCTCTCGGCAGATGAGTCGGCGGCGGCCATTTTAAAGCTGGTTGACGAACGGCTGCAGCCGGGATACAAACAGGAAGCGCTGGCGCTGCTGGATTACAGCGGGAAACGTTTGAACTGGTAATAAGGAGGGATTGGAATGGCTGTAAAAGCTTTGCTGCTCGGGGACAATGAGCGTGCTTCTTATCACCCGATGGAGGCGGTGCGCGAAACGCTGGTCGGCCTTTTAGGAAAGGATTTTCTGGTGGAAGACACGGAGGACCGGGGAGAATTGGTTATGGATCGGTTGACCTCTTCCGGATACGCTTTGTGCATTTCTTATACGGACAGCTGGAAAATACCGCCGCAGGCGCACGAAACCGCCGGTCTGCTGCAATATGTAGCGGGAGGCGGGGGACTGCTGGCGATCCACAACGGCATCTCGCTGCAGGCGGCGCCGGAGCTTGCGCAGCTAATTGGCGGCAAGTTTACAGGTCATCCCCAGTATACGGCCCTGGATTTCAGTCTTACGGGCGCGGAGCATCCGGTAAGCAAAGGGGCGCCGTCTTTTTCGATGGACGAAGAGCCTTACCGTTTTGAACTGGATCCCCTTGCCGGCATAGAGGTGCTGCTTACGTACCGGCACGAGGGGAAAGATTGGCCGGCAGCGTGGGCCAGAAATTACGGTCTCGGAAAAGTGGTCTTTCTGATGCCGGGCCATCACCTTCCTTCTTTTCAAATCAAGCCTTATCAACAATGGATTGTCAACGCCGCCCGCTGGGCGTCCGGACAAGGATAAGAGCACAAACAAACGCCAGGCCCCGAGCAGAATGTCCGTTAGGGGTCTGGCGTTTTTAGTTAATACAATTTGCTAAGCGACTCCGAGGTAAACGACTGGAGTTCATTAAGCCGGCCCTCCCGGACCTTGGCTGCCCATTCGGGATCCTGAAGCAGCGCCCGGCCCACCGCCACAAGGTCGAATTCTTGACGCTCCAACCGTTCAACCAGCTCCCGGAGGTCTTTTAATCCCGCGGATTTGCCTTCGCCGAACGTAGAGGTGAATTCGGCGTCCAAACTTACGGAGCCAACGGTTGTAGTCGGTTTTCCGGTCAGCTTCTTCACCCAGCCGGCCAAATTCAGCTCCGATCCTTCAAATTCCGGTTCCCAGAAGCGCCGCGTCGAGCAGTGGAAAAGATCCACGCCGGCATCCGCCAATGCGCCTGCCAGCTGACCCAGCTTCTCCGGCGTATCGGCGAGTTTGGCGCTGAAATGTCCGGATTTCCATTGGGATATACGGAAAGCTACCGGAAAATCGGGACCTACTGCAGCGCGAACGGCTTTCACGACCTCAATGGCGAACTGGGCCCGCTTTATCATGTCGCCGCCGTAACGGTCCGTGCGTTTATTCGTTTTCTCCCATAAAAACTGGTCGATCAGATAACCGTGCGCGCCATGAATTTCAACGCCGTCAAACCCGATCCGCTTGGCGTCCGCCGCGGCATCGGCAAAGGCCCGGATCACCTTGGCGATCTCCTCCTCCGTCATCGGTTCGACGGTAGGGTTGCCATTCAGGTCCAGCCCGGACGGTCCAATCGGCAAAGCTTCCGGGTTTGGACCGGTTCCTTTTTGCCGCGTCATGCCGACATGCCAGATCTGCGGGAAAATTTTGCCCCCAGCTTCATGCACCTGCCGGACGACTTCGGCCCAGCCGTTCAAGGCTTCTTCGCCGTAAAAGAAAGGGACGTTAAGCGTATCGCCTGCGGCAGGATGGTTAATCAGCGTGCCTTCGGTCACGATGAGCCCTACGCCGTTTTCGGCGCGGCGGCGGTAATACGCAGCTACGTCCGGGCCGGGAACGCCGTTCGGAGAGGAAGCGCGGGTCATCGGCGCCATCACGATCCGGTTCGAAAGCTTTAACCCGTTTATCGTAAAAGGCTCAAACAAGGCTTCCAGAGAAGTGGATTGCTGCTGTGGATTGCTCATGAAAAATTCGCCTCCAATGATATAATTTTAGTTTATTGATCAGAATACTGCGATTAGATTGTACTCCTTTTAGAAAATTTTGCAAATCTGCCGTCCCTTCATAAACGGAACAAGGTCGTTCAGACTTCTTTCGGCAGCCCGGCCGGCCCATTTCTGCTCAATTCGTCTATACTATAATAGAGACGAAACAGACAAAAATCTTAAGACTTAACGGGAGGACCTTGCTAATATGCCCTTCGGACAGCAATACATTCTGCCGGCGGTCAAGACGGCCAAAGAGATAGAAGCAGTGCTGGATGCGCCGTACGTTTATCTTGTGCTGCTTGGCGGCAGGCTGGCCCGTCTTCGCCCGCTGGTCGAGCTGGCGGAACGTGCCGGCAAAAAAGTCCTGCTTCATGCCGATCTGGTTGAAGAACTGAAAAACGATGAATATGCGGCGGAATATTTATGCCAGGCCGTCCGTCCCGCAGGCTTGATCTCCACCCGCTCGAGCGTGGTGCAGAAAGCGAAGCAGAACAAGCTGATCGGCGTTCAGCGCATGTTTCTGATTGATTCCGGTGCGCTGGAGAACAGCTATGCTTTATATGAAAAAGCTCGTCCGGATTATATCGAGGTTCTTCCCGGCATAGTCCCTTCGCTGATCCGGGAAGTGAAGGAGCGTACCGGCATCCCGATTATCGCCGGGGGATTTATCCGGACGCAGGAGGATGTAAAGGCGGCGATTACGGCCGGCGCTCAGGCGATCTCCACTTCCCGGCGCGAGCTTTGGGAAGCGGGGACCGGGAAGTAGGAACGTAGAACGGGGGAAACGAAACAAACCGATTCTTTAAATTTAAAATGCATATGGTGTGCCGGTATCGATGGTGTTATAATGGCCCTAACAAGTTGATACGGGTTGGAGACGAGGAGAAACCACGAAATTCGCCGGGACTTTATAAGGTCCAGGCTGCTTTCGCGGTTTCTTTTTTTATTTCTAGGGTCTGCCCCGATAGGTTGAAGGAGGAAACAGCGATGAACGCCAAGGTCAATTCCGTTTTGGATTTTTCGGCGTACAGCCGGGAGGAAGTTTTGAGTCAGCTTCAGGAGGGACCGCTGGATGTATTGATTATCGGCGGGGGGATTACAGGGGCGGGCATCGCGCTGGACGCGGCAAGCCGGGGCCTGAAGACAGGGCTCGTAGAGATGCAGGACTTTGCGGCAGGCACGTCCAGCAGATCCACCAAGCTGGTGCACGGCGGGCTGCGATATTTGAAGCAGCTGGAGATCGGTGTCGTGGCCGAGGTGGGCAAGGAGCGTGCCATCGTTTACGAGAACGGGCCGCATGTGACAACGCCGGAATGGATGCTGCTGCCTTTTTATGCAGGCGGCACGTTTGGCCCGCTGTCCACCTCGCTGGGGCTGCGGGTGTACGATTTCCTTGCGGGCGTGAAGAAATCGGAGCGCCGGACGATGCTGAGCCCGGAGGAAACGCTGCGCAAAGAACCGCTCCTGAAGAAGGAAGGGCTGAAAGGCGGCGGATATTACGTCGAGTATCGGACCGACGATGCCCGGCTGACGATCGAAGTGATGAAAAAGGCTGCCGAATATGGCGCTAAGGCCGTTAATTACGCCAAAGTGGAGTCGCTCGTTTACGAGAACGGAACGGACGGAAAGGAAGCCGGCCGGCTAACGGGGGTTCGGGTCACGGACCTGCTGGGCGGGCGGAGCTATACTCTCCATGCCGCCAAAATCGTGAATGCGGCCGGGCCTTGGGTGGACACGATCCGTGAGCTGGATCAATCCAAAAGCGGCAAAACGCTGCGGCTGACCAAAGGCGTTCACCTCGTTTTTGACCAAAGCCGTTTTCCGCTCCGGCAGGCGGTTTATTTCGATACGCCTGACGGGCGGATGGTATTCGCTATCCCCCGAGGAGGCAAAACGTATTTCGGAACGACCGATACGAATTACCAAGGGGATATCGCTCACCCGCTAGCCACAGCCGAAGACCGGGCCTATCTGCTGGAAGCCGCCAATTTTATGTTTCCGGATTTGAAGCTGGCGGATGCCGATATCGAGTCCAGCTGGGCCGGACTGCGGCCGCTGATTCAGCAGGAAGGCAAAGACCCGTCCGAGATCTCGCGGCGGGATGAAATTTTTCATTCCCCGTCGGGCCTCATTTCGATAGCGGGAGGCAAGCTGACCGGTTACCGTAAAATGGCGGAACACGTCGTGGATGACGTGGTCCGGCGTTTGGACGAAGAAGGCAAGCTGGCGGGCAGAAACATCGAGGCCGCATGCCGGACGAAAAAAATCCCCATCTCCGGTGGGGACGTCGGAGGCTCCGCCGCTTATGAAGCTTACGCGGCAGCCCGCGCAAGCATCGGAACGGCTGCGGGTCTTCCCCCAGAAGAAGCGCTGGCGCTGGCGCTGTTTTACGGCTCAAACGCCGAAGCCGTGTTTGCCTTTACGGCGGATGGGGAAACGCGCGCCTGGGCGGAGCGCTTTGGCCTTCCTTTGGGCATCGCGGCACGGCTGCGCTACGCGCTTGAGCGGGAGATGGCGGCGAAGCCGCAGGACTTTTTTGTCCGCCGAACAGGCTGGATGTTCTTTCGTATTGCGGAGGTTCGGAAATGGCAAGAGCCGGTGCTTCAGGCTATGGCGGAAAGCCTGGGCTGGAGCAATGAATTAAAAGACCGCCACGCCGCCGAGCTGGAACAGTTGATGGAGGAAGCGGTTCATGCCGGGCCGTTGATTACGGCGTAGGCGAGCTTTACCAATTGAACGGTGCGAAGGAAAGCAGGGGGATTGGACCGTGCTTCCTCCGCGCCGTTGTTTTTTTTACGTCTGCATGCGATAATGGAATTTTGCCGTTTGTTTATATATTGCGATAAGCAGTGGAGGTAGGAGAAGCAAGTGAGCCGTTATCCTTTTGAATACGATCCTTCCCGACCGTTCGTCGAGCAGGCGGGCGAGTGGATCGGGGATGTTTTTTATGAGCTGCTGCCCGAAGCCGGATTTGAGGTCCGGGACGAGCAGATTTATATGGCCTATCAACTGGAGCGGGCTTTTGCCGAGAAGATGCCGATCTTTGCGGAGGCCGGCGTGGGTACGGGGAAAACGCTGGTTTACCTGCTGTACAGCATCTGTTATGCGCGGTATACGCGGAAACCGGCGGTGATTGCCTGCGCCGATGAATCGCTGATCGAGCAGCTCGTCAAGCCGGAGGGCGATATCGCCAAGCTGTCGCGCCATCTGGGGCTTGAAATCGATGCCCGGCTGGCCAAATCGCCGGATCAATATCTGTGCCTCAAGAAGCTGGATCAGGCGCAAAACCTGCAGGATGCAAGCCTGCCGCTTGCGGAGGTGTACGGCACGATCCCGGATTTTGTCCATGCCCATACCGCTCTGCAGGAGTTCCATCCGTACGGAGACCGCCGGGATTATCCCGATATGACCGACGAGCAGTGGAGCCGGGTCAACTGGGATTCGTTTCAGGACTGTTTTGCCTGCGATATGCGCCACCGCTGCGGACAAACGCTTTCCCGCGACCATTACCGGAAATCGGCGGATCTGATCATCTGCTCGCACGACTATTATATGGAGCATGTATGGACTTACGAGGGGCGCAAGCGTGAAGGACAACTTCCGCTGCTGCCGGAACACAGCGCCGTCGTATTTGACGAAGGCCATCTGCTGGAATCGGCGGCGATGAAGGCGCTTGGCTACCATATGAAACACAATGTCTTCGAAGAGCTGATCAGCCGCCTGCTGCAAAATGAAATCCGCGAAACGCTCGCCGTTCTCGTTGACGAGGCTATCCTGCAGAGCGAGCGGATGTTTGCGGCGATCCGCCGTCAAAGCCAAAGGGTGCCGGGCTCCGAGCGGATGAGCATCGAGCTGAGCCCAGCGCTGCTGCGCGAGGTGCGCCGGCTGCGCAGCGTGGTCAGCGCCATCGAAGAAGAGCTGGTCTTTGAAGGCGAGCTTTATACGATTGACAGCTACCAGCTGCGGATCGTCGAGGAGCATTTAGAAATGATGGGGATTGCCCTGCGGCTGTTCGAGGAATCCGGCGCTTTGATCTGCTGGGCGACGGAGGAGAAAGACGGCCTGGCGCTCAGCGTCATGCCGCGGAACGTCAAGCAGGTGCTGGAGGAACGCGTGTTCAGCCAGCGCATGCCGATTATTTTTTCATCCGCGACGATGTCGGTAGAGAAATCTTTCGGGTTTATTGCAGACAGCCTGGGCATGAAAGATTATCTTTCGTTTTCGGTCGATTCGCCGTACGATTATGAAAAGCACATGAAGGCATATATTCCCGAGCCCTTGCAGGGCGGTTTTAACGAAAAAATGGAGACCGCTATGCGGCTGATCCGGCACACGGAAGGCCGGGCTCTGGTACTGTTCCGCACGCAGGAGGAGCTCCGGCAATTTAAGGCGGCAGCCGATTCGCGCCAAGAACTGACAGGTCTGCGGATGCTGTATGAGGGCGACCGGGAAATCAGTCATCTGATTGCGGCTTTCCAAAACGATGAGCACAGCGTTCTAAGCGCCGTCCGGCTGTGGGAAGGCCTTGACGTTCCGGGGCCGTCGCTGTCGAACGTCCTCATCTGGTCGCTGCCTTATCCGCCGGATGATCCGGTTTTTGCGGCCAAGCGGGCGGAAGCTGCTCATCCGTTCGAGGAGGTGGACCTGCCGTACATGCAGCTTCGCCTGAAGCAGGGCATCGGCAGGCTGATCCGCTTAAGCGAAGATCAGGGCATGGTTACGATTATGGCCGATCCGGAAGACGGCCGGCCGGTTCACGATTTTATTCGTTCCGTCCTGCCTAAAGGCGTGGAATTGAACAAGCTAGACCGGAATACCGTTATCTGAATCGGTAAACGAAAGGGAGGGATTCCTTTGTCGTCTGAGGAAATGCTGGACGTTTATACGGAGCAAGGGATAAAGACAGGAAGCGTGAGCCGTAAGCAGGCCCATGCGGAAGGGTTGTGGCACCAGACATTCCAATGCTGGGTCATCGACAGGCAAACCGATCCGGGCAATCCGGGGCTTTTGTTTCAGCTGCGCGCAGAGGACAAAGAAACCTTCCCCGGCAAGCTGGATATTTCCTGCGCCGGCCACCTGCTTGCTGGAGAAACGCCCGAGGACGGCGTCCGGGAGCTGGAGGAGGAGCTGGGCATCCAGGCGGCCCCGGACGATCTCGTGTATTGCGGCAGTGTTGCCCAGGAAAGCTATATTTCACCTGGTCTGATCGACCGCGAATTTAATCGGGTGTATCTTTACGAATGCGGTCTGCCGCTAGAGGCTTATCTTTTTCAAAAGAGCGAAATTTCCGGCCTGTTCCTCATCGGTCTCGCCGAATACAAGGCGCTGCTGAACGGGGAACGGGAATACGTCGAGGCCAGAAACGGAGTGCGGCATAACAGGCAGCTGGACAAGCTGTTCCGGTCGGTCGAACGCTTTGGGCTTAACGACTTCACGCCAAATTCGGAGGAATATTACAAGCTGCTGTTTGATGCTCTCGAAGGCCGTTAAGACTAAATGGAATGAAGGGAACCGGGTTTTAACCAGGTTTTCGGGAAAAAGGATTTAAAAGCGCCAATCTATGGGATTGAGCGCTTTTTTTGATTTTTAAAAGAAAGCGTTACCGGCCAACAGGGCCCCGGATGCATGAAACTTTTTTGAAAGGGAATACCATTTTAAAAGTCAGGAACAAACCAGAGAAGGAGAGCGCATATGAGCAAGGAGCATCGCCCGCCATTAACTTCCACCGAGATGGGATTGCTTTGGAGTACCTACATCAATGATTCCATGTCGGTTTGCACCATGAAACATTTTTTGAACAATGTTGATCATGCCGAAACCCGATCCTTGATCAAACTGACGCTAAGCTTATCGAACAGGCACCTTGAAGAGATTTCAGCATTGCTCCACGAAGAAAATTTCCCGCTGCCCATAGGCTTTCTGGAAGAAGACGTCAACGAAGGCGCCACGCGTTTATTTTCGGACCACTTCTATCTGTTTTATATCAAAAACATGTCCAAAGTCGGTTTGGCGATGCACAGCATGGCCTACTCCATGAGCGCGAGACTGGACATCAGAAGTTTTTACCGCGAATGCCTGTACCAGGTGGAAGCCCTGGACCAGAAGGTCACGGAGGTGCTGCTGGAAAAAGGTATTTTTATTCGTCCGCCTTACATGCCCGTTCCTGAGAAAGCGAGGTTCGTGGAAAGCAACCGTTTTTTATCCGGAGGGTTCTTCGGGTTCATGGAAAAACGCCCGCTTACGGCCATTGAGATCAGCCACCTCTTCTCCAACATTCAAACTAATGCGTTAGGCAAAGCGCTTTTGATCGGATTCAGCCAGGTGGTCCGGTCGGAGGAAATCCGGAAGTTTTTGCGCCAGGGGGTGGACATTTCCGCCAAACACGTGAAAGAGTTTTCGGAAGTCTTGAGCGCCGACGGCCTGCCGATTCCCATGACTTGGGATTCCGAGATTACGTATTCGCAGGAGCCGCCGTTTTCGGACAAGCTGATCCTGTTTCACATTTCTCTTCTGGTCGGGGCGGGAACGGCAAATTATGGATTGGCGGCTGCGGCGAGCCCGCGGAAGGATATAGCTGCAACCTATCTCAGATTAGCCGCGGAAATAGCGACCTATGCGGAAGACGGGGCGAAAATGATGATTAGACACGGTTATCTGGAGGAACCGCCTGAAGCGCCGGATAGAAAGGAATTAACCAAAGCCTGAGCTTTTATGGGAAATGGACGAATAAAATAAGCATTTAGGAGCCAAAGCCTGTATACTCGATAATGATAAAAGGCTGCGGGAGGAAATGCTTTGGATACGGAACAAATGGAACAAATGAAATTAATGAGACAAAAGGGGCAAACCTCGAAACAAGACTTATCCCCATCGAAAAAAACGGCAGGCTCCAAGCTGCGGATCATGGCGACCACAGACGTGCATGTACATCTGCTCGGCTACGATTATTACGGCGATCAGGAGACCGACCGGAACGGGCTTGTTTATACGGCCGGACTGATCCGGCAGGCCAGAGCCGAAGCGCCGAACAGCCTGCTGCTTGACAACGGGGACATTTTGCAGGGCTCGCCGATGGGCGATTATGAAGCGCAGAAAGCCGCCAATTCCGCCGGTTCGGCTGGAGGCTCAGCTTCGGCCAAGGCCGCGGGGAGCGGCATTCACCCGGTATTTAAAGCGATGAATTATCTTGGCTATGACGCCGGGACGCTGGGCAATCATGAATTCAATTACGGCCTGGATTACCTTCAGCAATGCTTGAAAATGGCCGATTTCCCTATTACGAATGCTAATATTATCGCTGCCGGACACGAGGGGGATGAGGCGGACGGGACTGCCGCCGCCAAAGGCCGCCCCTTGTTTCAGCCTTATGTTTTGCTGGACAAACCGCTCAAATGTGAAGACGGGACAGAACGTACGGTAAAAATCGGACTGATCGGTTTTGTTCCTCCCCAGATCATGCAGTGGGACAAAAGCAACCTCGAAGGCAAAATCAAGGTGCGCGATATGCTGGAAACGGCCCGGGAATGGATTCCGGTCATGAAGGAGCAGGGGGCGGAAATCGTCATCGCCATGGTCCATGCCGGATATGAAGACCTGCCGGAAACGCCTTACATGGAAAATGCCGCGCTTCATTTCGGCCGGGTGCCGGATGTGGACGCCATCGTTTTCGGGCACGCGCACAAGCTGTTTCCCGGCCCTTTTTTCGAAGGGAAAACCGGCGTCGATAACGAACGCGGGACGATTTACGGCATTCCGGCCGTGGAGCCCGGTTATGCGGGGGAACATCTGGGGATCATCGACCTGGAGCTGGAGCAGCGGGACGGCCGCTGGCGGGTGACGGACGGGAGAGCCGAATGCAGGCCGATGTATGATGCGGCTGCGGGCAAACCGCTCGTCGAGCCCGACGGGGAATTGGCCCGGCTGCTTGCGGACAGCCATGAAGAAGTGCTGGCTTACATCCGGGGAGCGGTAGGGCAGACAACGGGGCCGATCCACAGCTATTTCTCCCTGATTGCGGACGACAGCTCCGTTCAGCTCATCAATGATGCGCAGCGGGATTATACCCGTAAGCAAATGGCGGGTACGGTCTATGAAGGACTGCCCGTGCTTGCGGCTTCGGCGCCGTTCAAGACGGGAGGCCGATACGGCCCCGGCCATTTTACAAGCATTCCGGCCGGCGGTTTGGCCATCAAACATATCGCGGATTTGTACAACTATCCGAACACGCTGCATGCTCTGCATCTGAACGGCGCCGAAGTGAAGGAATGGCTGGAGTGGGCCGCGGGTCTGTTTGCACAGATCGATCCGGATTCACCGGATGAGCAGCCGCTGATCAATCCGGATTTCCCAAGCTTTAATTTCGACGTGATCGACGGGGTTGACTATAAGATTGACGTGACCGGGCCGGCGAAATACGATGCGGCAGGCAAGCTGATCCACCCTGAGGCGAACCGGATCGTGGAGCTGGCTTTCGAGGGCCGCCCCGTGGGCCACGAACAGTTTTTTATCGTAGCGACCAACAGCTATCGGGCGTTTTCGTCCGAGCTTGCGAATCCGGGCGGGCAGCGAATCGTGCTGGCTTCCACGGAGGAGAACCGTCAGGTGCTTACGCAATACATTAAAGACACGGGCATCATCCATCCTTATGCGGACGGCAATTGGAAGCTGCTCGCTCCGGGCGGGCAGCCCAATACGACGATTCTGACTTCACCGAAAGCCGTCCAGGCAGCGGAAGGATGGGAGGGGCTACAGTTCGAAGGGATGGACGAAGCCGGCTTTGCCAAATTCAGGGTCGATTTGAACCATTTGATTGCAGCGAAATAAGGTGAAAAAAATTCGAAGACCGTTTCCGAACAGGAACGGTCTCTTTTTTTTGGCAAAACGGGAATACTAAGCCGGAATCTCGATAAGAGAATCACCTAATTTCAGGATAAAAAGTTTACGTTGACGTTAACGTTAGTCAGATATATAATATTTTACATACTTAAAAAATGATTGTGTAACAATTGTATTTTTTGTTTGGGGATAGGAGGGGAAAAACAGGTTAAGAAAGGGGAAGGCGCACATGCTTTATAAAATCGACGAGGTGGCCAGGGAATGCGGCCTGACCAAACGGACGATCCGGTATTATGAAGAAATTGGCCTGCTTCCGTCTCCGCAGCGGAGCGAAGGAGGCATGAGGCTCTACAGTCAAAACGACATTGATTTGCTCAAGCGAATCGTCAGCGCACGCGAGGTGCTGGGTTTTTCGCTGCAGGAGCTGCACCAGTACGTCCAGTATGCCGAGGTGCTGACAGGCCAGCGTCAGGATTATATGGAGAAGATGAACAGCCTGACGCCTGAAGAACGGAAGCGCAAACTCGCCGAAATCGATAAGACGGTAACGGGCCAGCTGGCTTTGATGGAGCAGAAGATCCAGAATATCCAGCGGTTCCAAGAGGAGCTTACGGAGTTTCAGAAGCTTGTGAAATCCGCTTTGGCTAAGCTCTAGCAGAATTTATGCAATTTTGACGGGGAACAAATTAATGCTGAAATGAATTTGGAGGGTTGGAGTCATGAAATCAGAACCACACAATGCAGAGGAGCTGCAAAAACGCTCCGGCATGTTATCGCAGCCCAAAGCCGTTTGGGCTGTTGCTTTTGCCTGTGTCATCTCGTTTATGGGTCTTGGACTGGTCGATCCGATTCTGCCGGCCATCGCCGATCAGCTGCATGCCAGCAAAAGCCAGGTGTCCCTGCTCTTTACGAGCTATAACCTGGTTACCGGCCTGGCGATGCTGATTACCGGCGTTATTTCCAGCCGGATCGGCATTAAATGGACATTGCTGACGGGCATGGTTTTTATCGTTATTTTCTCTGGGCTTGGCGGGTTGTCGGATACGATCAGCCAGATCGTAGGTTTCCGTGCAGGCTGGGGCCTCGGCAACGCCTTGTTTATTGCGACGGCGCTGTCGGCGATCGTCGGCTTTTCCACGTCGGGAACGGCCAAAGCCATTATCTTGTATGAAGCCGCATTGGGGCTGGGGATTTCGGTAGGTCCGCTGCTGGGCGGCGAGCTGGGTTCCATCTCCTGGCGCGGTCCCTTCTTTGGCGTAAGCGGGCTGATGCTCCTCGGTTTCCTGTTTGTCCTGTTTGTGCTTCCTAAAGTCAAGAAAACGGCAGCCAAAACGTCCTTGAAAGATCCGTTCAAGGCGCTGGGTTATCCGTCCCTGCTCACGCTTGGAATCGTGGCTTTCTTGTACAACTTCGGCTTTTTTACCTTGATGGCTTATTCGCCTTATGTCATGGATCTGGATGAACATGGCTTGGGATATGTGTTTTTTGGATGGGGCGTTCTGCTTGCTTTGTCTTCTGTGTTTATCGCTCCGAAAATCCAGCGCAGATTCAACCTGGTGCCTTCCATCGGCTGGATGCTGACGCTGTTTGCGATTGATTTGGGCGTCATGGCGATCGGGACGATCAACCATTCCCCCAATACGGTGATCGTGGCCGTTATCGTAGCCGGCTTGTTCCTTGGCATTAACAACACCTTGATTACAACGGCGGTTATGCAAGCTGCCCCGGTTGAACGTTCAACGGCTTCCGCGGCTTACAGCTTTGTCCGATTCCTCGGCGGAGCGGTATCGCCTTGGCTGGCCGGCAAACTCTCCGAATGGTACAACGCCCAGCTGCCTTTCTGGTTTGGCGGTGCCATGGTGCTTATTGCCGTAGTGGTTTTGGTCGCCCGCGGGAAACATCTGCGCGGCATTAATATGGAAGGTCATTAATTAAACAAGGGAGTGTTCCGCAATGTTCAAACATATTCTGGTTCCGGTGGACGGTTCCGAGCATGCTCTCCATGCTTTGGCCTATGCAAAAGAACTGGCGCTCAGCACGGCCCCCACGCCGAAGCTGACCGTGCTGCACGTCAATCCCGACGTGACGATCAACGAACCGCCGGTTGGCGTGGAGCTGGATGAACGGATCGCCGAGGAAGGCGGCCAAACGCTGATCCCGGTCCGGGACCTGCTGGCGGAGCTGCATGGCGGATATCAGACGGCAGTGAAGCACGGCGATCCCGGCAAAGTCATTTGCCAAACGGCCGCACGTGAGGGAGCCGACCTGATTGTGATGGGCACCAGGGGCCTGGGACTGGTTTCCGAGCTTCTGATCGGCTCCGTCAGCCATTATGTGATTCAACATGCGTCTTGTCCCGTATTGACCACTAAATAAGGTTGCTTTTCCTTCGAAGCTATTTGGAAGTAGGTTTCAAAAAGAATAAACCGGCTCCTGATCCCGTTTGTTTTCAGGCGGAAGCGGGGGCCGGTTCTATTTTTTTTATCTATAGAACTAAAAGGTTTTCTGGGTTACAATGTATTCCAGTAAAACCAAGGAGATAGACGATACATGGTAACGTTGGAGAGAATCAAGAAAGGCCAGGTGCGTTCGGAAATGGAGCTTATGAACTCCGATCCGTATTTCAATTTGGTCTCCAAGGGAAAAAAACATTTTAGTTTGGAGGAAGCTCTGGAAGAGATCTGCGAATCCGAAGCATTGGGAACCGAAAGGTATTTCGTCGTGCTGAACGATGAGCGGATCGGCATTCTGGAGTTTTTGATGGAAAATCCGAAAGACGGCCAAACCTGGCTTGGACTTCTCCTGATCGGCAAACCTTGGCAGCGCCGCGGATATGGCAGGAAGGTTTTTAAGCTGTTTCTGGCGATGATGCAGGAACGGGAAGTATCCCGCGTGCGAATCGGGGTTACGGTCAACAATGCGCCGGCGCATCACTTCTGGATTATGCAGGGGTTTAAGCCGATTGCTTCGAATCAGAAAGAAGACGGCCGGGAAATCATAATCTATGAAAGGCTTATCTAGCAATTTCGATTAAAAATGAGGATAAGCAAATTTTAAGCGGTTACATAAAAGAATTCCGGTTTTGCAGCCCTTTTTAGCTTGAAGGTATAATGAAGGCATAAGCGTTGCATCGGACCATAGAAGATAATAATCTCAGGCAGGCAAACCGGAAGTTCGGGTGTCTGCTATTTTGTTTGACGAAAAAGGAGGATTTCACCTTTGTTATTGGCACAACTTAAAAAGCACTGGTTCTCAAATACGCGGACGGATGTGCTGTCCGGTATGACGGTTGCCCTTGCGCTGATTCCCGAAGCGATTGCCTTTTCGATTGTGGCCGGCGTCAGTCCGATGGCGGGTTTGTATGCGTCGATTACGATGGCGATCATTATTTCCCTTGCCGGAGGCCGTCCGGGCATGATCTCCGCCGCTACCGGAGCGGTTGCGCTTTTGGTGACGGGGCTGGTAAAGGACCATGGCGTTGAATATTTGTTTGCGGCAGCCGTGCTCGCCGGTATTTTCCAGATTATTTTAGGCGCGCTGAAGCTGGGGCGGTTTATAACCTTTGTGCCTCAACCCGTCATGACGGGGTTTGTCAATGCGCTGGCGATTCTGATCTTTATGGCTCAGCTGACGCATTTCAAAGGACAGGGCTGGGTGATGTATGCCTTGGTGGCGCTGACGCTGGTGATCATCTACGTATGGCCTAAAATTACGAAGGCGGTGCCGCCTGCGCTGGTGGCGATCCTCATCGTCTCGGTGTTGACCATTACGCTGCATCTGGACGTTTACAAGGTGGGCGATTTGGGCAGCCTGTCCCGCGCTCTTCCGACTTTCCATCTGCCGGCTATTCCATTTACCTGGGATACGTTTATGATTATTTTGCCTTATTCGGTGTCCATGGCATTTGTCGGGCTGCTGGAATCGCTGATGACCGCAATGCTGATTGATGATTTGACGGATACCCGCAGCAACAAAAACCGCGAGATGCGCGGACAAGGCATGGCGAACATCGTCACCGGCTTTTTCGGCGGGATGGGCGGCTGCGCCATGATCGGCCAATCGATGATCAACATCAAATCGGGCGGCAGAACCCGCCTGTCCACCCTGGTGTCGGGCGTGTTTCTGATGATTTTGCTCGTGCTGCTCGGCGATATCGTCAAGCAGATCCCGATGGCGGCGCTGGTCGGCGTTATGATCGTCGTTTGTATCGGTACTTTTGATTGGAAGTCTTTAACGACCTTAAATAAAATTCCGCTGCCGGACGCGATCATCATGATTGTAACGGTCATCGTCGTGGTAGCCACGGATAATTTGTCCATCGGCGTAGCGGTGGGCGTTGTGCTCAGCTCGGTCGTGTTTGCCTGGAAAATGGCCGTTGTCCGTCTGACGGCGTCAGCCTCGGAGGACGGAAGCAAAACGTACGAGGTTTCCGGGCAGATGTTTTTCGGTACGATGCATCACTTCGTGAAGGAATTTAATGCGGCCGAGGATCCGGACCGGATCACGATTGATTTTTCCGGAACCCATATTTGGGATCAGTCGGCGGTAAACGGCATCGCCCGTGTCGTCGAGAAATACCGGCAGCTCGGCAAGGAAGTCCGCATTAAAGGGCTTAATGCCGAAAGCAAAGCGCTGGTGGAGCGGATTGGCCTGGCCGGAACGGGCGGTCATTAAATTTCATTTCATGAATGAAAGCTGTATAGGGATTTCCGCAAAGGCGGAGATCTCTTTTTTTATGGGTCCAATTCCCGTTCTGCAGCGCAGATTTGGAAATGAAAAAAATGAAACTTTCATTGTCGGCATTTCGTCTATTATGGAAAGTGACCGGAGTTTTCAGGAGAGTTTTCCTGCTGCTTTCGGGAGCTTTTCATTGTTATCATTTAATCCTAGGAAAGAAGGAACCGTCGCATGGCGCAAACAGCGCTGCCCAAACGTCAGGATGCAAGGACGGGCAGAACAAAGAAGAAAAAGAAGAAACGCGGATTTTTCCGTTTTGTATACCGGTTGGCTGTATTTTTTCTAATCTTGGGCATTATCGGCGTATGCTGGCTTTTCTTTACCCAATCGGGAGAAAACTTCCGCTATCTGGCGGCAGATACGTTAATTACCACCCAGCACCGGAAGTGGGCGAAATATATTATCGGGGAAGACGAGCTGAAGAAACGTGTGGCGGAATATACGCAGCAGTTCGAACAGATGGGGACCGAAAAAGATACCCACACGATCAGCATCCCGACTCCGGTGAAAGCCGAGGAGAAACCTCTCGTGCAGATTGAGGAAATTTCGGGCGCCAGTTATCACGGCTACATTATGACCGTCAATGATCCGACCAAAATCCGGCTCGGCGTGCCTGCCAAGGTTGGGAAAGGCGAAAAGGTCTCCAGCATGGTCAACCGCCTCGGGGCGATCGCCGGGGTGAATGCGGGCGGCTTCGACGATCCAAACTGGAAGGGCAACGGCTTTAAGCCGATCGGCGTCGTTATTTCGCAGGGCAAGCTTTATTACAACGGTTTGGGCAGCAGCAGCTCCACCCAGATCGTAGGCATCGACAAACAGGGGAAAATGATCGCCGGCCGCTATTCGCTGAAAGAGCTCAGCGACATGAACGTGCAGGAGGCCGTGACCTTCCAGCCTCGGATCATCGTTAACGGCAAAGGCCAGATCAAAAATCACAAGGACGGCTGGGGCATCGCCCCGCGCACCGCGATGGGCCAGCGCGCCGACGGCGCGATCCTGTTTGTGGTCATCGATGGACGCCAGCCCGGCTACAGCATCGGGGCCGATTTGTACGATGTCCAGAACATCATGCTGAAGCACGGGGCCGTCATCGCCGCCAATCTGGACGGAGGTTCCTCAACCGTGCTGGTCAAGGACGGCGATATCCTCAACAAACCTTCCTCCCAATACGGCGAACGTTATCTGCCGACGGCCTTCCTGGTGTTTGACCATCCGGAGAACGTCAGCGTGCCGAATGTTTGGAAAGGGCTGGATCCGAAGGAGATCGACGGAGGGAAGAAATAGGGGCCGCTAACCGCCGTTTTTTAAAAGCAAAACCCGCAGGAAACTCTCCTGCGGGTTTTTTGCGCCTCGTTTTGCGGAGGATGGAAAACAAAGCTGGAAGATCTCGAATTAAAGGGAAACTCGCTGCATGTTTTAACATAATTTTACAATCTTCACAAAACCAGCGACAATATCGAAAAAATTAATATATTAATTTACAACTTGTTAACAACTCGCTAATATAGGATTAGTATGATGGTCATGTGTTTCAGAAAATTATAAACTAGGGGGATCACTAGAGTGAAAAACAAGCTTTCTCTTTTTGCCATGTTCGCATTGATTCTTGTGCTTCTGGCAGGCTGCGGCTCTAACAACAACACGGCAGCAAACAGCAATTCATCCGCGGGCAACACTTCTGCAGACAATACCGCTTCTGCACCGGCTGCCGACGCATCGAAGGAAATCAAGGAGCTGAAAGTAAGCTTTGTTCCATCCAAAGATCCGGGAGAAATCATTACCGCTACCGATCCGCTTAAAGATTTGTTGAAGAAACAACTGGCTACAGAAGGTTACAACGTAGATACCGTTAGTATCGATGTAGGTACGACTTACGAAGCAGTAGGGGAAGCTTTGACGGCTGGAACAACGGATGTTGGTTTCATCCCGGGTGGAACTTACGTGCTATACGACGATGGCGCTGACGTTATTTTGACGGCTACGCGCGCCGGATTGTCGAACGATTCCGATAATCCGAAAGATTGGAACGATAACAAACCCACTCAACCCACTACAGATCAAGCGACTTACTACCGCGCCTTGTTCTTTACGGGTCCTTCCAAGAAAGGACAAGAACTGGCAGCTAAAGTCAACGCCGGTCAACAATTGACTTGGGACGACCTGAACAGCGCCAACTGGGCCGTAATGTCGACTTCGTCTTCCGCAGGTTATATTTACCCAACGCTTTGGCTGCAAAAGAACTACAACAAAGGCATCACGGATTTGGCTCATGTTGTAACCTCGGATTCCTACGGCAGCTCCTTTGCCCGCCTTGCGGCTGGCCAAGCTGACGTCGTTGTCGCTTATGCCGATGCAAGAAGAGACTTCGAGAAACAATGGACAACCGATTTCGGCCGCAGCAAAACGATCTGGGACGAAACAAACGTAATTGGCGTAACGGACGGTATCTATAACGATACAATCAGCGTAAGCAAAAACGATCCGATCATGACCGACGACTTCAAAAAAGCGCTGCAGGATGCCTTTATCGCCATCGGCCAAACGGAAGAAGGCAAAAAAGTTATCGCCATCTACAGCCATGAAGGATATAAAGCGGCTCAATCCTCCGATTACGATGCCGAAAGAAAAGCGCAAGAAGTTATTAAAAGTTTGAAGAAATAATCGTTACCTAACCATTTGTCAGGATTTCCTTTAAAAGGTGAGAGCATCATGCCTACATGATGCTCTCATCTTTTCCTAGTTCAAGACAGTTGAGACTAAAGAGATCGGGGGAATTCCATGATAGAGTTTATTGATGTGGAAAAGAAATACGCTAACGGTACAGTTGCGTTGCAAAATATTAATCTGAAAATCGAACAAGGCGAATTCGTTGCCGTCATCGGTCTTTCCGGTGCGGGGAAGTCCACGCTGATCCGCTGCATCAACCGCATGCACGAAATCACCGGCGGACAGTTAAACGTGGACAACGTTGACGTTGCCAAGCTGAGAGGGAAGCAAGTCCGCCGTTTCCGCAGAAGAATCGGGATGATCTTTCAGTCCTTTAACCTCGTAACCCGGACAACCGTGATGAAAAATGTGCTCGTCTCCTTTGTACCTGACCTGCCGTTCTGGCGTAAGCTGACAGGGGTTTATAAACGTGAGCAGAAGATTAAAGCTTTGGAAGCCCTGGATAAGGTGGGCATTTTGGACAAGGCGTATGTCCGGGTGGACCAGCTTTCCGGCGGACAGCAGCAGCGGGTTGCTTTGGCGCGCACGCTGGCCCAGAATCCGGACATTATTTTGGCGGACGAGCCGATCGCTTCTTTGGACCCGGTTACGGCCAAAATGGTTATGGACGACTTTAAACGCATTAATCAAGAATTGAACATCTCCGTTATCATGAATATCCACCACGTGGAAATCGCTCTTGAATATGCCGACCGCATTATCGGCATCCACAAAGGGGCCGTTGTCTTCGACGGGGAATCGGGCAAGGTGACTAAGGAGATTTTGGACGCCATCTACGGAGGACAAGCCGAGGAAGCTTCGGCTCCGCTCGAGGAGACTCCGGCCTATGTATGATAAAATTTTTCCGCCTAAAAAAATAGTCCTGCCCGACGGTAAGGTCGTTTTGGAAAAAAGAACGCGGCTGCCGCTAATTTTGCTCATCCTGATTGTTGCTACTATCTATTCGGTGCAGCTTACCGACTTCAGCCTGAAGGTGCTGTTCAGCCGGATTGACCAGTTTTTTGTCATTATCGGCGATATGATTCCGCCGAAATGGAATTATTTTGACGACTTGTTGGGCGCTCTCCTGGCTACGCTGCAAATGTCTTTGCTGGGGTCGTTCATTGGAGCCGTGCTGGCGCTTCCGTTTGCGGTAGCGGCTTCAGCCAATATCATCCGGAATCGGTATGTCGTGGCCGTATTTAAAATTATCCTGAGTTTGCTAAGAACGCTTCCTACGCTTGTAACGGCTTTGGTCGCCACCTTCGTATTCGGACTTGGACCCACAGCGGGGGTTGTTGCCATCCTGCTGTTCACGCTTTCCTACGTAGGGAAATTATTATATGAGCAAATCGAAAACGTCGACATGGGTGCTTTTGAAGCCATGGAATCGATCGGCATGACCCGAATCCAAGCTTTCCGTTCGGCCATCATTCCCCAGGTGCTGCCGGGTTACCTGTCCACCTCGCTGTTCTGTTTTGAAGGCAACGTGCGTTATGCGGCGATCCTCGGTTATGTCGGCGCCGGCGGCGTGGGCCTGCTGATCAATGAAAACCTCGGCTGGCGCGATTATCCGAGCGTAGGGATGATTATCCTGGCTCTTGTTGTGACGGTGTACGTGATAGAAACCGTCAGCGAATACTTTAGAAAAAAGTTAATTTGAGGGAGAAGTTGTGTTATGACGACTGTAGAGAAGCAGCTTCTTGCTTCGCCAAAAAGAACCTGGTATTTCCTTACGATCGCCATTATCGTTATTTTGCTGATCGGCTGGTCCGCGTTGGCCGTAACCTTCAAGGACGTGAACGAAAGCGGCCTCAAGATTGCTTCGAATATTGTGAAGGGGATTATCCATCCCGATTGGCATCTGCTATTTAACGGAACGAAGCAGAGCGTGCTTTATCTGCTGCTGCAAACGTTGGCCATTGCTTTTCTGGGAACGATTGTCGGCGCGATTTTATCCATTCCGCTCGCTTTTTTGGCGGCCTCCAATATCGTGCCTAAACCGATCGCCTGGCTGACCCGGTTATTGCTGATCATTATCCGGACGATTCCCGCGCTTGTTTATGGTTTGATGTTTATCCGCGTGTCCGGTCCAGGTCCGTTTGCCGGCGTGCTCACGATCGGCATCACCTCGATCGGCATGCTGGCCAAGCTGTACGTGGATGCTATTGAAGAGCTGGATACACGGGTGCTGGAGTCGATGACTTCCATCGGATGCAGCACCTTTGAGAAGGTCCGCTACGGGATCATTCCGCAGCTGCTGTCGATCTTTATGTCCGTCACCATTTATCGGTTTGACATGAACATGCGTGAAGCCTCCATCCTGGGCCTGGTAGGGGCCGGGGGGAT
Organism: Paenibacillus mobilis; assembly: GCF_058267595.1. NCBI lineage: Bacteria > Bacillati > Bacillota > Bacilli > Caryophanales > Paenibacillaceae > Paenibacillus > Paenibacillus mobilis. The sequence goes on from NZ_JBZCMS010000008.1 coordinate 115,198, forward strand.
CGGCGCGCCGCTTATTTTTGCGATGAACGGTTACAAGTGGAACCAGGTCGGATCGATTTTGATCGGACTGGTCATCCTTATCCTGATTATCGAGCTTCTTTCCAATAAACTTCGCTCGAAGCTGATCAAAGGCTAAACCGCTGCAAGAACCTTAAACCAACTGTAATAACGACTGTAGAAAAACCCAGCCGCTCCGGCTGGGCTTTTTCTTATTTTATAAACACGCCTCCGAACGGAATAACTTCTCGCAATATCCGCTTGAACAAACCGTCGTTTTGCAGATTTTCCTCCAGCTTGCCACTTTCGCGTCCGGCCTGCAGCAGCACGGAGCCGAGGCCGGTCATTTTCCAATGGTAGCTCATATGCTGGCTGGCAAGATGGTTGCCGTAAACGGCAAGCTCCATCCGCGCGTTCTCCGGGTATGCGATCACGCTGCTTGCTTGCACGTAAAGCGGCTCGGAAGGATGAAGGACGGCTTCGACGACATGCCCTTCGGTCAGCAGGCCGATCTGCCCGTTGCCGGAAAATTTCATTTTGATGGCGTCCCGGGTGATCAGCATGTTTTTGACGTTCAGGATCCGGCTCTGCATGGTCACCCCTTCCGTGTAATAAAAGAGATGTTTATAGTCGTACAGAAGATCGCTGCCCGCTTCTAAGTCCACGGGTTTCAGGCTGTAACCGGGCGGCAGGGCGGCGATAAACTCGCAGGGCCCGCTGAGATCGGCCCGGATCAGCTTGTTTTTCCGGTACATGCCTTTGACGTCCATCAGCCTGTCCACCCGAAGGGCGGAAGCGCCGCGATAAGCGATGATCTGGCTCGGATGCAGCACATGGGCGGTTTCGCCTTCGCTCAGGCGGAAGGTGGCGGCTTCGCCTAAAGCCTGCGGCGTTCCCGTTTCAAACCGGATATCCAAGGCTTGTCCTCCTTAACACAATTATTTGCGAAGCATCAGACGTACGATACGTTTCAGCGCAAAATAGCCGATAAACAGCCCGATGGCCGTGTACAGCATGATCCGCAGCTTATGGGAAGTAGCTTCCCTGGCGGCATTGATTTCCTGCAGCGACTGTACGGTTTCGGCAAGCTGGGTGTTTTGCGCCGAAAGCTGCTCATTTTGAGCGGCCAGGTCCTCGCTTTGCTGGCGGTAGCTTTCCAGGCTGCTCTGCGTATCCTGCAGCTGCTGGGCAGCGCTATCGTAGTTTTCCTGAAGGCGGTTGATTTCTACAGGCACTTCGGAAAAGCTTTTGATCCCGTTATTTATATCGTTAATAAAATTAGCGTGCGCGGCAGGGGCATGAAAAGTTAAGGTGACAATACCGGATAGAAGAAGAGTTGCGGCGAGCAGGAAACGGACGACGATCGCTTTGGCCTTGTTCATGCGCATCAGGGCACTCCTTTCCTAATTAAAACGTCAGCAAAAGGGCAAGCCGGGCTTGCCCTTTTCTAGTATTTAATACGAAACGTTCCGACTTAAAGTTTCCAAAAACGGCCGGTTTTTGCGACAATTTTCGCGTTTTTTTCAGAAAGAATACAGGAGAGCAGTACAATTTTCAAAAGGCAAACCGCTGCCGGTATTTCCGCGGTGATACCCCTTCATATTTCACGAAACAGGACGTAAAATAAGCGGCCTGGTTAAAGCCGACCTCTTCGGCAATCCGGGCGATGGACAAATCGGTTTGCTGCAGCAGCAGCTTGGAGCGCTCCACCCGGTAGCGCACGAGATAAGCGGCCGGCGAGCAGCCGAACACCTTTTGCATGCAGCGGGCGATGTACACCGGATGAAAATTAATGCTTTCGCCAAGCGCCTTGGCGGTCACTTCGTCCCGGTAATGCTCGCGCAGGTAAGCGGCCGCCCTTTCGGCGCAAACGATTTGCGCGGACGGAGGTTCGCTTGCTCCGAAGTCGGCGAGCTGGCGCAGCACCTCCTGAAACAACAGCTGCTGTTTGAATCGGCTGCCGGATAAATGCAGCGATTTGCCGAGCAGGGTCAATTCTTCGAGCACATCGCTGAATTTGCCGGGCTGCGGCAGATGCACGAACTGCGGAAGCAGCTGGGTAAAGGGGGTTGTCGTATAGGTCGGCAGAAAAACAGGCGCTTCGGGTACGGTATGCTCCAGACGGTATTCCGAAGGCTGCTCCAGCAGGGCCCAAGGACCGGTCGTTTGAAAATGAAGCCAGAAATAAAAGGTGTCCTCCCGGCATTCAGCCGTCGAATAGTGGTAGCGGTCCGGCGTCAGAATGAAGCAGTCGCCCGCAGACACCTCATAATCCCGGCCTTCCTCGCCGATATAAATACAGCCGCTTTTCACGAACAGCAGGTCAAAGATACCCGTATTCCTTCTGCTGACATGGCGTGAGCCTATGGGCAGGCGTCCATAATCGCAGGCGATGAAATGGGGGAGCGGCGGAACCGTAAACTCCAGCATAAGCATAAAAAAGACCTTCCTTCCCCAAGGGGATATATGGTTTGAATAATGAAATTTTCGGTTGTAAAAGTGATAGTACCGATTCAGTATACCATCTATAATTTGTTTCAGACAAAAATGAGAAAAAGAAACGGTTCTGTTCCGTTTTTTTCCCTTCGGGAGGTTTTAATGTTGAAAAAAGAATCGTCCCATAAATTCTCTTTATGGATGCTCGCCTGGCCTATCTTTATCGAACAGTTCCTGCAGTTTCTGCTCGGCGCTGTCGATACGCTGATGGTCAGCCACTTGTCGGACGATGCCGTAGCCGTGGTCGGCTTCTCCAATCAGCTGTTTAATGCGCTGACCACTTTGTTTGTGACGGTGGCCAGCGGGGCGGGGATCCTGATCGCCCAGAAAATCGGCTCGGCCAAAGAAGAAGAGGCCCGGTCGGTCGGCATAATCGGTTTAAAGGTTACCGCTTTGATCGGCGTGGTGCTTAGTCTTGTGCTGATCGCTTTTCCGGGACCGATTGCACGGATTTTGCAGCTTCCGGACGAACTCATGTCCCTGGGCAAAACCTATATCTCCATCGTCGGAGGGGGGATGGTCCTGACGGCGCTGATAGCGGTGCTGGGCACTGAAATCCGCAGCACGGGCAATACCAAAGCGCCGATGCTGATCGCAGTCGGCATGAACCTGGTGCATATCGGGCTCAACTATTGCTTCATCTTCGGCAAATTAGGGTTCCCGGATATCGGTCTGGCCGGGGTAGGCATTTCAACCGTGACGAGCCGGACGCTGGCCTGCATCGTGCTGTTTATGATTTTCCTGAACGCGTTCTGCCGGAAAATTTCCTTTAAAGACTTAAGGCTGTTCAGCCGCAAGCTCTTTAAAGAGATCATGGACATCGGCTGGCCGCTGGGCGTCAACTCGGCAAGCTGGTTTTTCTCCCAGCTGGTCATCTTTTCTTTCCTCGCCATTCTCGGCGCCAAAGATTTGGCGGCGCGGACTTATATGAATACGCTGGAATCGTTTTGTTTTTTGCTTGGTTTCTCGGTTGCCCTGGCGGTGCAAATCCAAGTGGCCCATCTTTTTGGCGGAGGCAAAACCAAAGAAGCCTACAAGGCTTCCTATAAAGCGCTGGCCGTTGGTCTTCCGCTCGTAACGCTGAACGCGCTGATCCTGCTTTTGTGCGGCCGCAGCCTGCTTGGGCTGTTTACGTACGATGAGGCGATTCTGAAGATTGCGGAGTCCTTATTGTGGATGAACGTGCTGCTGCAGCCGGGGAAAATGCTCAACATGGCGCTTGGCAACTCGCTGAATGCGGTGGGCGATGCCCGGTTTACGATGACGATTTCCCTGATCGTCATGTGGACGGTAGCCGTGGGCGGTTCTTACCTGCTGGGCGTGTCTGCCGCCTGGGGCATTACGGCGATTTACAGCTGCATGATAGCCGATGAATATACACGCGGAGTGATTTCGTTTATCCGCTGGCGAGCGCGCAAACGGCTCCGGATCAAGGAACAGGAGCTGGAACGCGAGGCGGCGACCCGGAAGAGCTGGACCGGGGGCGGCGGTTCCGCACGGCCGGGAGCTGTTTTTTCGGCGGAATAAAGGAAAAGAAGGCATCTTTCCCTTGAGGGGGAGAGGTGCCTTTTTGGTATCTGAATTTTTGATAGCTAAAAAGGAATATATCCGGCCGGGGAACGTGGAAAGTTGCGGCGCTGCTCATTTTGCTTTCCTGGTTCATATTCAGTTAACATAAACAAGATATAGTGCTTGTAGACTTATATTTCTGATGCATGTTCCTCCGGTCTGGACCTGAGGTCTTTTATTGGTAAAAGGGGAGATTAGATTAGATGTACAGCTGGAAAAGTTTTTTTCGATTGATTCAGGATACCCGGCCGTCAAAAACCAAATTGGCGATCGCTTTAGGTTTATCTTTGATTTCCACGATTGGCGGGCTGATTGTGCCGCTGCTTACAAAGGATCTGGTGGACGGATTTTCCTTGAGAAACATCACGCCGCTGTCGGTCATCCTGATGGTGTCGGCTTTTGTCGCCCAGGCGGTTTCCGGCGCGGTTTCGATTTATTTGCTGAACCATGTCGGGCAAACCGTCGTTTCCCGGCTCCGGGAACGTTTGTGGTCCAAGCTGCTGTCGCTTTCGCTGCCTTATTATAACGAACACCGCACCGGCGATACGATTTCGCGGATGACCAATGATACCGGAATGGTGAGAATGCTCATTTCCGAGCATATTTCCGGTTTCGTAAACGGCGTAATTTCGGCGGTCGGGGCGATTGTCATTCTGCTGTTCATGGACTGGAAAATGACGCTGATCACCTTCGTGGCGGTGCCGCTGTGCGTGGGAGTGATCGCGCCGGTAGGCCGCAAGTTGTACCTGATTTCCAAGGATACGCAGGATGAAACGGCGGCTTTCACCACCACGCTGAATCAGGCGTTGTCCGAAATCCGTCTGGTCAAATCGTCCAATGCCGAGAAGATCGAATATGAAAATGGGGCAAAGGGGATCGGCAGGCTGCTTAAGCTGGGCATAGCCGAAGGGAAAATGCAGGCGATCATTTCGCCGCTCACGATGTTTGTAATCATGCTGATCCTTGTGGTCATTATCGGCTACGGCGGCATGCGCGTAACTCAAGGCGAGATGACCGCCGGGGCGCTGGTTGCTTTTATTCTTTATTTGTTCCAGATTATTTTTCCCGTCACGCAGGTGACGCAGTTTTTTACGCAGCTGCAAAAGGCCAAAGGCGCCACTCAGCGGATTGTGGAAACGCTGGAAGCGCCGGAGGAAGACATTTATACCGGTGCGGCGCTGGCGGAGCTTAAAGAGCCGATCGTGCTTGAGGGGATGGGTTTCTCTTACCCGGGCAGCGGAGAAGCGACGCTGGAGGGGATCTCTTTTACGGTGGAGCCCGGAAAAGTAACGGCCATAGTCGGGCCAAGCGGCGGCGGCAAAACGACGTTGTTTTCCTTATTCGAAAGGTTCTATAAGCCCACTAAAGGGTTGATGAAGCTGGGGGAGAAAGAGATATCGGCTTATTCGCTGCATTCCTGGCGGGGGCGGATCGGTTATGTGTCCCAGGAAAGCCCGCTGATCGCCGGCTCGATCCGGGATAACGTGCTTTATGGTCTGGAACGGGAAGTGTCCGATGCGGAATTGGCGGAAGCGCTGCGTATGGCTTATGCCGATATTTTTATCCGCGAATTTCCGGACGGGATAGAGACGGAGGTAGGCGAACGGGGCGTCAAGCTGTCCGGCGGCCAGCGTCAGCGAATTGCCATTGCCCGGGCGATTTTGCGGGATCCGGATCTGCTGATGCTCGACGAAGCGACTTCAAGCCTGGACAGCAAGTCCGAATCGATCGTGCAGGAGGCTTTGTCCAATCTGATGCAGGGACGCACGACGCTCGTCATTGCGCACCGCTTGTCCACCGTCGTGGATGCGGACCATATTTTGTTTATCGAAAAAGGCCGGATCAGCGGCCGGGGAACCCATGCCCAGCTGTATGAGGTGCATGACTTGTACCGGGAATTTGCGGACCATCAGCTGAAGGTGCAGGAACATCCGCAGGCCGTCCAGGAGCAGGTCCAAGCCGGGCTTCAATAAACAATAAAGGTTATGCGAACAGAACATAAAACGGGGCGCCGGCGGCGTCCTGTTTTTTGTCTAACCCCTCATGTCCAGGGAACCCCAGGAATATTTCTGCCTATCTGGTAAAAAATTTCTTTTAAGAACTGATACATTTCTCTTGCGGCGTCCGTCTTCTATACAGCTGCGGCAAGAAAGGAGGCTGGAACCATTGACGATTCCGGAATCGGCGACATTCAAACAACTATTTTACCAGCATTACCCCGCGGTGCTGCGCAAGCTGACCGGCCTGCTGGGGGATAAGGCGATAGCGGAAGATTTGGCACAGGAAACGTTTTTGAAAATGTACCGCCAGCCGCCGGATCAATTGGATTCGGCAGGTGCATGGCTGCACCGGGTCGCGACCCGGCTGGCTTATGACTATATGGGCAATGCCGCCAGACAGCGGAAGCTGACGGAACGGCAGGAGATGCTGCTGGAGACCGAGGGTTCGGTCAGCCCTTCCGGTGAGGAAGAGCTGATCCGGCAGCTGGATCAGGAAGAGGTCCGCGGTTGGCTTGAACAGCTGCCGGATCGCGACCGAAAAGCGCTGCTCCTGCGGTATTCGGGTTACAGCTATGCGGAAATTGCTCAAGAGCTTTCCGTCAGACCCCCTGTAGTGGGTACGCTGCTGGCCAGGGCGACAGAACGCCTGCGCAAGCATGCCGGAGAAGCCGGCCATTTGGAGCAAGGGCAATCGGTGCAGCAAGGACTGCGATGAAATAAAAGGCCGAAGGGGATGAATAGAGTGGCGAAAGAACATGAAGAGATGGAAAAGGTACAAATTAAACAGGAAACGGATGCGGCCTGGCAGCGCCTTATGAACGCGCTGGAGCAGGAGCCCCGCAGCGATTATTGGGAACAAGCCGACCGCCAAGGCGGACTTCAGACTATCAAGGCAGAATTCGAAGCTTATACACAGCAGGAGAAATTTAACGAGGCTCAGGGTTCGGCTTTGAAAGAAAAGGATGCTTCCGAGACAGGGAAAGAAAAAGAGAAGGAAACTCCTGCCGGACGGCCGGCAGCGGCTAAATCCCGGATGCGCGGAAGCCGGAGAGCACGCAAATGGACGGCTTTGGCGGCTGCCGCAGCCGTGGCGGCGGCAGTGGTCATCACCCCTGCGGGCAATCAGGCGCTGGCCTCCATTCTCGGGCAATTCCGGATGGAGCAGGTTACGCAGGTTAACGAAAAAGACATGCAGCAGCTGTTTAACTCTGTCTTCCAGTCAGGCATTTCGGATAAGGAAATCAACCGTTTCGGCACCTTTACGGTGGAGACCGGCAAGGAACTGGGTGAACTGACGGCTGCTGAGGCGGCCAAAGCGGCCGGCGTTCCGGTGCTTCCGGAGTCTTTGACAGGGAAACAGCAGCATATTTACGTGAGTCCTGGCAGCGAGCTGAGCTTGAAATTGAACGTAAACGAGATCAATAAAGCGATGAAGCAGCTCGGCGCAAGCAAGCTGTTCCCGTCCAGCGTGGACGGCAAAACGATTAAGCTGGAAGCTTCGCCGATCGTTTATTACGATATTCCGCTGGACAAAGAGAAGGTGGGCGGAAGTTTATCGCAAATGCTGGCTCCTTCCGTTTCTATCGACGATACGGCCGATATGCAGGATGCGCTGGATGCGGTCATTCAATTCCCGCTGCTGCCGCAGCCGCTTAAAAGCAGCCTGCAGCAAAGCCAGCTTCTGACTACGGGCGAAATGCCGCTGCCGGTGTTTACCCAAAACGGGTCTCAATCCGAGCAGCTCACCGTCGGGAAAACCAAAGTGCTGCTGAACTCCACTAATTACCCGGATTCCAAACAGCTTGAAGCTACCTGGGTGAAGGACGGCGTATTATATAACTACAGCGTGTACTTCAATAGCACTCAAGCGGACGTAGAGCAGCAGTTCCGCACAAAACTGCAGGAGTTGGTCCAAGCGTGATTGCCATACAGTCCGAAGGTTTAACGAAGCAATTTCATAACGGCCGGGGGTGCCGCGATGTTTCCATCACGGTACAGGAAGGGGAAGCCTTTGGCTTCCTCGGCCCCAACGGCGCGGGTAAAAGCACCTTTGTAAAGATGCTGGTCGGCCTGATCTTCCCTACGGAAGGTCGGGCTTCCCTGTTTGGCGAACCAGTCGGCAGTCTGGCCGCCCGGCGGTATATCGGTTATCTGCCGGAGCTTTACCGGTATCAGGAATGGCTGACCGGCGAAGAGGTCGTACGTCTTCATGCCAAGCTGTGCGGATTATCCCGCGCGGAAGCGGATCAAAGAGTATCCAGGCTGCTGGACCAGGTAGGCATCGGTCTGCGGTCGAGGGACCGGGTCAAAAATTACTCCAAGGGCATGCAGCAGCGACTGGGGCTGGCCTGCGCGCTGGTTGGCGACCCTAAAATTTTGTTTCTGGACGAGCCGTCCTCCGCCATGGATCCGATCGGGCGGAGCGAAGTCCGCCAGATGCTGCATGAATGGAAAGCGGAAGGCAAAACGATCTTCCTGAACTCCCACCTTATGGAGGATGTAGAGTCCATATGCGGTCGTGTCGCGCTGCTGAATAACGGAGAGATTCTGCAGCAGGGCAGGGTTGAAGAGGTTCTTCGGCAGCGGCCGGTCTGGAAGCTTAAGGTAGGCGGATTCTCACTGCCTATGCTGGACTGGCTTCGCGAAGAAACGGGTTTTGCCGTTCGGGTTGCCTCAGTGGAACAGGACGGTACGGCCGAGCTGGAAGCCGAGCTGCGGAGTGAAGAGCAGGCCGGCTGGCTCCATGCCCTGGTCATTGAACAGGGCATGACGCTGTACGAAAGCGCGCGCGCCAAAACCCGGCTTGAGGAATGGTTTGTCGCCGAACTTGCCGGCAAAAGCCACAGGGGGGAAAAGGCATGAGCATGATTCTACGGATGACCTGGAAGGAGCTGCTGCGCAAACGGGTGCTGCTGCTTACGTTGATTTTGACCCTCGTCTTCCTGGTTACTTTCTGGTTTATCGCTTCGGCCATCGGAGAAGGCATGGATCAGAATCCCGCGTTAGAGGGGGATATGCAGCTGATTGAAAAATTCAGCCGGGGGCTGTTTATCGTCAGCCTGGGTTTCTTTTTTGGCTCGTTTGTTTTAGCTTTCCTAGCCATATTCAGTTCTTCTTCGGTCATTTCCGGCGAAGCGGAGCAGGGCGTCATGCAGGCGATGATCCCGCGTCCGATTGCCAGATGGCGCTGGTATGCCGGCAGATGGCTCGGCTACGTATCGTTTGGCCTGGCCTATGCGTTAATCCTGTATACGGCGATCCTGATCATTGCCGGGATGCATTCATCCGTTCCGAGGGATTGGACCTCGCTGGTCGTTTCCTATCTGCTGTTTGCTTCCGTCGTTCCGCTGTTGGTATCGGTTTCGATGCTCGGCTCCGGGTACCTTTCCGCGATCGGCAACGGCGTTTTCATGACCATGCTGTACGGGGGAGGCTGGCTTGGCGGAATGATCGACAAGGTCTCCTCCCAACTGGGTGCGCTGGGGACAACGATCGGCCATTCCTTAACGACGATTTCTGGGCTGCTTTCTTTGGCTATACCTGCCGACGGATTGCAGCGGAGCATGATGAATCGTCTCTACAATATTTCCGCCCTGAAGGAGTTCATTGATCCGAGCAGCGGAGGTCTTTTATCCGTCTTCGGCATTGGAATGGCCCCTTCCTCCGCTTTTCTATGGTACGCGCTGTTTTATACGCTGGCAGCTTTATTGCTTGGAATTTGGCGTTTCCAAAGGAAAGACCTATAACCTGCCGGATTCAGACTTGAGGCTTTTATAAAAAATAAGAAATCCCCCTTAACAAGGCCAATTGAAATAGCCCTGTTAAGGGGGATTTTTTACCCGCTGGGCGGCCGGCAGCATATGTCCCGGCCTCGTCCAACCCGGCCGGATCAAGCTTTTTCCGAAAAGAGCTTGCGGTATTGGCCAGGGGTATGGCCCGTTTCCTTCTTGAACTTGCGGATAAAGTTAGGCGTGTCCTGATAACCGACGGTTTGGATGATGTCCTTGAGCGGTTCATTCGTGGTGGTCAGCTTGTGGATGGCCGCCGCGATTCTTTTTTGCCAAATATACTGTACAAAATTAGTACCGACTGCCTCTTTGAACGAGCGGCTGAAATGGGACACCGAAATCGAATATTTGCCGGAAATAAATTCGAGGCTCAAGGAATGATCCATATAATTGCTGTCGATGTAGCCGACAATTTGATCCATAAGCGAAAGCTCTTCTTTTTTCTCGCTCTGTTCGACCCAGGTGCAAATCCGCGAACATAAAGCCTGCAGCTGGCGGTTCAGCTCCTCGGCCGATTGGAAGGCCTCTTGTCTCGGAATATCGCTGACCATATTGCCAACGCCCAGCTCAAGCCCGGTTTTGATCACGGTATTCACGATATCAAAATATACGCACCTGGCCAGCTTCAGGCAGAATCCGGCCTGCTGCAGGTCTTTCAGCGCTTCGTCGATCGTTTGGACGGCAACGGTATAGCTGCCCTGCTTTAAGCTTTGGGACAATTTCAGCAGCAGATTTTTTGAAATCCAGCCGGCTTCGCTGGACGACTCGGACAGCTCCTCAAAGAAGGTTACGCTGCCGCTGCCCGCGGAAACCCGGGAATCAAAGGCTGAACAGGCTTCGATAAACGATTGGTTAAGCTGTGCCGGACCGGAATAGCTGGTTCCTACCCCTAATACGGAGTGGAAATGGAAGGTGGACGCAATCACCTGCTGAATGCTTCCGGTAATTCCGCACATTTGCTCCTGCTCGGTTTGTCCCTCCAGGGGATTAAAGCTGACGATAAGCGCGATCTGATCCGGCTTGGGCAGCTCGACGCTGTGTACGTAAGCGGCGTGCTCCCTGAAGCCGGTTTTGGACAAGGTTTTGATCACGGCCTGCCAATTTGGCGGTTCCGCGGAAGTTTCGTCCAGTCCGCTCAGTTCGCTGCGTCCCGCAACAATGACGAAGTGGCGGGTACCCTCAAAATGAAGGTTGATGGATTTGGACAATTCGGAAGGCAGGCTTTCCAGGCTGCCGTATTTCAGCAGCATCAGCAGGAAGTGGTTTCGGGCGTAAGGCTCCTGCAGATCGGCTTTTGAGCTGTATTCATGCAGGGCGGTGCGGATCCGTTCCAATTCGTTTCTGCTTTCCCTGCTTCCGGGCTTGTCATGAGCCGTAGAACCGGACTTGGAATTGGCGAACTGGACCAGATCGAAAATCGGGTTATACTGCTTCCGGGCCAGCAGCAGGGCGGCTATGGAACCCGTTATCAGCACGGCGGAAAAGATCATGACGATCAGGCTCCGGATGTGCAGAACATTGCTGAAAAATTGAGCGCTTTGCATCATCGTAACGAACTGCCAGCCGTTCCGCTCGGATTTGACGGACACGACGGAATTGGCCTGGCCGCTGATATTCAGGCTGTGTATGCCGGGCGTCAAGGTGGTCAGCGTCTTTAAATCCTCGTCAGGCAGCGCGCCTTCATGGTTGTAATTGGCGGCAAGGACCTGGCCGGTATTATCGAAAATGAAAGAAGAGCCCTGGTAGTCGCCCAGGATGGAATTGATCAAGGCGGTGAGCTCCGATTCCTTGATCAGAAACATTAAGGTGCCGTGCGGGTTCGGGCTGTTCGGCGTAATCGGGACAAGGAAAGCCAGCATGGACTGATTCAGGGAGCCGTTTTTGCCAACAAGGTTGACGGGACGTACGGAAGGGAATTTAACTTCATTTAAGTCTTGAATGACCTGATCGCTTTTCCAATTGCGAAAGGTGAATTTTTCTGTAAACACGCTGAGGCCCGACATGCCTGCCGTTGAAAAAATACTGTCGTCTTTATGGAAATACAGAAACATTTCATTAATAAGCGGACTGGTGGATTTGTAGTTCTTAAGCGTATTGATGGCGTAACGGCCAAAGTAGGGATCGTGCACCTGGTAGCGGGTCAGCTGCTCATCATAGGAAACCCGGGAGGCGATGTCAGAGAGCTGACTTACCAGGTTGTCTACGATGGATTTGGTCTGGTTCAGCTGATTCAGGTGGGATTGCTCGATTTGATTGCGAAGATTGTTAACGGCGCTGTTATAAATGATAACCGTCAGCAGAATGAGAGGAATCATCAGAATTAACAAGTAGGACGAAATGTACTTTAGGAATAAACGCGATTTGAAGTAGCCCAGCTTCATTTCCATTTCCCCTTGTCATTATTTTTAAATAAAAATGTAATAGAGTTTGCTGGATAAAGCAAGGAATTTAAACGGTTTGCGAGGCCCAGCGGATGTGTCATTTTTGATGATAGCTTTTCCGGAACGGAAAATGACGGTAACATGAACCCTACATCTGCAAGAACGTGTCATCTTTTATGTATGCGATTACATTTAAATTTTAGCACAAAAAATACATATTCGGCCAGATGGGCCGTAACTGGATAGGTAATATTTGATGACATGGGAACTGTCAAAAAGGGAGCTGCTTTGGTTATCCCAGCCAAAACTACATGTTTACGAAACGGGACCGGTTCTATAGACTTCGATTTACACCCGGTTAACACAGGCATGACAAATCCAAGCTTAACTAATCTAAGTGGAAGGATTGAATGTTAGGCAACCTGACACACGGAGCCGGGGGCATTAAACTATATAAAATGGACAATCGGCGGCCGGAACAAATTCCGGCGGTGTACGCGTTCATTTTGTATAGCCATCGAGGAAAGGAGTGGGATGATGGAGGAGAACGCACAAATCGCATTAGAGGCTCCAATGATCCGGACGACGAAAGCAAGGAATAAAACCTGGCGGAACATCCTGCGAAATTGGCAGCTGTACGTGTTTATCGCTCCGGCCTTTTTGAGCATCGTCATTTTCAGTTATTTTCCAATGTACGGGATTCAAATCGCTTTTAAAAACTTCATCCCCGTAAACGGCGTTTGGGGGAGCCCCTGGGTCGGCTTCGATCATTTCGTCCGCTTCTTTAATTCCTATTATTTCTGGGATCTGTTATGGAATACGCTGAGCATCAGCCTGTACGGCCTGGCGGTAGGGTTTCCGATTCCGATCATCCTGGCGCTTGCTTTTAATGAAGTGAAAGACGGGCTCTTCAAACGTACGGTGCAGACCGTAACTTACGCCCCGCACTTTATCTCCATGGTCGTCATGGCGGGCATGATCATTACGTTCCTGTCGCCTTCTTCGGGCATGATTGTTCATATTATTGAAGCCTTTGGCTTTACGGCTCCGGACTTTCTGACCGATCCAAGATGGTTTAAAACGATGTATGTCCTTTCGGATGTCTGGCAGAGCGCCGGATGGGGGACGATTATCTATCTTGCGGCTTTAACCAGCGTTGATCCGGGCCTGCACGAAGCGGCGATCCTGGACGGGGCTACGCGGTTCCAGCGGATCCGCCATATCAATATTCCCGCCATCATCCCGACGATTACGATCCTGCTGATCTTGAACATGGGCAGCCTGCTCGGCGTCGGCTTCGAGAAAATCCTGCTGCTGCAAAATCCGCTGAACATGGATTCCTCGGACGTGATCTCAACCTTCGTCTATCGTTCGGGCCTGCTGGATGCCCAATACAGTTTCTCCACGGCGGTGGGTTTGTTCAACTCGGTCGTGAACGCGATTCTGCTCATTCTGGTGAACCAGATTGTACGGCGGACCAGCGAAAACAGCTTATGGTAGAAGGGAGTGGCCGCAGGTGATATCAGCAATCAAAGAGACGAAACGGGACCGCTTTTTCCTGACCTGCAATTATATTTTTCTCGCCATTGCTTTTGTGGTAGTGGCTTACCCCGTCATTTACATTATCAGCGCTTCAGTGAGCAATCCGAGCTACGTATCCTCTGGGGAAATGTGGCTGTGGCCGAAAGGGCTGACCTTTGAAGGTTATCAGCGGGTTTTTAGGGACACGCAAATCTGGGTCGGCTACGGCAATACGATTTTGTATACCTTGGTAGGCACGCTGGTCAATCTGGCCGTCACCATCCCGGCGGCTTATGCGCTGGCCCGGAAAGATTTTGTCGGCCGTAACTTCTTTATGGCCGTGTTTATGGTCACGATGTTTTTTGGCGGGGGACTGGTGCCGACCTACCTGCTCGTGAAAAATTTAGGACTCGTCAACAGCATGTGGGCGTTGATCCTGCCGGGAGCTACCTCCGTCTGGAACCTCATCGTCTGCCGCACCTTTTTTCAGAGCGCGATTCCAAAAGAACTGCAGGAGGCTGCGGAGATCGACGGCTGCAGCAATTTCCGGCTGTTCTTCCGGATCATCCTGCCGTTATCCAGCTCCATTATTGCCGTTATGGCCTTATTCTTTGGGGTCGGTCACTGGAACAACTACTTCTCGGCGATGATTTATTTGAACGACCACGACAAATACCCGCTGCAGCTTGTCCTGCGCCAGATTCTGGTGCTGCAGGAGATGTCGGCCGAATCCGGCGCCCTAAACGCCTCGACGGCATCGGCGCTCAACAATAAAGCTGAGGTGGCGGCACTCGTCAAATACGCGGTCATCATCGTGTCGACGCTTCCGGTCATCATTGTGTATCCGTTCCTGCAGCGTTATTTTGTGCAAGGCGTCATGATCGGCTCCGTCAAGGGCTGATTTGGCCATATAAACAAACAAATAGGAGGTACATTTTATGCAAAAGCTGCAACAAAAAGGGGCTCTCGTTTTAAGTTTCATCCTGTTGATTTCCCTGCTTTCCGCCTGCGGCTCGTCAAACAAGACGGCAGACAGCGGAAGCAGCAATGGCAGCGCTGCGGGAACGGGTTCATCGAACGCCGACAGCGGCGTGAAGAAAGACGGTTTTCCGATTGTCGACAAGCCGATTACTTTGACTATGCTTGCCCCGGATTCGGGAATGGCCGACTGGAGCACTATGCCGGTCGTTCAGGAAATGGAGAAGCTTTCGAACATTAAAGTCCAGTTCCAGACCGCTCCGATTGACAGCTTTGCAACGAAAAAGAACCTCGTATTTGCCAGCGGCGACCTGCCGGACATGCTTTATGCGGCCGATATCACTCCGGCGGAGCAGGTGACTTACGGCAGCCAGGGCGTCCTGATTCCGCTCGAGGATCTGATCGACAACTATGCGCCGAACCTGAAGAAAATCCTCGATGAGAATCCGAACATCCGCAAGAATATTACGACCACCGACGGGCATATCTATGCGCTGCCTTACATTGACACCGCCGCGGTCTGGTACCGCAGCCCGATGTGGTATAACGGCAAATTCCTGAAAGCCCTCGGCGTAACCGAACTGCCAAAAACGACGGAAGAGCTGTACACGCTCCTGAAACGCGCCAAAGAAGAAGATCCGAACGGCAACGGCAAAGCGGACGAAATTCCGCTGACCTCCGTCAAGCTCGACGACCTGCGCATGTATTTCTTCGGCTTCTGGGGCATGTACGACACGGAGATTTATGCCGATAAGGATGGCGAAGTGCACTATTCCCCGCAGGAGGAAGGTTATAAGGGGTATCTGACCTTCATGAATCGTTTGTGGAACGAAAACCTGCTGGATCATGAAACCTTCTCCCAAACCGACGATCAGAAGAAAGCCAAAGGCAAAAACAATCAAGTGCTGCTCTTCAACGATTATTTCCCTTATTTCACTTTGGGCGGGGAACCAAGCTCGGATAACCCGATGATGACGCCGGTCAGCAGCGAAATCGCCGGAACGCCGGTATACGGCCTGCATCCAGGCATGTCTGCAAACGGTACTTTTGCCATTACGAAAAGCGACAAAAATCCGGAAGCTACGATGCGCTGGATCGATTATCAATACAGCTACGAAGGCGCGACGCTCTGGACGCAAGGACCTGAAGGCACGCTTTGGAAATACAAGGATGAAGCCACGCATGAAAAAGAATGGCTGCCTGTGCCGGGCGGCGGCGACCGCGAGGAATATCGCGGCACGATCACGCCGAACTTTGGCATCCTGACGCCGGGTGTTAACCTGCCGGAGATGACCAACGGTCTGAGATCGGACTTCGACGACTGGATCAATAAGGAGAACCAGGAGAAACTCGTGCCGATCGGCAAAGTTCCGTTCCCGAACGTTTATCTGACGAACGATGAACAAACCGAGGTTTCCGCCCTGTTGTCCGACCTGGAAACCTATGTGACGCAGATGGAAGCGAAGTTTGTAACCGGACAGGAGCCGTTGTCCAACTGGGATAAATACGTGAGCCAGCTGAAGAAGATGGGCGGCGACCGGGTTCGCGAGGTTTACCAGACCGCGTATGACCGCTGGAACAGCAATAAGTAAAAGCATTTCACAAACAAAATTCCAATTTTAGCGAAGGAGGGGGAGATCCCCCCTTTTTCATTAACGAGGTGAATGACCGTGGACGAAAGCTGGACCCGTACGGCCCGGTTCAGACAGGACCGCTTCGGCATGTTTATTCATTGGGGGTTATACGCCATCCCTGCGAGGGGCGAGTGGGTCAGAAGCCATGAGCGGATCAGCAACGAGCAGTATCAGCCTTATTTCGAAGAATTTAATCCGGTTCGCTATAACCCCAAGGAATGGGCGAAGGCAGCGAAAGCGGCCGGCCAGAAATACGCGATCCTGACTACCAAACATCACGACGGCTTCTGCCTGTTCGACAGTCAGCTGACCGATTATAAAGCGACGAATACGCCTGCCGGACGCGATCTGGTGCGGGAGTTCGTGGAGGCATTCCGGGCCGAGGGCATAGGCATCGGTTTCTATTATTCGCTGATCGACTGGCACCACGAGGATTATCCGGCATACGGCGACCGCATTCACCCGATGCGAAGCAATGAGGCTTACAAGGATAAGGATCACCGGTTTGAACGTTATCTTGAATATATGCATGGTCAAGTCCGCGAACTGCTGACGGGCTACGGGAAAATAGACATCATGTGGTTTGATTTCTCTTACGACGAAATGACCGGGGAAAAGTGGAAAGCAACCGAACTGGTGCAAATGATCCGCAGTCTTCAGCCGGACATCCTGATCGACAACCGGCTCGGCGGTCATATCAAAGCCGCGGAGCCCGAAATCTATGCCGGCGATTTCTATTCGCCGGAGCAAATTGTTCCGCCCGGCGGTGTGGTGAACGGGCTCGGGGAGCCGCTTCCTTGGGAGGCCTGCATTACCCTTAACGATAACTGGGGTTATCATGCCGGTGACCCTCACACCAAATCAGCCAGACAGGTCGTGCGGGCGCTGGTCGAATGCGTCAGCAAAAATGGCAATCTCCTGCTTAATGTCGGCCCTGATGCGAAAGGCGAAATTCCGGCAGCTTCTCTTGAGGTGCTGGAGAAGGTTGGCCGCTGGATGAAGCACAGCGGGGACAGCATTTACGGCTGCTCCGCCGCCGATCTTCCCAAGCCGGAATGGGGCAGGTATACGCAGCGGGGCAGCCGGCTTTACGCCCACGTCTTTGACCGGGGCATCGGCCCGATCTATTTTGCCGGCCTCAAGGACCGGATCAAACGGGCGCGCCTGCTGGCCGACGGCTCGGAGCTTCAGGTCAGCGTCCCGTGGATGGCGGAGCAGTATTCTGACATTCAGGGCGGCGCCTTCATCCACCTGCCCGGCGCGGAGTCGGATGAGGATATCGATACGGTGATCGAGCTGGAGCTTGAATAGGCTAAAAAAGGCTTTATAAGTATGCTAAAGAAATGTTGGCAAGGAAGTAAAAGAATTCCGAAGAAACGGCAGTGGTCGCCTTTGTGATAGGTTTTCTACCTTCTGAAAATATTTCAAGAAATCCGGGAACAACAGCGGCCACAAAAACATTCGACATCGGAGCGGTTCGGAAGGACGTGCTCCATGCGCGGTTTAACTTTAATCTAGGAGGAAAATCATGAGCGATCTAAAAACGACGGAATCTGGAGCAGGTGTGCAGGAGGAGACCTTGCTTCCAGAGGAACCGGTGGTTGAAGAGGGCGTACACAACTACAGCAGCGAACGCGACTGGGTCAAACCCGAAGATCCGATCCTGCTGGAGCGTCTCGAATGGTTCCAAGATCAGAAGCTCGGCCTGATGATGCACTGGGGGCCTTATTCCCAGCTTGGACTGGTTGAATCGTGGGCGCTTAGCGACGGAGACGCGGACTGGGCCCGGCATGACATTGACTGGGGCGTAGACGGTGAAGAGCTGAAACGCGAATATTTTGCGCTGAATAAAACGTTTAATCCGATCCGCTTCCAGCCCGAGCAATGGGCGGAGCTGGCGGCCGACAGCGGTTTTAAATATTTGACCTTTACGACCAAACACCATGACGGGTTCTGCATGTGGGATACCCATACGACCGACTACCGGATTACGGGGCCGGAGTGCCCGTTCCATACCCATAAATATGCGGACATCTGCAAACAGCTGTTTGATGCCTTCCGGGCCAAAGGCTTGGCGATTTCGGCGTATTTCTCCAAGGCCGATTGGCATACGCCTTATTACTGGGCGCCGGGCATGGAGAGAGGCCGCCAGATGTGGCGCGGTCCGTCCTACGATCCAAAGGAATATCCTTGGCTGTGGGAGCAGTTCGTCCAGTTTACGCATGATCAAATTATGGAGCTGATGACCCGCTATGGGCGGATCGACGTGCTTTGGCTGGATGCGGGCTGGGTCAACGCCCGCCGGGATCAAGACATTCGCCTTGGCGAAGTCGTGGAGAAAGCAAGAGAGATTCAACCCTGGCTGCTGACGGCTGACCGGACCGTAGGCGGTCCTTACGAAAACCTGATTACGCCGGAGCAAACCCTGCCGGAGCGCCCGATGAACGTGCCTTGGGAAAGCTGCATCACCTTGGGGACCTCGTTCTCCTTCGGTTTCGAGGATAAATACAAAACGCCGCGCCAGCTGGTGCACCTCCTGGTCGAAATCGTGTCCAAGGGAGGCAATCTGGCGCTTAACGTCGGCCCGCAGCCGGATGGACGCCTGCCCAAAGGAGCCATCGCCGGCATGAAAGGGCTGGGAACCTGGTTGAAGGTGAACGGGGAGGCGATCTACGGGACGCGGGTCTGCGAACCTTTTTCGGCCGGGAATATTCGTTTTACCCGCAAGGGAGAAACGGTTTATGCCATTAATCTTTATGCGGATGAACAATCGGGGGTTCCAGGCAAGCTGCTGATTCCTCTGCAAACAGACGCGGAGCGCATCGATGTGGTCGGCGGACCGGAGCAGCTGGCCTTTGCCCGGACGGCGGAAGGGATTGAGGTCGAGCTTCCGGAAGGTCTCCGGAGCGGCGAAACGGCGATTGCGCATGTGTTTCGGATTGGTTAACGAGAGAAGATTAGACGTCAGAACAGCCAGCAGGAACGGAGGGGAGAACAAGTGAATTTTAGCGGGGTACCGGAGCCCAATCTGATTTATGCTCCCAAGCATTATATCTGCCGTAAAGCCCCCGGCAAGCTTGTGCCGGATGGGCGGCTGGATAAGCCGTTTTGGGCGGGAGCCGAATGGACGGAGGACTTTGTCGATATTGAAGGAGACCAACAGCCCAAACCGGTCAAACAGACGCGGGTAAAAATGCTGTGGGATCTGCTTCTCATCAAACCTTACCGGGACGGCGGACCGCCGGTCAACGGCTGGGATATTCAGGGCCTGCAGACCGCCGTTTATATTGATGGCGAATTGAATAAGCCGGAAGCGGTTAGCCGGATGTGGAGCGTGGAGGTTGCCATGCCGTGGTCGGCGCTGAAAGAATGCGCATCCGAGGGAAAACCGCCCGCAGCGGGACAGTTCTGGCGTGCCAACTTCTCGCGGGTAGAGTGGCGGACAGAGGTTAAGGGCGGCGAATACGTCAAGGTATTAAACCCGGAAACGGGCAAACCTTACCCGGAGGATAACTGGGTCTGGTCTCCGCAGGGCCTCATTAACATGCATTATCCGGAGCTTTGGGGATATGTGGTTTTTGCGGAAGGCGAAGAACCGGCAGGCTTTGAGATCCCGCAGGACGAATATATCAAATGGAAGCTGAGACGTCTGTATTACCGTCAGCGTAATTATTTTGCGGAGACAGGAGCTTTCTCGGAAGATCTAAACGAACTGGCCGGAGATTTCCTGGAGGACGTGCGGCAAATACGGCCGCGTATCGAAACGACAGCCCGGACGTTCCTGATGTCCGCGTCTTCGGCGGATGGAACCGGTACTTTTTATATCGGTGAAGATGGAAAATTGTGGAGGGAGTGAGTGAAGCCCATGGAGCTGAAAACCCCGGTGTTTTCGCTAAGCGAACAGGAGCTGCTGAACATGGAGCAGCGGTTTAAGGAGAAGCTGGAGATCGTCGCCGCACGCCGGCAGGAGCTGTTCGGCGTATTCGACGAGCCCCTGATGGCAGAGGAGCGGTTTGCGCTGCAATTCTTGTATGCCTACATGCCGTTAAACGATATGGCGGACTACAGCGGGGAATTGTTCCTTTCGCATGTCCGGCAGGCGCTTGAAACCCGCAGACAAATGGAGTGGGGAAGCCGGATTCCGGATTCCGTTTTTCTGCATTTTGTGCTGCCTTACCGCGTCAATAATGAAAATATCGAGGATTACCGCGGTGTCATCCATGAAGAGCTGGGTCCTCGCGTTCAAGGACTGACCATGGAGGAAGCGATTCTGGAGGCCAATTACTGGTGCCATGAAAAAGCGACTTACATCGGCAGCGATCCCCGGACGCTTTCGCCGATCGGTATGATCCGCAGCGCCAGAGGGCGCTGCGGGGAGGAGTCCACGCTTTGCGTGTCCGCGCTGCGCAGCATCGGGATTCCGGCGCGCCAGTGCTACACGCCGCGCTGGGCCCACTGCGACGATAATCACGCCTGGGTCGAAGCCTGGGCCGATGGGCAGTGGCATTATATCGGCGCCTGCGAACCGGAGGCGCGGCTGGATCAAGGCTGGTTCAGCGGCCCGGCGCGGAGGGCGATGCTGGTGCACTCCCGCGTGCCCGCGCAATATGCCGGGCCGGAGGATATCACGTATTCCGACAAGTGGCATACGGAAATCAACCTGCTGGACAACTACGCGCCTGCCCGCACGATCACGGTCAACGTCAGGGACAGCGACGGAGCGGCGGTTTCAGGGGCGACCGTACAGTTCCTGCTGTACAACTATGCCGAGCTGTACCCGCTGGCGCAGCTGGAGACGGATACCCAGGGAGAGGCCAGCTTCAAAACGGGCTACGGGGAGCTGTTTGTTCGGGCCGTTTATGAGCAGCATTGGGGGCAATGCAAAATTACCGCCCCGGAGGCCGAGCATTTGGAGATCGTGCTGAGTCAAACCGGGCAGCCGCAGGACGGCGAGGATTTTGTCATGGTGCCGCCGCCGGAAATTCCGGATCCTGAGCTTGCTCCCCTTACGGAGGAGGCGCTGGAGCGCCATGCCGCTCGGGTTGCGGAAGGAGCTGCCCTGCGCGCGGCTTATGAAGCCTCTTTTATGAACAAAACGGAAGCGGAAGAATTGGCGCGCGGGCTTAAGCTGCCTGAAGACCGCGTGTGGGCCGTATTGGAAAAAGCGCGCGGCAATTCGCATGACATCGCTGCTTTCCTTAAAGAGCAGTCGCCCAAACATGGCGAATGGGCGCTTAAGCTGCTGGAAGTGCTGAATGACAAGGATTTGATCGATATCGGCAGAGAAGTGCTGGAGGATCATCTGGAAGGAGCCCTGGGGCTGCTCGGCGAGCAGGATGATGAAATCTTCAGCCGGTATATTTTGCGGCCAAGAGTTTCTCATGAAATGCTCACCCCTTACCGTAAGGCGATCCAATCTGCATTTACGGCAGAGGAAGCCGCAGAATTCCGCGGAGATCCTTCCCGTTTGGTAGAGTTCTTCAATCAGGAATGGGAGATTCGGGACGATTTGACCCATCTGCGCGGGAAAGCCGCGCCAGGCGGAACCTTCGCCTTGAAGAAAGGCGACTCCGTTTCCATCGATCTTTGTTTCGTGGCGGTCTGCCGCAGTCTGGGCATCCCGGCAAGGCTGCACCCCAGCGAGCTGTACCCTCAGTATAAGGATGAAAGCGTCTGGCAGGCCGCCGAATTTGAAGGTCATCCACGGACGATAGCCGGCTCCAAGCAGGCAACCCGCCGCAAGACCGGCATTTTGCGGTTTACGGGCGAGTCCGGCCCGGAGGCCTCCTACAATGAAAACTTTACGTTAGCCAGACTGGAGAACGGAATCTATAAAACTTTGATTTACCCGCATGCCAAAAAAGATTTCTTCGCCGAGCCGCTGGAGGTTGAAGCCGGCGAGTACCGGCTTACAACAGGCATCCGGCTTAAGGAAGGCACGGTCTACGGCCGGCTGGCCTATTTTGAGGTGCAGCCTGGTAAGGAAATGACGGTGCCGATTACCTTCCACCAGCCGGAGCAGGCCATTCCGGTGCTGGGACAGGTCGATCCGGCAGCCGTATTTACGGCCGGTAATGAAGGGGCCGGCACAATCCGGCTTGGAGAGCGGGCTGCGGACAAAGGCGCCGTGGTCGCCTTTCTGGATCCGTCCCGCGAGCCGTCCAAACATCTGCTGCGGGAATCGGCCGAGCTGGCGGAGGCATTTGATGCGGCCGGCGCTCCGCTTCTGTTCGTAACGGGCGGCGCGGATAAGGCGGCGTTAGCGGAGCTGCAGGCCGCCCATCCGGGGCTTCCTTCCATCGCTGGCTTCGTGCTGGACCCGGCGGACGAAAGCCTGCAGGCTTTTGCCAAGGCAGTTCCGCTCGGCGGGTCGGGATACCCTTATTTGTACGTGCTGGACCGCGAGTGCCGCATCCGGTATCAGGAATCGGGATACAAACCCGGCAGCGGCAAAGAAGCGCTTGGCACTCTGACAGACGTTCAATCTAATTAAGGGAAGGTGATCCTAAGCATGGAGCCTGCATCATTTGATCAGCCGGAACAGAAAGAGTCATTCAGACAGCCGGAATTGGCCAAAAGGGAAACGGCACAACCTAAACCTTACCGGGTAGTCGGTTATGTCGGGGACCGCGATTTGCCGGGGTTAACCCGGGAAGATGCCATGAAGCTGACCCATTTAAATATCGCGTTTGGCCATGTCAACAACGATGAAATCCAAACCGGGCATCTGATCAGCCTTGAGCTGCTGTCCGGGATCAAACGGATGAACCCGGACCTTACGGTCCTGCTGTCCGTCGGAGGTTGGAGCGCCGGCGGGTTCTCCGAAGCCGCCTCAACGCCGGAAGGCCGGCTGCGGATGGCCGCATCCGCCGTCAAAGTCTTGACGGATTACGCCATCGACGGGATTGACCTGGACTGGGAATATCCCTGCTATTCGGAAGCAGGGATTGCGTCCAGTCCGGCGGACAAAACCAACTTCACGCTGCTGCTCGCCGCCATCCGCGAAGCTTTGGACGCGGCAGGCGCCAAAGACGGCCGCCATTACCTGCTTACGATCGCGGCCGGTGCCGACCAATATTACCTGGACGGCACCGAAATGGATCAGGCGCAGCAGTACCTGGATTATGTGCAGCTGATGACCTACGACATGCGCGGCGGCTTCCAGACGTTAACCGGGCATCATACCAATCTGTATACGGGAACGGGGGATTTGTTCCGGATCAGCGCCCATGCTTCGGCGCAAATGTTTATCCGGGCCGGAGTACCGAAGGAGAAGCTGCTGCTGGGCGCGGCTTTTTATTCCCGCATGTGGAAGAAGGTCCCGAACCATAATCAGGGCCTCTACCAGATGACTGCCGGGTCCGGCGGGTATGGGCCTGATTACGGCGAGCTGGCCGCCAAATATATGGGCAAGGACGGCTACAAACGTTATTGGGATGACGAAGCCAAAGCGCCTTATCTTTTTGACGGCAGCACGTTTATTACTTATGACGACGAGCAGTCGATCGCCTGCAAATGCCAATACATCAAAGAGCAGGGGCTGGGCGGAATCATGTTCTGGGAATACAAGTGTGACCCGGATCGCGTCCTACTAAACGCGATTGACCGAGCCTTTGCGCAGGAGAGCTTTCGTCCTCACAAATAGCTGGTCAAGCGGCTTGGATGGTTTATCTTCTAAAAGTGTATAACGGAAAGCACTATCGTCAAAAAGCACCCATCTAACGTGAAAGACATCGAAGACTAGATCATTGTGATGAACGTGAAGGGTGTCGGCACGCGGGATATTAAAGATCACATGAATTATCTGTACGGTATCGAGGTGTTGCAGACGACGATGTTTAATGTGACGAACAAGATCGTGCGCTCATCAAGGAGTGGCAGAATCGCCTACTTCAAGGCGTGTACACTGTCGTATTCCTGGATGCTATTCTATTTCAAGGTCAAGCAGGCCAGAGTACATTCCTTTACCAGAACCGAAATTCGACTCGTTACCTCTCCTACATGGATCTCACGAAAGTTATGGTGGATCTGAAGCCTATCTTACAAGCGGCAACGGAAGGGCAACTCTGGTAGAATTAGACCGTTTCGAAGGAGTCTGGGGCGGTAATTATCCGCTTATTATGTGCTGATGGAGAAAACAACTGGAGAGAACTGCTCATTCTTCACATATCCGCCCGAAATCCGCAAGGATCTACACCACGAACATGATTGAGAGTTAACACCGGCCGTTGCGCAAAGTAACCAAGGGCAAGAGCATCTTTCCGATAGACGAAGCACTTCTCAAGATGCTCTACTTAGGGAACAATGGACGTTAAATAAAGGCTCCTGAGAGGGAGTCTCAGAGTGCTGAGAACGTCCAAAGGATTTTTCGACAAGAGATTCATTTTTTAAACCAAAATTGATTTGAATCGATCTGGGGATCGCGATTTTAAACCCCCTGCAAAAACAGGGGGTTTCTCGACAGCCTGGCGAGCGTTATGTACGCCCGCTTTTACTATTATTTCTTTTTATTGGTGAAGAACTCTTCCCAAACTAAATAAACAAAACCAATAATTAAACATGAATAGACAATAAACATTGAATAAGGCGGTTCTGTCCATTCTAATGCTGTCTCGAAAGCTTTATTACTAGGATTTTTTCCTACGAGTAAGAAAAAGGACGCATCAATATGATGCACTACTTCTCGAACTATGTAAGAAATGACTCCTAGAGTAATAAATACTATACCGACTGCCCTTTTATTCAATGCTGATTCCTCCTAATTTAGTTAGTTTGTCGGTGGTGAGCTACTTTCAACAACTGTATAAACACCGTCAGGAAGATCTCCAGAGATTCTTCTAGCAATGAAAATATCAGTCCATTTATTGAATCCTGGCTCAGTATGAGTTGAACCAGTAATAATATTGTAATAGACAATGCTTTCTTGAGTATAACCATAGGAGTTATTCATTATTGGATAGAAATTCATCCAGGAGTACTTTAATGGTGAGATTGTTTGTTCGACGGAATCACTACTAGTAACAGTGTCAGACCAAGATGCTCCACCAGTTATTCCGATGTCAACTGCTTTTTTTATCTCTACATTTCCGGTGATAGAGAAATTTGTAACAACAGATTGAGATGCTGTAAAGCTGATCGTTCTTTTCACAGAAGCGTTAGTAGAATTATAAACAGCACTTGAAACCCGTTTTTCCAAAGTAGGTCTTGGAGTAGCATAAATATAACCAGACTGATTATATTTATATTCTCTACCCAATTCTTGGTCTCCTACTGCAGCAGGAGAAGGTTGAACAAGAGTCTGAATAGCTTGTTTTGCCAGCTCTTTTGCTCTTTTAGTTTCCTGATCAAGGGCTTCTTGTTTAATTTTAGTATATTCTTCAGCAGGTATCTCTGTCAAAGCTCCATCGGTGACAACAAAGGCTCTTACAACTTGTTCATCGTTAGAAGCACCTTCAGATGGGTTTTGGTCTGCCAAAGCAGCACCAGGGAGTAAAAGAGAGAAAGCCAACAAAGATAGAATTAAAACTTTTTTTCATATTAATAAAAAAATAGGATTTATCAACAAAAAAAGGAAAAATAGGCGTATTGACTCATATTAATTTTTGGTAATTTAAGAAGGGATATTATATAAATAGTATTAATAGGGAGTGAACGCTTTCCCTATTTTTTTTGAGATGTTATTCAAGGATTGGCTTTAAAGTCTAATACTATTTACAAAGAACAAAGCGATTTTGAATGATACACAAGAACTTATGACCCGCTCGTATACCATGTCGATCTTACAGGGGATGGTAAAGAAGAAGCAATTATCCTTCTTATTACTGGACTGGGAACTGAACTAGATACTAACGAAGCTCATGTATTAAACGGAGATGACCTTTCAGAGATCTATAAGGCTGAAGAAATAGCTGCAGGAATAGAAACGGAAGTAAAAAACGAGAGTAATGAACTGCTAATTCGTACTAAGCATAAAGGTGAATAATACGAATTAAGAAAAAAATAGTGATTTTCTACAAGCACATGAGCCGGATGATGAATTTACAAATAAGTTTTACTTTGGTAGTGTGACGTTAATTAGTATAAAGAAGCAGAGGTTGACAGTAGAGATAGCCGGTGGGTTGTAGTCAAAGTCGATGATTCCTGAATTGATCTGCACTGTCCATGTCACTTATAAGTATGATAAATCCCAAAATGAGTTTGCTGCAGATCAAATCGAAGTTACGCTTGATATATAAAAATACCCCTAAGAATTTGCCTGGAACAACCCATCGGGCTGCCAACTAATTCTCAGGGGGGATTTCGCTGACCGAAAGAAGAGGGGTTACTTCTTCTTTCGGTTAAGTCTCCGCGATCTTACTTCGCAGCGTTGTAACGTTTCTCAACTTCGTCCCAGTTGATTACGTTCCAGAAAGCGGCGATGTAATCAGGGCGTTTGTTTTGATAGTTCAGGTAGTAAGCATGCTCCCAAACGTCCAGGCCAAGGATCGGCGTAGCGCCTTCCATAATTGGGCTGTCTTGGTTAGGTGTGCTGGAAACGACCAGTTTTCCGTCTTTTACGGACAACCATGCCCAGCCGCTGCCGAAGCGTGTAGTAGCTGCTTTGGCGAAGTCTTCTTTGAATTTCTCGAAGCCGCCAAGCTCGCTTTCGATCGCTGCAGCCACGTTGCCTTTAGGAGCGCCGCCGCCGTTTGGTCCGATAACTTCCCAGAACAGGGAGTGGTTGGCATGACCGCCGCCGTTGTTGCGGACAGCAGTGCGGATGTTTTCAGGAACAGCGTCCAGGTTAGCGATCAGTTCTTCAACGGATTTGCTTTGCAGCTCAGGAGCGCTTTCCAAAGCAGCGTTCAGGTTTGTCACGTATGTATTATGGTGACGGTCGTGGTGGATGTTCATCGTTGTTTCGTCGATATGCGGTTCGAGAGCGTTAGCTGGGTAAGGCAAAGCTGGCAATTGATGAGCCATTATAAATTCCTCCTCAAAATGGGTTTAAAACTTGCTTACATCTGACATTGTAAAAAAGTTTTCCAACTTAGTCAACAACTATGTATCATAAGTTGGGATTTAAAAGGCCGGCCTGGGTTCAGCCGGCTGAATCTTTATTTTCCCGCTTGGCTTGTGAAATCACGTAAGTGCAGCAGCTGCCGCCTTTGGCCAGGCATTCGGTCCGCTGTACCTCCGTGCCCAGCAGCGTTTGGAAGAGCTCCAGCTCGCAGCTGCAGGCCTGATTGTAGACATTGGCCACCTGATAAATCGGACAGTTATATTCCTTGAGGACAAACTGTCCGTTATCCAATTCCTCGCATTCGGCCATGTACCCGCCTTCATTCTGCATGTCGGCAAGGAGGCGGACTTTGCCCCGCAGGTCTTCGCCGGTCATTTTCGGCTCGTAGCTGCGCATCAGCTTCAGCTTCCGCCGCTCGAACAGCCGACCGACCATCTCTTCGCCCGCTTCCTCCGCCAGTTCCCCAAGGAGATCAAGAGCTACCTTGTGATAGGTTTTCGGAAACAGGCCGTCGGCGTGTTCGGTCAGTGCGTAAACCGATGTCGGCCGGCCCATGGTCTGCCTTTGCAGGCGCGGCTCGATCAGGCCGTCCCGCTCCAGCGTGCCCAAATGGCGGCGGACCGCCATTTCGGTAATGCCAAGCTCGGCCGCCATTTCCTTGGCCGTCAGCGGCCCGCGGGTTTTCAGGAGATGGAGCAGATATTCCCTTGTCGGCAGTTCTTTCATTTTGTTCAAAGAGAAACCTCCGTCTTCTCGTAAATATAATCTGCAGGCGCATGCTCCCGGCATTCGGAAGAACAGAAGCGATGATGGGTATCCTCGCATTCTTCACAGCAGACATGCTGAAGGTTGCAGGTCGGACAATTGATGTAGCGGTCATGCGTTTTGCCGCAGTGGTAACATTTCGCAATTACGACGTCTTCTTCGGTCCGGTTGATCGGCACGGAAATCCGCTCGTCGAAGACATAACATTTTCCATCGAACAAATGGCCCTGCACCTCGGGATCTTTGCCGTAGGTTACGATTCCGCCCTCAAGCTGGTTGACGTCCTGGAAACCTTCATCGATCAGAAAGCCAGTCAGCTTCTCGCAGCGAATGCCGCCCGTACAGTAGGTGAGCACCTTTTTATCCTTGAACTGACCCATATTGGCGCGGATCCATTCCGGAAACTCGCGGAAAGACTCGACATCCGGACGGATGGCGCCGCGGAAATGTCCGATTTCGTATTCGTAATCGTTGCGTCCGTCGATGACAACTACGTCCTCCTGCTGCAGCTGCTCGTGAAATTCCTTAGGCGAAAGGCGTTTGCCGAATTTCGTATTCGGATCAAGCGGTTTATCGTAACGGAACGTGACAAGCTCCTGCTTGTGGCGGACGAACATTTTTTTGAAGGCATGGCCTTCGATCTCGTCGATTTTAAATACGGTATCCGCAAACAAGGGATTGCTGCGCAGGTCCCTCATATATTGTTCGGTTTGTTCCCAGGTTCCGGAAACGGTCCCGTTAATGCCTTCGGAGGCGATCAGAATCCGGCCTTTCAGGCCCAGATCCTTGCAGTACTGCAGATGTTCCGCCGTAAAAGCGGCAGGATCTTCGATGTGAACGAATTTATAGTACAACAACACGCGGTAAGCTTGGTTATTCAAAATGGTTTAGCTCCTTGTTCTTGAAGTGATAATGATCGATTTTAAGACAATAAAAATAGATAGTCAACATATAAGTATAGAAAGTCTTAAATTGGCATCGCAGCCAACGTACATGTCGGTGAAAAAAGAAAACGCCCGTACAACCGCTTGCGCGGCCCCCGGGCGTTAAACCGATTTGATAAGGAAAGCAATAACGTAACCTTAGATTCGGACTATTTGTCTGTCCGGTCCGGCAGCTGTTTCACATAGCTGTCCGAAAGCTGGAGCAGCTTCAGCGCCCGGTTGTATTCGTCTTCGGTGGTCAGCGCCTGGGTGACGCCGTCCTCCGCAAGCGGCAGCTGATCGCCGTCGTTGTACCAAACGCCGGGCACAAACAGCGCCTTGTCGTTCAAGAAGGAACCGGACGGCAGGTAATACCGTTCAGGCAGAAGATTGTATGTCTGGTTCAGGATGTCCTGACCGAAATGAATGTGACCGTCCATGGAAACGCCGAGCAGATTGGCCGCTGTAGGCAAAATGTCGACCTCGCCGCCGACATGGTCGATGACCTGAGGCTCTACGCCTGGTACGGAGACGATGAAAGGAATGTTGATCATATCGACATTGCCGTAATCATGGCCGTATATTTCCTTCATCAGATCCATTTCTTTGCTGCTCAGAGAGTATTTCGGCAGGCCTTGGTGGTCGCCGTACAGCATGATCACGCTGTTGTCCCAGATGCCGGAATCCTTCAGCCCCTGGATGAATTGGCCCAATGCCCAGTCCGCGTAGTTCTGCGCGCGGAGGTAATCGCCGACCATCGTATCCTGATAGCGCTCCGGCAGCTGGATTTTATCCAGCTCGTGCGGAATGGTAAACGGATGATGTGCGGTCATGGAGATGACCTGGGCGTAGAAAGGTTTGTCAGCCGCGTCCATCTTTTGCAGCTCAGGCAAAGTCTTTTTATACAACACTTCATCTACAGGTCCAAAAAATACGGAATCATCCGTGCCGTAGAACTTCTGGTCATAATACCGGTTCCAGCCCAAAGCTTTGTACAGCTCGCCTCGGTTCCAGAATTCCACGATATTGGTATGGAATGTGGCCGTGTCGTAGTTGTTCTGCTGGAGCAGCTTAGGCATGCTTGGAAGCTGTTTATCCGGGTAGTTCTGCGTGGCCGCTTCGTTCGGCGGAACATAAAAGGAAGTATTCACCACAAATTCCGCGTCGGAAGTATTGCCTTGGCCGACCATTTGATAAAAATGAGGAAAATACAGGCTTTCGCTGGCCAGCTTGTTCAGGTTCGGCGTGATTTCCTGGCCGTCAATCTTCAGATTGATCAGGAAATTTTGCAGCGATTCCATCTGGATGATAATCAGGTTTTTGCCTTTGGCCTGACCGAAGTAGACGGGATTTTCGAGCCCCGTAGTTCCTTTCAGTTTATCAATGGTGTCCTGGGTGATCTGATTAGGATCCACCAGGTCTTCTTTTTGAGACGCCAATACGGTATAAGCTTCATAATTCAGAATGCCCATAGCCTCGGCCTTTTTGATCTCATTCATGCTGGCCCGGTTCGGCCAGGTGTTCAGCAGGCAGACGGCGAGGGCCAGCACAAAGACGGTGGAAACAACGGCCCGGCTTGTGCGGCGCGGCGCTTGAACCATGATGGCCTGCCGCTTGCTGCGTCTTGCCCTCCGGATCAGGTAGACGCCGATAACCACGATGTCGAGGAAGATTAGCAGATAATAAGGGGCCAGCAGCGAAAATACGCTGTTGCTGACCGCCGTAACCTGATTGACCTGCTGCAGCGCGTGGTATGTGGCAATAACGCCATAATATTTGTGATACATAATGACTGCAAAGAAAAGTCCGGTTAGAAGCAGGTTTACGATCAGATAATATAACGTCTTGCGTTTAGAGGCAAAATATTCAACAAGACAGAAAGTAATCCAGACAAACGGCAGTTCTTTAAGGATCGGCGATAACGGGGGAATCCCGTCGAAAACGGCCGTCCATGCTAAATAACTCTTCACGATCATGATCAGGGAGAAAATCCAGAAAACTTTCAGGCCGCTGAACGCTTTGAAGAGACGGTTTTGTGATGACACTTGGGTTACCTGCCTTTCAATGACAATTTGTAGAAGTCCAAAAGCAATATATCTATAATACTCCAAATGAAGGTCACATTAAAATACACCTTTGCGCAATAAGTAGCTTAAAAACGACGTAAAGTTGTAGAAGTAGAGGATAATCCGCTCAAAATTGGAAAAGAAGCGCTTATCTTTTTGAAAATGGCAAATATCTGGAATACTTATTTAAACATAATCTCGCCTATTGACTCTAAAATGGGGAATTGGTACAGTAGCGGTATCCTACACGAATGGGAGAGATTTTGATGACGGTGATCGTTCTTAACTAAGCAATTTCATAGCGATGAATGACGGCGAAAGGCCCCTTTGCGAGGAAAAATGACCGTAAAGGAGCTTGGTTTTCCTATGCCGGGATTCATCCTGAAATTAGTTAAGAACACACGGATCCTCATTGTCGCCCGTTTGCGGCCTTGATTGGAACAAGATTCGACGACCGTGCTGTCTTTGCAGCACGGTTTTTTTGTTGAATTTTTTCTTCTGTCATGGCTTGGAAAACATCCCGGGGCAAGGAATGACTTCGTTCATTCTTTGCCCCTTTTTTGCGTTTAAACCAAAGGAGGAATCAGAACACATGGATCCACAAACCCTGCAAATTTTAGGTTATGAAGAAACGGTCCAGGAATTGATGCGGTATGCGGTCTCCTACGAGGGACGCCGCAGAATAGCCGAACTGGCTCCCGAGGAGAAGCTGGCCTCGGCAGAACGAAAGCTGGCGGAAACGGAGGAGGCCAAAACGATCCTCGTTAAAGGCGCAAGCGTCCCGCTGCCCTCACTCGACGGGATCGAGTTTGTCGTCTCGCTGCTCGGCTGCGGGTATTTATTCGGCGAGCAGGATTTTGCCGCGGTCGGTCAGTTCCTGCGGAGCTGCAGCCAGCTGAAGAAATACATGGCCGGCAAGTCGGACCTGGCCCCGACCATTGCCTCGTACGCCATGTCGCTCTGCGAGGAGCAGCGTCTGCAGGAAGAAATCAACCGCTGCATCCGGCACGGGCGGATTGAAGACAGCGCCAGCAAAGAGCTGGAGAAAATCCGGCGCAAGATGGACACCCTCAAGGAACGCATCCAAAAACGGATGCAGACCGTGCTCTCCAAATACGGCTCCCTGCTGCAGGAGCATCTGGTCAGCACCCGGGACGGGCGGTACGTTATTCCCGTCAAAAAGGAATATTACCGTAAGGTCAAAGGCACGGTGCTGGACCAGTCGACCAGCGGCCAGACCGTTTTCTTGGAGCCGGACGAAATTTCGTCCCTGCAATTCGAGCTGAATGTACTGACCGGTGACGAAGCCAGGGAAGAGGCAAAAATTTTGGCTATGCTCTCCGCGCTGCTGGAGTCTTCCGCCCGGGAACTGAAGCAAAATATTGAAATTACCGGGACGTATGACTTTATTTTCGCCAAAGGAAAATACGGGGCGGCCATCGGCGGGCGGGCCGTTCCGCTGAACGCGGACGGCGGAATCCGCCTTGTGGGCGCCAAACATCCGAAGCTGCTCCAGATCATGGTGCCGCTGGAGGTATCCCTTGGCGGCCCGGCCAAAGGGCTGATTATTACCGGACCCAACACCGGGGGCAAAACGGTTGTGCTGCGGACGATTGGCCTCCTGACGCTGATGGCGCAATCCGGGATGCTGATTCCGGCGGAAGAAGGAACACGCTTGTCCGTGTTCCGGAATATACGGGCCGTCATCGGCGACGGGCAAAGCCTCGAACAGTCCCTGAGCACCTTCTCCGCGCAGATTTCCAGCTTGTCGCAGATGCTGGAGACGGCGGACACCACCAGTCTGATGCTGATCGACGAACTGGCGGCCGGGACCGATCCGGCCGAAGGCATGGCGTTATCGATCGCCATTCTGGAGGAGCTGTGCCGTAAAGGCGCGGTTATCGCGGTAACGACCCATTTTAACGGGCTGAAGGAATTTGCGGCGCAAACGCCGGGGTTTCGAAACGCGCGCATGGAGTTTGACCCGGTATCCCTGAAGCCGTTATACCGGCTGACCATCGGCGAAGCGGGCCAAAGCTACGCGCTGGAAATCGCCCAGCGGCTGGGGATGGCCGGCGGGGTCATCGAGCGTTCGCGCGAATTGATTCGCAGTTCTTCCGGCAGCGCTGCTCTTTTTGAGGCTGGAGGGGTTCAGGAAGAGGATCAGGGACTCCGGCAAGCAGCGGAGCGGGAAACGGAAGCCGTCCAAGACGACAACGGTCAGGCCGCGGCTTCTGAAGCGCCCGGCCAACCGGAACCTTTCGAAGCAGATCCGTCGGAGAACAAACGGCCGAAATTCGAGATGGGGGATGCGGTCTGGGTCACATCGCTAAACCGGATGGGCATTATCTGCGCTTTGGAGGACAGCCGGGGAATGCTGGGCGTCCAGATCCAGAAGCAAAAGCTGAAGGTCAGCCATAAACGCCTGAAGCCCTATATCAGCCGCACCGAGCTGTATCCGGGAGAAGATTATGATCTGGATATCGTGTTCGAATCCAAGGAGAACCGCAAGCTGAGCAAACAATTCGGCAAACGGCATGTGGAGGGGAAAGCCATTATTAAAGAGGAGGATTAAGCAGCCATAAAAACAAGCCCGTACGGCTGAAGATGCCGGGCGGGCTTGTTTAAACTTTTTGAAATTCGAAGCTTTCCTTGCGAAAGGATCAGGCGAATTTGACGCTGCCGACCAGGATATCCACAAAAGCTTCCAGGAATTGTTTGTCGGTTTCGTCAAAGCGTCCTTTCAGCGGGCTGTCGATATCCAACACGCCGATCAGGCTGCCGTCCTGAACGATCGGCACCACGATTTCGCTGTTGGAAGCGGCGTCGCAGGCGATGTGGCCTTCAAAGGAGTGAACATCCTCTACGAGGATCGTTTCGCGATTTTGCGCGGAAGTGCCGCAAACGCCGCGGCCGAGCGGAATGCGGATGCAGGCCGGGAGTCCCTGAAACGGTCCCAAAACAAGCTCTTGGCCGTCGTACAAATAAAAACCGGCCCAGTTAATATCCTGGAGCGTGAGATTAAGCAGGGCGGAGGCGTTTGCTAAATTCGCCACCACGTTCGGTTCGCCTTCAATAAGGCCTTTAAGCTGCGCTAATGCGCTATTATATGCCTGCTGGCGGTCGCCAGTCGGAGTTGTCGCCTGAAACATCTTAAATCCCTCGCTTTCAAAATGTAACCTTATTAATAGTTAACAGTATACAGGATCGCCGGGTCTGTCAACAGGGCGGGAGGGGACCGGAGGAAGCGAATCTGCGGCCGGCAGAACTTTGTTTCCTGGCTCACTCCAGCGGGTAATGACATTCAAACGACGCCAAGAGGAAGGGAGAAATGGTAATGCGGGCCGACATCCAAAATTTGTTCATTCGCA
The DNA here is from genome assembly GCF_058267595.1 of Paenibacillus mobilis. Taxonomy (NCBI): domain Bacteria; kingdom Bacillati; phylum Bacillota; class Bacilli; order Caryophanales; family Paenibacillaceae; genus Paenibacillus; species Paenibacillus mobilis. The sequence goes on from NZ_JBZCMS010000008.1 coordinate 149,689, forward strand.
TTCATATGCTTCATGATGCCAAGCAGGAGGATTTAACGATTGGCGACACTCTTCTGGAGCTTGAACGCCGGGGCTACAGAATCGGTGAACGTGAAGTGAAGCTTGAACTGGAAAAGCTGGTGGAGGACAACTTTTTGACCCCACATGATGACATCTATTCCATCACGGGCGCCGGAATAGAAGAGCTGAAGGAGATACAGACGGTTCTGGCCGAGCTGTGCAGTGCCGTACTGGACGGGAACGAGTCCTCCAAACCGGCGGTTAAAAGCGCAAAGTAAAGCCGTGTAAGCGAAAGAGCACTCCTTTTTTGGGGTGCTTTATAATTTCCAATTTCTAAAAAGTGATTTTTTGGCATCAGCGTTTATAATTAGAAAAAAGAGCATGTGAAGGGAGGGATAGATAATGACTGCCCAGACACCGTATTCCGCGTTTCAGCCGGCAAGGCGGCCCAAAAACCGGATTAACGAGGAACTAAACCATATCATCGAAAGCTTGAGGCAAGAGCTTGTCGAGGTTTCGGCTACCAGCGGCTTTACCAGTGAAATTGTTTTGGAATTAAGCCAGCGTCTGGATCGGTATATCGTCCTTGCCCAGAAACAGATGCGAAGCGGAAATACCGGTGCCGGCCTCGAACATTAAGCGGTTCCGTACATCATACATTCAGCGGATGCAACAAAAGGTCAGCTGTTAAGTCGCAAAGAAACCTGCGGAGGTTAAGCCGCAGGTTTCTTTGTTGCCGGAACATTCCTTTTTTTACCTTCCTTCCAGCTGCGGAGCCCGCATCTGCCAGGCTGCAGCACGGGGGGCCGGAGCCGGCTCCTCTTCCTCTTCTTTGAGGCATTCGTCAATAAAGGATTGGAGTTCCTGCTTATAGCGTTTTGGATCTTTCTGATAGGAAGTGGCATGAGATGCGCCCGGAATCAGCACCAGACGTTTGGGGCCCGGCTTCGCCTCGTACATTTCTTGACTCATGGACGGAGGAACATAGCGGTCTGCCGAGCCGTGGATGAACAGGATTGGCAGCCGGCACTGCTTCACCGAGCGGATCGGGCTGACCTGTTCCAGCCGGAAGCCGGCTTTGGTTTGAAGCTCCCGGTTCAGCAGCCGGATAAACGGAAAGGCCGGCAGCCGGATGATTCTGGCAAGCTGATAACGGATCAGCTTGTTGAGATCGGAATAAGCGCAGTCCGCAACGGCAAATTTGACGGCCGGATCGGCTATGCTTAAATATTCGAGCACGGTTGCGCCGCCAAGCGACTGTCCGTGAAGCGCGATTTGGAGATCGGGCCCGTAATGCTCCAGCAGCCAGTTGACCCAGGACTGGAGATCATATTTTTCGTGATAGCCGTAGGTCGTATATTTCCCCTGGCTTTTCCCGTGCCGGCGGTGATCGATCAGCAGCAGGTTGAAGCCTTTTTCCTCAAATAAAGCTCCAAACTGCAGGGAGGATCGCAGAGACATCGTGTAGCCGTGGGCGATAATTACCCATCTCTTGGACCCGGGATAAGGATGAAAAAGCTGCGCATTCAGCCGGAGGCCGTCCTTCGAGGTAGCCTGGACTTCCCGCGAGGCCATGGCGTCGAATTTTTCTTTGGTAAACACGCCGGTACGGAGCAGATAATCGAGCAAACTTTCGTCCGGGTAACGGTAGTGGCGCATCTGGGTGACGAGACGGAAGCCGTAACGGGTTATGGCGGTAATCAACAGCCAGAGGGCCAGCAAACCAACAACGACGATGGCGGCAAACATAGAAGGATCCCCCTTTTGTATCTTCAACATGTATTAATACCCAAAATCAAAGGAATTTATAAAGGCGGCTAAAGGCGGCTTTCGGGATATACGTTTATTTTTATTGTAGCAAAGCGGAGTAGGAATGACGAACTTTCATTGCTGTCGGCTTCCCCTTTGACGGAAGGACCCTTCGTATGATTGAATTTGCTTTAGCGAAACCGGACGAAAGGAGCGAAAGCAAGGTGGAATATCGGTGCGAAGGAAAAATTCCCCTCCTGGAAAGCCCCCGGCTGAAGCTCCGCAGGCTGGAGAAGGAAGACGCAGGGCTGTTGTTCGAATATTGGAGCGATCCCGAGGTCGTTCGATATATGAATGTTCCTCCATTTGAGAGCGCGGCGGAGACGGAAGAGATGGTGAAGTGGCTGAACGCGCTCGCCGAAACCGAAGATACGATCCGATGGGGCATTGAGCTGAAGGAAAACGGCAGGCTGATCGGCAGCTGCGGCTACAATACCTGGCAGCTCGCGGGAGCTTATCGGGCGGAGATCGGCTATGAGCTGGGCAGAGCCTACTGGAATAAGGGTTATATGTATGAAGCGCTGCAGACGATGCTTGGATTCGGTTTTGAAACGATGGGGCTGAACCGGATCGAGGCTTTGCTTTTTCCCGTTAATACGCCTTCGATCCGATTGCTGCAAAAGCTCGGCTTCAGCCGGGAGGGCTTGCTCCGGGAGTATCAGCAGGATGGGGATCGTTTCGTGGATTTGTGCATGTATTCGCTGCTTCGGAAAGAATGGGAGCCTAACGCATAAAAAAAGCCGCCTCTCCGCATTTTATAGAAAAAGGGGAGGTGGATGTTTTGGATAAACCGCTTTATATCGACCAGCAAACGCTTGTCAATGCCTGGCAGCAGCAGCTTCCTGAAATGCTAGGACCTGGCGATTCTACGCAGGTTCTGGCCGATAACGCAAACCCGCAGGCGATCAACGTGCATATCAATGCGGCAGGCCATCAAATGTATGCTTTTGATTTCAGATGCACTTATGAGGATACACGGGAACTGAACGTCGCGCTGGTGGACGTTGAAATGGCCGGACGCCCTATTGACGAGCACAGCCCTACGGTGCAGGAATTGATTGACGACTATGCACGCCATATCCACGAATGCGCCCAGGTGCTGCATTCCGTTACCGATCCTTCTTAAAAATAACTTCAGCCAAGGAGAGATACAGATGAGCAAAACGAGCGGGCGCGTCGATCAGAACCTGATCCATGAAGTCAAAGATCTGGAAACGGCGCCGGTGAACAGCCATCAGGCGCAGCAGCTGAACCAGGACCGCAATGACCGGAGACATATCACGAGTGAAAACCGGGACAAAAACACGGATATGGATCCGTCCCATAAATAAGCTGACCGAAATACGGCAGCGTAAGGCAGATGAAAAAATCCTTCGGACAGGGTCCGGAGGATTTTTTTGTGCAGCTTGGGTCTGGAATTCAAAGAAGAAGACCGCCTGAAAAGCTGCTGCCGCAGCGGATCAAACGGTCATCCTTACTTTATTTGCGCGGAAGAGGGGGCAGCTTTTCGGCTTCCGTGCCCATTTTTTTCAGCAGCTCGATCATCACTTTCTTTTCATTGTCGTTCAGGCCGCTCAAGGCGTGATCAATCCGGTCCTCAAATTCGGGATACAGCTGGTCCATCATTTCTTTGCCTTTTTGGGTCAGCTCCGCAAAAATAACCCGCCGGTCGCGAGCGCAGGGCGTACGATGCAGCAGACCGCCGGCTTCGAGCTTGTCTATAACGTAGGTAACGTTTCCGCTTTGCAGCAGCAGCTTGGCGCCGATTTGCTGGATCGGCTGCGGTCCTTTGTAGTACAGCACCTCCAATACGGCAAAAGCCGTCGGGTTAAACCCTTGCAGCTTGCTGGCCGTAACGGCGTGTTCGTTTACGCTTTTGAAGGATTTTGCCAGAACACGGTACAGATGCAGCGATAATTCCGCCTGATGCTCCTCTGCTTTAATCATAATTATCCCGCCTTATTTAAATTTGGATTTGAAGATTTGAACAGGGTTAGAAATTTATGTACTTGTATCTTAAGGCAGAGGCCGGAGTGGAAAAAATATAATTTATCACAATTTGGGCTATTTTTTTGCCGATTTTTTTATTCTCCGCTTCCTTCCTCGGCCGCAAAACAAAATACGGCTCCGGAAGCCCCGCCAAATCCGCCCCAGGACGGATGGAGAGGAACGGCGGTCCTTCTAAAATGAGATTACGAAATCATTGACGGGGGTTGTGATCCGATGAACATGGCTGCACGGGAAACAGCAGAGCGGCCGCTGCTGAAAAATAAAACGTATCTTTCGCTTTTGGGCTCGCAGATCGTATCCAATCTGGGAGAATGGCTGACAATATTGGCCATTTTGACGTTGGTAGGGCTGAAGTGGGACGCTACGCCCTGGCAGATTACCGGATTGACCCTGAGCATGCTGCTGCCTATGCTGCTTGGCGGTCCGCTGGCAGGCATGCTGGCCGACCGGATCGAACGCAAGCAGATTATGATTTGGGCCGATCTGATCCGGATTTTTGTGGTTTTGGGCATGGCCTTTGTCCAGGAGTTGTGGCAGATGTATCTTTTATTGATTGTAAAAAGTTTATTCGATGTCATGTTCGGCCCGGCTAAAAGCGGGAAAATTAAGGAAATCGTCCCGCGCAGCCAACTGGAGCAGGCGGTTTCCTACAGCGCGATCATCGAGCAAAGCTGCAAAATCGCGGGTCCCGCCCTGGGAGGGCTGCTGACTGCCATGTTTGGGCTGCAGGCCTGTTTTCTGCTGAACGCCTTGACCTTTCTGCTCTCAGCCTTGTTCCTGTTCCGCGTGCCAAGCCGCAGCCGGCTGCCGCTGCATAAGGAGGACCGAGGAGACTCTACTGCCGGGGAAGAGGAAATGCCGTCTTCCGGCAAAAAGGGATTTTTCAAAGAGCTGGCTGCCGGCATTCAGTCGATCGCTGCGATTCCGGTATTGGCTTACGGCTTGCTGGCGCTTGCCCTGGTACTGGCGGTGCTGCAAATCGCGGATTCCCAGACGGTAGTGCTGTTCCGGGACATTAGAAACCTGCCCGACGATATGCTGGGCTGGTGTATCGCCTTAAGCGGCGTGGGTACGCTGGCTGCGGCTGTGGTCGTCCGGCTGCTCAAATCGTGGTCTCCGCTTGCGAAGATGGGGACGGGTTCAGCCGTTATGGGGGTTATGTTTTATCTGGCCAGCATATTTGCCCAATACGGCGATTTCGGAAGCTGGCCCGGAAAAACGGCCATGATTTTTTCCTTCATGATCGTGGGTCTCGGAGCGGGCATGACGTTTATTCCTTTTCAGACGGAGCTGCAGAAACGGACGCCGGAGCGGCTGACGGGACGGGTTTTTGGTACGGTCAACAGCATCATGTCCTCTGCGGCGCTGGTCGGCCCTTTGATCGGGGGATACCTGGTTACCAGCTTCGGTGCTTTTCTTGCTTTTAAAATTTCCGGCGGGCTGGTTGCCGTGCTGGGTCTGGTGCTGCTCTGCTCCAAAACTGTTATTATGAAAAGAGATCATTCGGCTATTGTCAAACAGGAAGGGGAGAAAGCTGCGGCGGTCGTCCCGGGGAATGCGGGGTAACGAGCAGGATGCAGCGTCTTTATGGGGAGCAGTAAGGACACAAGGATGAATGGAACGGCAGGCGGCGCGGACGGCGTCAGCGTCCTGGACGTTCATATCAGGCAGGCCGGTTATGAGCAGGATCAAAACAAGATCAGCGGGATCCGGCTTCAAGTGAAGCCGGGCGGCTTGACCGGGCTGATCGGCCCCAACGGTGCGGGGAAAAGCACGACCATCAAAGCGATTATCGGCATTCTGCCTTTTGCGGATGCCGGAATCGCTTTTCGCGGCGGCAAGGGCTCCTATGCCTATGTGCCCGAGCAGCCGGTGTATTATGAAACGCTGACGCTGTGGGAGCATCTGGCTTTGGCAGCAGCGGTAAACGAGCTGCCCGATGAGGTGTGGGTACCGAGAAGCGAGCAGCTGCTTAAGCGTTTCCGCTTGGGAGAAGCAAGGCATTTGCTGCCCGGCGGTTTCTCCAAAGGGATGCTGCAGAAAATGATGCTCATGATCGGATTCTTGTCCCAACCGGACGTTTATATCGTGGACGAGCCTTTTATCGGCCTTGATCCCCGGGCAACCCGGGATTTCCTGAGCCTGCTGGATGAAGAGCGGGAGCGCGGGGCGGGGATCCTGATGTCTACCCACGTACTGGATACGGCGGAAAAAATCTGCGATGATTTTGTCCTGATCGACCAAGGGAAAATGGCGGCAGAAGGAACGCTTGACGAGATTCGCAGGTTGTGCGACCGGCCGGATGCGTCCCTGTTCGACTGTTTTGATCTGTTGACCTGAAATTAGGAGAGGAGGGGCTCCCATGCAACAGCCTGCCCCGGCTAAACGGCTGACCAGCCCCGGCGCCCTTTACCGGCAGCGCGTCCGTGATCATTACCGCTTTCAGTACAAGGCGATTACGTCTGTCGTTGATTTAACGATCCTTTTATACATCGTTATTCCCGGCCTGCTGCTGGCAGGAAGGTTTTATTACAGTTTCTGGACCGAAGCGCTGCCCGCTTTTCTGACCCTGCTGCCTATGGGCTCCCTGATGTCCATATGGCTGTTAATCACGACTCTAAGGGGGCTTATGCTCCGGCTGGAGGCTGCGGATCTTTTGTTCTTAAACAGCCATGGACGGTGGATGAGGGGCATCAAAGCCCGCGGGATTGCCGGCTCCATCGTTTGCGTAGCAGTTCTGACCTCTTTCGGCGGCCTGCTGCTGTCGCCGCTTCTGGTGCGCAGCCTCGGACTGACTCCTGGCGATGTGGCTACCTGGGGATTGGTCGTGTTTACGTTCCGTACCGCTCATATGCTGCTTCTGCATTTTTGCCGTGTCAAATGGAGCGGATGGCGGTCGGTGCTGCTTCAAACCTTAAGCCACGTTCTGGTTTTTGCCCTGCTGCAGGCAGTTCTCCGGATAAGTGCGGGGGACTTTCGACTGGCCGCCGCTGCCGCCGTTCTAATGGCGGGGGTGAGTCTTTTGCTGCTCCTCCTGCGCTTGAAGCTGAAAGGAACTTTTTATGCCGATATCGAAGAGGAAATGAAACAGAAGCTGCGGTTGTCGGCTTTCCTGCTTTCAAACGCGGTGGACAAACCGAAACGGCATCGCAGCAAGCCTCGGCTGCTGCGGCATTCCGGCCGCCTTTGGCTCGGCCGCAGGAGCCCCCAGGCACGGCTGGCCGAGCTTGCGGTAAAAAGCATTCTCCGGAACGGGACGGCCTTGCGGATGCTTCTGATTTACACGGGGGCGGGGATCCTCAGCCTGCTGCTGTCTCCTTACCCAATCAATCTGCTGGTGTTCGCCGGATTGATTGTGCTGCTCGCCTATTGGCTGAACGGCATGCGCCGCGTGTTTATGGACAGCCGGGTAATGGCGCTCCTGCCCGCCAATGAATCCCTGGCCTTTAAGTCCGCCGTTCCGGCGATGCGCCTGCTTCTGCTTGTCCCCGTGACCTTGTTTTCGCTCAGCCTGGGCTGGGCTTTGGCTTCAACCTGGTGGGGGCTTGCGTTTGGTTTCGCCGCAGGAATCCTGCTCTCCTGGTGGCTGGGAGTCTGGGGCTGGAAGCTGTTTGGCGGCTGGCGAAAAAAAATCACTCTCCCTGTTCGCCGCTGAGACGGGGGAGAGTGATGAAACAAAACGTTAACTCTTCGATTATAGGCATCACCGGTTTTGCAGGGTGGTTTCTCCAGCGTGTGATCCGGCCGTATGACCGGTAGAAAAGGCCGCGGTGATATTATAGCCGCCCGTATAGCCGTGAACGTCCAGAATTTCCCCGCAGAAATAAAGACCCGGCATAAACTTCGACTGCATCGTGGACGGGTCGATTTCTTTTAAATTTACGCCGCCTCCGGTGACGAAAGCCTCCTCAAACGGCCGCGTGCCGTTCGCTTGAATGCGGAACGACTTTACCTCCTTAATAAACGCTGACCAAGGTTCTTTCGGCAAATGCTCAAACGTCGTATCCGGCGAAAGCTCGGCCCGTTGAAAGAGCAAAGGCAGCAGGCGTTCGGGAAGGGTCCCCTTAAATACGTTTTTTAGCGCTTTTTTGGGCTCATTCTGCGCCTGTCCCCGGAGCCAGGCTCCTGCTTCCTCGGCCGGACGGTCCGGGAACAGGTCGATGGCCAGCGTTGCTTCCGGAATTTTGTGCTTTTTCCGCACCTGCCGGATGAATTGACTGCACCGGAGGGCGATCGGGCCGGATAAACCGAAATGGGTAAAAATCATGTCTCCCCGGTGGGCAATGACCTTTTTGCCTTTCGGGTCAAGCACGGCCAGCTCCACATCCCGAAGCGACAGGCCCTGCAGCTCTTTGCTTTTAATGAAAGGCTCCGCCGAGGTGATCGGTACTTCTGTCGGGTACAGCTCGGTAATCGTATGCCCGGCGGCTTCCGCCCAGGGATACCCGTCTCCGGTCGAGCCGGTATGGGGAACGGATCTTCCGCCTGTAGCTACAATGACGGCTCTGGCCGGGACTTTATCCCCATTCTGCAGTTCAACTCCCCGAATTCCTTCCGGGCCGCTGAGAAGGCCCCGTACGGCGGAATGGACGCGCAGCTCCACACCAAGCCCCGCAGCCCTGCCAATCAGCGCGTCCACTACGGTTTTGGCTTTATCGGAGACCGGGAACATTCGCCCATTATCCTCCTCCTTTAGTCGGATGCCAAGCCCCTGAAAAAAGTCTATGATTTCATTGCTGCCAAATCGGTTAAGAGAGCTATATAAAAATCTTCCGTTGCCGGGAATAAAGCGAATCAGCTCATCGGTGTCCTTGGCATTGGTCACATTGCAGCGGCCCCCGCCTGAAATACCCAGCTTTCGGCCCAGCTTGTCTCCCTTGTCCAGCAGTGCGACGGATGCGCCCTGCTGCGCGGCGCCTATGGCGGCCATAAGCCCGGAGGGGCCTCCCCCTATAACTATTACATCGTATTTGTTCATAACGATCCTTTCTTAATCTTAATTGACGCGTTAAGATCCAGCGGTCAATTATCGGTTCAATGTACAGCATCGTCTTGCTTGCGTATAAGCTGATGTTTTCAAATTAACCGGATAAAGTCAACCCTGCCTCTCTTAAAAGCTTACGTTTCGCAAAGAAATCCCTTTGATAGCTTTATTCGACAGCCAAGAATTATTGTAAAATATTGTCGCTTGTGATTTAATTCAATTGAATATATATGTCTATACATCCCGCTAAGGAGGGATAATTATTGAGCGCAGTTCAGGAAATGCTGTTTCTGTTTCTGCTTGCTCTTACGCCGGCGATCTTATTTCCGCTGCTGTATGAGAAAGCGGATGTCCTGTTCCGGCAAGAGCAGGACTTGAAAAGGCGATTGAGCTATCATGTTGTGCTGGCAGTAACCTGTGCTATAAGTATGATTTTCTCCTCCATTTTTACAACGAAACTTTATGGGGTAATTCCCTTGGCCTACGGAATGGTTCCGTTGTTTGCGGCAATGCTGTATGAAAAGCTGGTCTATTCGGTGACCTTGGCTGCTGTGCAGCTTGTTTTATATATCCTTAACGAGGAAGTCTGGACCTTGTCCGATTTCCTGCTAAATACAGGACTGTTGATTTTTCCGCTGGTGCTTCTTTCAAGAAACCGGTTCCTGACCCTGACCCGAAAGGGGAAGTCAGGCATGCTCGCTTTGTTTTTGCTGGCAGGCTCAATGCTTTCAACAGCTTCTCCGTTTTTTCTACATAATGAAGGTATGGAAAACAATTTTTCACTGATCTTTTCCGCTTATTCGAATACGTTTCTTATGATTCTTGCCGGCCTTATTCTCGTTCATGTCATTGAAGAAACCTTGGACAAACGCAAATACCAGTTTCAGCTTGAAACCTTGTCCCGCAAATATTACCGAGAAGAGGAGAAAATGCAGCAGATGATGGACGCTACTCCGCTTTCGGTAGCGCTGCTTGACCGTGAGGGCAACATCACGATGCTGAATCAAACCTTTTTGAAGCTGTTCAGGCAGATTAAATCCGACGCCGTTCGAGAGGATCTGCTCGGCCAGCCTTTGGCGCCGGTACTGAGATCCCTTCAAATTAACATCGATCAGATGGAAGCGGGTCTTGCCCTGATTTTTGAGGAGAAGTCTGCGGTCAGCGAGCTCATTCAAATTCAGGAAACGATGCTGTTCACCAGTATTTCCCCTATTATTAAAGGGCATTCCGAAGAGGTCATCGGGGCAGTTGTTGTGGTGCAGGACATTACGGAGCTTGAGACGCTCCGGCTCGAGCTAAACAATGTGGACCGGCTTAGCTTGGTCGGACAAATGGCGGCGGGCATTACGCATGAGATCCGAAATCCGATGGCCGTAGTGCGGGGATTCCTGCAGCTGATGAGGGAGAAAAGCCCGGCTTCCCTGGACCACTACTATCGGATCGTATTAGAGGAGCTAGACCGGGCTAACAGCATTATTAACGACTTTTTGTCCCTAGCCCAAAATCGTCCGGTCCGAAAGGAAGCTACCTCCCTGGATGACATCATCCATGAATTGACGCCGCTGCTGTGGGCGGATGCGAACCTGCGCGGCCAAAGCATCGAGGTGAAGCTGGATGAGCATATTCCGAAGCTGGAGCTGAATCCCAAGGAAATCAAACAGCTGATTTTGAACCTGTGCCGAAACGGGATGGAAGCGATGGAGGATAAGGGGCTTCTTACGCTGGAGACAAGAAGGGTACCGGCTGGCGTAGAGCTGCTGGTGAGCGACACCGGACCCGGCATCCCGCCGAACAAACGGGAGAATTTATTTCAGCCGTTCTTCACGACCAAAGCCAAAGGAACCGGGCTTGGCCTGGCTTTATGCAAAAGCATCGTCGAGCGCCATAACGGAAAGGTCAGCGTGGATTCCGAGGTGGGCGTAGGGACGACGTTTTCAATCCTTTTCCCCGATCCGACCAAAGCAGGATGAACCCGCCAGACAGACCGGAAAAAAGATGGATATCCGGACCAAGGATGGGCCATATTATAATGGCGTATGAGTTGATTTCCTCCTTTAGGAAGGTATAATAAAATAGAATCGGCAAACCAAGTTCTGCCGGAATTCAGTTATGCCAAGCATAAGGAGTGAATGTTAAAATGGCAATGTCTTTTGATCAATATATGAGAGATATGGTTCAGCCGATGCGGGACGAATTGACCCGTGCAGGCATCGAAGAACTGCGTACGCCTGAGGAAGTGGAAGAGAAATTGACTTCCATGCAGGGTACGGCTCTGGTTGTAGTCAATTCGGTTTGCGGCTGCGCGGCAGGCCAGGCTCGTCCAGGGGTTGTGCAAGCGCTTGAGCATGGCGTTCAGCCGGATCATCTTTACACCGTCTTTGCCGGTCAGGATAAGGAAGCTACGGCGAAAGCCCGTGAATACTTCGCTCCGTATCCTCCATCGTCCCCATCCATCGCTTTAATGAAGGACGGAGAACTGGTGCATTTCATCGAGCGCCATCAAATCGAAGATCATTCTGCGCTTGAAATCGCAAGTGATCTGGTTGAGGCTTTTGAACGTCACTGTCTTTAATATTCGCGCAAGCGATGTCGAGCGCCCTGCTGTCAGCATGATTCATGCGGCTGCAGGGCGTTAAGTTATACATATCATTTATTTTAAGGAGTGAGTGAGAACATGAGCTTGCAGCAGGAGATTATCGAGAAGCTGGGCGTAAAACCGAGCATTGACCCGGCAGCCGAAGTGCGCAAACGTGTTGACTTTCTGAAGGATTATGTAACCCGTTCCCATACCAAAGGTTTGCTGATCGCCATCAGTGGCGGCATCGACAGCGCTGTGGCCGCGGCGCTTTGCAAACAGGCAACGGACGAGCTGACGGCGGAAAACGGCGAGGAATACATTACGCTTGGTGTTTTTCAGCCTTACGGCGAACAAGAGGACATCGAGCACAGCTACTCGGTAGCCAAGAAATTCGACTTGAAACACGTCGTCGAAACCAACATCCAGGAAGCGGTGGATGAAGTGGCGCTGGAAGTGGAACACGGCTTGAAAAAGCTTGGCCAGTCCCGCCATATGACGCATCAGGGCAAAGGCAACATCAAAGCGCGCATGCGGATGGTTACGCAATATGCCCTTGCGTTTGAGCTGCAGCTGCTTGTAGTCGGCACTGACCATGCCTCCGAAGCTTTGACGGGCTTTTATACCAAATGGGGCGACGGCGCCGTGGATATTACGCCGCTCAGCACGCTCAACAAACGCCAAATCCGCCAGGTTGCCGCTCATGTGGGCGTACCGCAGGAAATCCTGGATAAAGCGCCGACGGCCGGACTTTGGGAAGGGCAAACGGACGAAGGCGAACTCGGCGTGACTTATGAAGCGAACAGCGATTACCTGGAAGGCAAAGAGATCGATCCGAAAGCCAAGGGAATTCTCGAGAACTTCTATCAGAGAACGGAACATAAACGCACCAGCATTCCGGGCATTTAAGTTTAGTTCACGAACTAAAAAACTTAGCCGGTTAAAAAAAGCTTCCCCGCGGATTCAGCGAGGAAGCTTTTGCTTTTTTTAGACAGGGTTTAAGCGGATTTGATTGGCACATAGATGTCCATTTCTTTGTCTCCGTCCGTCATGGAGCGTTCATCGTACCATTCAATCTCCGGTGCCATAGCGTGTTCGAAGCCGGACTGCGGAAACCATTCGCTAAAAATGTAATTCCAGGTGTTCTGGATCGAATCCGCAAACCGGTCCGGACTAACTTTAGGCGTCGTAAATACGGCATATTCCTGCTCCGGAATGAAATATTCAACCAGGCCCTCCGGCACGGCGGTTTCTGAAGCGACCTGGTAGCCGATCACATAGCCGAATTTTCCTTCTTCGGTGTTTTCCGTGCAGACGCCAAGCTCAACGTTGTTTAGCTTGCCGGGGATGTTTTCCCACAGCTTGTTTTGGATGTAGTGCTGCCAGAAAGCGGGGATGTCTTTGTGGTTTTGTCCGTTATCGATAGTCGTTTCAATCCGGTAGCCGATTATTCGTGTTGCAGGCAGGGTTACCTGTTTAAATTCCATCTTCCAATTTCTCCCTTCATTGTGGTGCTGGGGGCTGGCTCGGCAAGCTCTGCCAGCGTCAGCTCCTCATCCAAATGATCTTCTATATCATTAAACGCGCTGAATGATCGCTTTGTTATTCATGAAACTCCTCCAGACCGGTCATGTTTCAAGTATAAGAAGGAGACCTCACGTTGTCTTGTCTTTTTTTGCTATAAACACAATCGGTTAATTATACCTGTATTTGCGGGGGACTCGCATCCCTGGATCTCTCCTGATACAATGAAGCGTAGATTGTGCGAATGGCCGTTCGTTTACGGCTAACTGGAAGGAAGTGCGGGATTGATTTACGGAATCGGGCATGACGTAGTTGAAATAGAACGGATGGACCGGATTTTAAAAGGACATTCCGGCGAAAGACTGCTGCGGCGGATTTTGACTCCCGCAGAGCGGGAACTGCCCGGGGCAGCGGCCAGGAAAGCCGAATTTGCGGCCGGAAGATTTGCGGCCAAGGAGGCGGTGTCCAAAGCTTTTGGGTGCGGCATCGGCGGAAAGCTGTCTTTTGAAGATATCGAAATTTTGCCGGATCTGGCAGGGAAACCCGGTGTGACTTTAAATGACGAGGCATGGGCGAGGCTTGGCTGGCCGGAAGACAAGCGGCTGACCATTCACATCAGCATTACCCATGAGCGCAGCTTGGCATCGGCTTTTTGCGTACTGGAGCGTGCTTGATTCTATGGAAGTAAAAAAAGAGGGAGAGAATAAACAGAGTGTCTGAAGTGAATATAGAAAACTATTTTAGTAACGGATTGTTGGCCTGGTATGAAACCGCCAAACGGGATCTGCCTTGGCGCAGGCACCGTGATCCTTATTATATCTGGGTGTCGGAAATCATGCTGCAGCAGACGCGGGTGGATACGGTTATTCCTTATTTTCACCGCTTTATCGAACGGTTTCCGACCCTTACCGACTTGGCGTTGGCACCTGAAGAGGATGTGTTAAAGTGCTGGGAAGGGCTGGGGTATTATTCTCGCGCCCGCAATCTTCAAGCGGCGGCCCGGCAGGTCGTAGAGCGCCACGGGGGACAAGTCCCCGACGACAAGGCGTCCGTTTCGGCATTAAAAGGGGTAGGCCCTTATACGGCTGGCGCGATCCTGAGCATTGCTTTCGGCCGGCCGGAACCGGCGGTAGACGGCAATGTGATGCGCGTTTTGTCCCGTTATTTCCTGTTGGAAGACGATATTATGAAGCCTGCCACCCGGGTGCGGATGGAGGCGCTGGCGGCCCGGCTGATTCCGGAAGGCAGAGCGACCGACTTTAACCAGGCGCTTATGGAGCTTGGCGCTTTGGTTTGTACGCCGAAGTCTCCGCACTGCATGACCTGCCCCGTAATGGAGCACTGTCAAGGACGGCTCGCCGGCGTGGAAGCCCAGCTTCCGGTCAAAACCAAAGCCAAGAAACCCCGTCCCGAATTCAGGCTGACGGCCTTGGTGGAGGGGACGGGGGCGGAGGAAGGCCGCGTGCTTGTGCGCCAGCGCGCGGCAACGGGGCTGCTCGCACGGATGTGGGAGCTGCCCCATGTCCCGGCTGTCCACGATCAGCCGGGGGAAGGGGGCGGCCTGCCGGAAGGTCCGGCTATGGACCGCCTGGCCGCCGCTCTTGCGGCCGAAGGGATGCCCGCCCGGCCGCTTGGCCCTTACATGGAAGCGGAGCACACCTTCAGCCATATCCATTGGAACCTGCGCGTGTTCAGGTTCCGGCAGGCTGAAGCGTGTGACGCTTCCACGGGGCTTTTGGCCGCTGAAGCCGCAGCGGCCTATGAAATTGGCGGCGGGACAGGGGATGCCGCCCCGGCTCCTACGCGCTGGATTACGCGCGAGGACATGGAGGAGCTGGCTTTTCCAAACGTGTTTCTGCGCATCCTGAACCATTACTTCGATGAGATGGAAGAAGAGGAACAAGAAGAGCTTTAAGTCACTTCTTTCTAACGGCTGGAACACGTTCGCTGGGCTTTTTTTGGAGTTGGAAATTTTTCTGTAGTCAAAATCCATTTAGCAAGTTATAATACAAGAACAAACTATTTACCCAAAATTATCCATGGTGAAGAACACCTCCGGCACAGGCATATGGCTGCCCGGGGTGTTCTTTTTGCGTTTGGGGGAGTTTGGATGGCATTTTTTGAAGATTACATAAGCAAGGAAGCAGATTTGGACCAGGAAAAGGAGGGAAAGGGACGGGAGAGACTTCGTGCAAGCGTAAAACCACAGGAAGAGCAGGGGCGAAATGGGTTAGATTGAGTTTCAAGGCAGAACCGCCGGAAAGCATGAACGATGAAGCATGGACCGAAGAAAGGAGACTAATCGCGAATGAAAAAAAAGATTCTAATCGCATTTGTTATCGGTGCATTGGCAGCTGGCAGTATCGGGACTTATGGTAAAACCCCGGTGTCGGCGGCCGACACCGGAACGTTTAAGGATGTGCCTGCTGGGCATTGGGCGGCTTCGGCTATTCAATCTGCGGTTACGGCAGGTTACTTCAAGGGATATGCCGACGGAAGTTTTCAGCCGGGGGCAGCCGTTACGAAAGCCGAAATGGCATCGATTTTGGGCAGGCTCAGCGGCCAACCGGCGGATTCTTCCGCCAGCACCATTTTTACGGATCTTCCGGCTTGGGCCGAAGAAGGAGTTAAGGCGGCAGTGCAAAAAGGGTTCATCGACCCCGCTCAATATGGCGGGAAGCTGAATGCCAATGCGCCTTTATCCCGGGGGGAGCTGGCTGTTTGGTTAACAAATGGCTTGGCGAAAGTAAATGCGGAATACAAAACGGCGTTGCAGGACGTTACCAACACGGTGGTGCCGGCTAAAGAGTATTTTACAGGGAAGCTGCCTGCCAACCGGAAAAATGCCGTAGCCGTTGCCATGGGTACAGGCTTAATGAGCGTCGGCGATGACAAAGAGTTCGGCATCAATCGGACCACCACCCGCGCCGAAGTAGCCGTTTTAATTGCCCGCTACGAGTCCGCCGCCAAAAAGCAGCCGTCCGATTTCCAGGGGCTGCAGGAGCTGAGAGAAGTGGGACTTACGGGGACGAATTTGAAGGTGATTGCTCCGAAGTATAAGGTGATTTCTAGGGACATGTTTACCTATTACGACGATGATTATTATGACAAAGCTAAAATCACAGATGACTTCTCCAAGGTGAGAAATAAAGAGTTAGTTACAGTTACTAACTATGCAGATGTTAAGGTGAAAAACTGGATCGTTATTAGCCCTTATGCTACCGGGGAAAAAAGAAGCATTTATTACCCAGTATTCCTGGATGAAGGGGAAAATAATTTATTGAGGGGGGATTACTATTCCTTCGCTGAGTTTGATATGACTATTAAAGGGACGATGACCCGCCTTCAAGCTGGAAGTTTACTGAACAATTCCACAATCGATAGCTTATTATCTCCCAAATCCAAGTCTTCTGAAGCATACTCTATACCTAAAATAGAAGAGTACGACGTGGCATTTGGTAAATTATTCAATTCTAAAAAACCCGTTTATTGGGGTGAAGGACTTCTACATTTTGATAAATCTCTTGACCCAGAGATAAAACTCACATCTAAAGATGGGATTAACTATTGGGTAAGACCAGAAAACAAATAAAGGTGGAGTTTTTTGAATTGGAAATCTTGTTTGAGAATGTACTTTTTCTTTATTATCGTTATTTCCATCTCCTTACCCAATCATGTTGCCTTTGGCAAAGGAGGCCCAGGAGTAAAACCGCCATTGGAAACAACTTATTTCCAACCCTCCATTCCAGCGAAATTACAAAAAAAGGTAACTCCAGTTGAAGGCTTTGGAACATCGAATTTAGGAATCTATATTTATCAGCTGGACAATTTAAGTTGGAGTGTTGATGGGGAGTGTAATGGGCAAAAGTTGGCCAATATTAGTTCGACAAATAAGCCGGTTTCATCAACTGTTTGTGTAGATTTAGATCTTAGCTCGCCTCAATATGTACCAGTAGAATATAAAAATAGTTCAGATCAACCTATTTCAAAAGGAGATATTACAACTAATTCTTTAATGCCTTTTTACATGGACAATGACCGACTCTATCATGAAGGCGATCCAATCCTCGTAAGTGTGGACTCTTTCACAGGAAAACGAGTTAGATTTACAGCACAAATTGGAGGAATAATTGAACCAACCGAATATTATATTTACAATGCTCCTAAATATCAAGCGAACTATATTTTTCACACCGACATCTACTGGAGAGCCCTTGCCGAAACCACCAAAGAAATCACTCTTACCGATGGTGGAACAATAGCGACCGGTCAATCCAAACAGCTGAATGCCACTGTAAAAACCAAAACAGGCGACGGAGACTTCGGCCCCGAAACCAACGTAAATACCGGCAGCGGCGGGGAAATGACATGGTCATCATCTAATCAATCTGTCGCTACGGTGGGCCCGTCCGGCATGGTGAAGGCAGTAGGAAAAGGAACAACGACTATCACGGTTTTATGGGTAAAAGACGGGTTCCACCTGACCACCAGCACCACGGTTACGGTTGGGGACGAGGGAGACGACGGCGGTGACGATCCTGGAGGCGGGGGGCCTGGCGGAAGCTGCACCTACAGCATCGGGAGCCCGTCCCGCGGAACGGTTTCATCCGGTTCGGCGCTGGATCCTGACGCCAGCGGCGTCCTGAAGGCGGACAACCGGGGGGCGGAGAGGTTTGATGTCCTGAAAGGCATTCCGACGTCAGAGAGTCTATATGCCAATGTCTTCGGCAAAAGTTATCTGTTTCAGAACAGATGGGTCAACATGATGGGGAGCGTAACCTATTCGGTACCGGTGAAAAAGACGTACCACAAAACCTGGACCCTTCCCGGCGAACCGGGCAAGGGACCGGATGATCCTGGCAAACCGCCTGAGCCTAAAGAAACGAACGTATCCGTCGAGCAAACGATGACCGTAAAACGGAATTACAGCTACTGGCTGATCGATAATCTCGAGGTGTATAAACTGGCCGAGGCTGCGCTTGCCAATTATGCGCTTGGAGGTTACGGAGGTGCCGTTACCTTGAATCCGTCAGGTTATACGGCCCCCACAATAAACGCGCAAAATAACGCCAGCGTTAATGCCCATGTTTATCCTTCCGCCTGCAATGCGGTCGATTTAGGAACCCAGGAGGTTTCCGGAGGGGCAAACGAGCCGCCTACCCCGCAGGAAAGAGGGCTTTTTCAGTCGGAGGCCGAGTCGCAAGTCCAGCAGGTTCAGGTGAAAAATGATCGTGTTGTTTTTAACGGAACCACAGTGATGAGCGACACACGAGCGACCGGATTGGCACCGGTTCCCGGTTCCATTCCTCAGCCGATCCGGATTGGTCAGGATGTTCTTTATCAGTCCGGGTACACGGTCAGTAAAACCTTAATGAATAAGCGGAATAACCCGACCACGGGAACGCTGCATTACAGCCTTCTCCCTGGAAATATCAACGGCGGTGCTGATAAATCCTTTTCGATTGGGGGAATAAACAGCGTCACGGTTCACACTCCGGTCGTTATGTATCCGGCAATTTCGGATGATCAGGCCCACAACCAACGGATAACGCCAGGCGTTTCGCGAGCGGCTCTGATTTTGGACAGGCCGTTTACAGTAACGCTGCCGACAAGCGGCCAACATCAGAATTATCCGGGTTACGGGAGCCGGGATTATGCCAAATACACGGCGTATAAGCAGGTTCTGTTTCCATTTGATGTGTGGAATGCCGGGAAAAGCCAATACATTCGGGCAAACACCTGGATCGACATCCCGATCGGTATGGAGCAAGTTGCGTTTCAACTGCCGACCTGGGTCGATGAAGGCAGCTATACCGTTTCCTTCCGTGCTATTTCGGAAAATGCTCCGGCCAACTTTACCTGGCAAACGGCCGCAAATCTGGATTTAGCCAATCATGTGGCCATGAACAGCCTGGATATCGAGGTGATAGGACGGCTGTACGATTTCCGGCTAACCGATATTACGGATTATAATTGGGAAAATGTGTTCCGCACCGAAATCGGCAAGCTGATGTCCACCGGCGCGGCTTATTGGGTGGGGCTTCGCGGCATCGACGGGGAGCCTCGCGGCAATGCGGCTCCTTTTAAGCTGCCGGTTCACCCGGGAAGCCATCCGGACTCCGCCTACCGGAACGTTGCGGTCAAGACGGGCTATACGTTCCGTTTTGACCTGAAAACCAAAGGCAATCTGTTTACCGATCAGGACGGTATCCGGATCACACCGTCGTTTGATTTCGTAAGTACGGACGGGAGCACCCGTTTTCCGGTGGATCTCTATTACCACAGCGGGGAACGGAAATTTATCCGCATCGGCTCGGCGGAAGACCGGGTGGAACGCGGCGTTGTCCTGAACGAGCCGATGCGGAACGTACCGGAGACGGAACTGATCGACACGGCTTTGTACCGTTATGATCATGACTATACATTTAACGAAATTGCGGGTTTGAGCCGGGAAGCGTTCGTAAACCGGTTTATCCAGGTGTTCGCTAAACGCGCCGCGCCTGAAGGGACATATCATGGTCTGCAACTGACCGGAGATTTAAGGACGTATGTTGGTCCGAAAAGCGGGATTCCTGCCTCTGTAGATCCGCAGCGGGCTTTGGCCGCCGTTCAAAAATGGTACGGGGAATACAGCCTGCCCGCCGGCGTTTATGTGACCAGACAAGGAACGAATTTGGCGGAATTCGGACGCACGCATGGCGGGCTGTCCGAGCAATCCGACATTTTCCTGAAAAACGGCTTCATAATCGTCAACTTCAATATCGAAACCCTTGCAGCAGGACGGCCTAGATTAAAATATCTGCAAACCCCGCTGATGAATCAGTGGCGGCTTGAGGGGTATGATCAGCAGACAGCGGATGCGGAAGGACATATTTTTAAGCTGAAGGACGGGGACGTTATGTTTTATGAGGCGGGGCTTTCCAGTCGCGATGATTTTCGGCCCATGGTTACGCATTAGAACCAGAACCCTTCCTGCGGTTTGGCAGAACCATTGTTAACTTATGCGGCATTTTCGGCACAAAATGAAGGTTTGGAGCGGATGTCTGCTTCTAACGGCGAACGCAAAATTACCCTCGTCTTAACAGACGAGGGTAATTTCTATGCTTTTGCTTGCGCATGTTCAGATTTAGCGTGCCGCCAAATAACGTTTATTAACTTCGTCCCAGTTGATGACGTTCCAGAATGCGGCGATATAATCCGGACGTTTGTTTTGATATTTCAAATAGTAGGCGTGTTCCCAAACGTCCAGTCCCAGGATCGGAGTTTGGCCTTCCATCAGCGGGTTGTCCTGGTTCGGCGTGCTGGTTACCGCCAGCTTGCCGTCTTTGCCTACAACAAGCCAAGCCCAGCCGCTGCCAAAGCGGGTCGTAGCGGCTTTTGTGAAATCTTCCTTGAATTTGTCGAAACCGCCCAAGTCGCTGTCGATTGCGGATGCGACTTCGCCTGTTGGCGAACCGCCGCCGTTTGGACCGATTACGTTCCAGAACAAGGTGTGGTTGGCATGGCCGCCGCCGTTATTGCGGACGGCCGTGCGGATATTTTCCGGAACGGTGCCGAGATTGGAAATCAGGTCCTCGACACTTTTGTTTTGCAGGTCCGGTGCGCTCTCCAGAGCGTTGTTCAAGTTGGTTACGTACGTATTGTGATGGCGGTCGTGATGGATGACCATAGTCTGCTCATCGATATGAGGTTCTAGTGCGTTTGCAGGATAAGGCAGAGCCGGTAATTCATGAGCCATTGCGAATACCTCCTGAGCTTGGTTAGATTTTTAAAACCTGAGTACTGTCCATTGAGAAGTTCCCAGAGCCGCCCAAATCTCGTCTGAGAAAAGGCCTTCATTATATTACCCATTTTTGGTATTGCCCAATCAGTGTATAGGAGATTTTTGCCTGTTTTCTTTCCCGCAAATGAGTGAGTATTTAGCTTTTATTATCGTAAAATCAATAGAATGTAAATATTAAATTTTCCTTCTATTTCCGATTTAACACAAGGTTAAAAATCACACAAAATGTAAGCGTTTAATATAAAGCGCTTTCAGAAGAAAATGCGTGTAATCGGGAGATAATTGTGGTTTAATTACTAGTGAAACCGATATTTATCGATTTTTGTCAGGATTTCCGGACATTGATTTATGTAAAACCCGTCCTGTATTTTACATAAGTCTATCATGCAGAAGAAGAGGGAGATTACAAGCATGCGGGTTCGTTCCTTTCAATTGAGTGATGCTACTCATGTTACAGAACTTTTGCAGGTGTCGTTGTCTGAAGAATGCTATGAAGATACCAGACGTGCTTTTGCCAGACAGCTTTCCTTTGATTCCGAACTGATTATGGTAATGGAAGACGAGGAAGAAATCATCGGCGCGTTGATCGGTACGATCGACCAGAACCTGGGCTGCATTTACCGGGTTGCCGTGCATCCTGAACACCGCCGCCGCGGCGTCGGCAAAGCTCTTGTACAAGCTATGGAGCAGCGTTTCCAGCAGCGTAATGTGAACAACATTGTCGTTGCGGGCGACGAGCACAACAAAGCTGCCATGCCTCTGTATGAAGCAATGGGTTATGCGGGCCGCATGCTGGAGGCTTTTCAAAAGCTAAGCATTGCTGCCGTCCGTTCTTTGTCTTAGGTACAGAACCAGAAAATTATAGAACTTAACCGGATTTTTCTTTCGTTATAGCATATTTCCATCCGTTGCAATCGGAGTGGAGATATGCTTTTCTATTATTATGGCACTATGCCTTTTAGACTATATCGCCGGTTGGATGGCCGGCCTTATGGCTTTATGAATAATACAAGAGGTGATGGTTTTTGAACCGGCAAGATCCCCGCATTCAACTGAATAAGAAAGGCGATTCTGCAGACTGGGGATGGCTGAAGGAGGAAATCAAAGCAGCCGCTTTTGACCTCGGCATCGACGCTGTCGGTTTTACGACCGCCGATCCTTTTTTTGCCCTGAAGCCGATTTTGGAGGAGATCCGCGAGAAGGGCTACGAGTCCGGATTTGAGGAAAAGGACATCGACAAACGGGTGGATCCCAAGCTGACTATGGCCGAAGCCGAGTCCATCATTGCGATTGCCGTTGCTTATCCTTCTAAAATGGTGAATCCGCCAAAATCGGAGCCGGGCAAAACCCGCGGCATTTTGGCGAGATCGGCATGGGGCCGGGATTACCACACGGTGCTGCGCGAAGCGATGGATAAGCTGGCTGACTTTATAAGGGAACGTGTGCCGGATGTGCGGATCGAAAGCATGGTGGATACGGGGGTGCTGAATGACCGTGCGGTCGCTCAGCGGGCCGGAATCGGTTTTAGCGGGCATAACGGCCTCATCATCTCCCCGACCTGGGGCTCATGGATTTATCTGGGCGAGATGATTACGAATTTGCCTTTTGAGCCTGATCCGCCCGTGCTGGAGGACTGCGGGGAATGCACTAAATGCCTTGACGCCTGCCCTACAGGCGCGCTGCTTGGAGACGGGATGCTCAACGCCCAGCGCTGCGTTTCTTTTCTGACCCAGACCAAAGGGTTTCTCAGCGATGAATTTATGCGCAAGATCGGCAATCGCTTGTACGGCTGCGATACCTGTCAGATGGTCTGCCCAAAGAACCGGGGAAAACATTGGGACCACCGGCCGGAGCTCCAGCCCGACCCGGAGATCGCCAAACCGCTCCTGCTGCCGCTGCTTGACATGAGCAACCGCGAGTTTAAAGACCGTTTTGGCCAAAGCGCCGCCGCCTGGCGCGGCAAGAAACCGATCCAGCGGAATGCGGTGATTGCGCTCGGAAACTTCAAAGACCGCGCGTCCCTGCCGAAATTAATAGAAGTGCTGTTCGAGGATCCGAGACCGGAGCTTCGGGGAACGGCTGCATGGGCAATCAGCCGGATTGGAGGAGAAGACGCCATAGAAGCGATGAACAAGGCGCTGGACAGCGAACGCGATGAAATGGTTTTAACCTATATCAAAGAAGCGCAGACCCAGCTGCGAGCAGCGGCTGAACGGGATCCGGAACCGAAAGGGGCGGGGAATCGGGCTAACGGGAAGAATCAAGAGCGGGCCCGGGAACAAGATCAGGAGCAAGATCGGGAACAAGCTGGGGAACAAACTCAGGAACCGGTCAAGGAACAACCCCAAGTGCCGGCCCCAACCCTGCTTGAAGGTCCTGTCAAAAAGTCCGCGCAAATGCAGACAGCCCTTGAAGTTTTATATTATGATGAAATGGCTTCTCCCATCGGCCCGCTTACCGTGGTAAAAAGCCCGAAAGGCATCTGCCTGATCGAATTCGGGGGAATCGAAGAGACCCGGGAAAAGGTGCTGAACTGGGCGTCCAAATATGTGCCCCATACGGCGCTGGTGTACTCATCAGGTGAGCTTGAGGAAAGCCTGGAGCAGCTTAAGTCTTATTTTTCGGGGGAACGGACCGAATTTGACCTGGAGCTGGATATGAAAGGCACGGCGTTTCAATTGAAGGTTTGGGAAGCGCTGCTGAGCGTTCCTTATGGAAAAACGGCTTCCTATAAAGATATTGCAGAGCGGATCGGACAACCTCAGGCGGTACGTGCCGTCGGAGGAGCCAACAACCGCAATCCTCTGCCTGTTATTGTTCCTTGCCACCGTGTGATAGGGGCTAATGGTTCGATGACGGGATATGGCGGAGGAATCGAAATCAAGGAGAGCCTGCTTGCCTTGGAACAACGGGGGATACGAAAATGAAATACGTCACGATCGAGGATATAGAACCCGGTCAAATTCTGGGCAAAACGGTTTATTCCGCCAACGGGACTGTGCTGCTGTCTGCGGGGATTCAACTGACCGTATATATGATCAGCACACTGAACCGGATTGGCGTAACGGTGCTTTATATTGAAGACGAGATGTATGAGGATGTGGCGATCGAAGAGGAAGTGGTCAGCCCCAAATTAAAGCAGGCCATTTTCAAAGAGATGCACGGCATTTCCCAATCCATCAAATCCGGCAAAGACTTCAACACGGTTTCGGTGTCGAATAACGTGGACATGCTGCTGGACGGCGTATTGGAAAATAAGGATGTTGCGCTTCATCTCGCGGATATCCGGACCGCAGACAATGCTCAGTATATTCATGCGCTTAACGTCTGCCTGATTTCTTCGTTGGTCGGCATCAATTTGCAGCTAAATCCGTCACAGTTAAAGGAATTAGCGATTGGAGCGCTGCTGCACGACATCGGCAAAAGCATTCCCGAAGATAAAATGCCGCTGGAAAAAGGAAAAGAGCATCATTCCTGGCGCGGCTACGAGCTGCTTAGGCAGAAAAGGGAATGGAGCCTGCTGGTAGCCCATATCGCCCTGCAGCATCATGAAAAGCTGAACGGAACGGGGGCGCCCCGCGGCATTACGGGTGATGCGATCCACCAATATGCCAAAATCGTTGCGGTCGCCAACACCTACGATAACTTGATCAGCGGAGACTCGGAAAAAGGCATTCCGCCACTGCTGCCGCATGAAGCATGCGAAAGGCTGATGGCGGCCTCCGAACGAGCGCTCGACCGGGACATTCTGGTGGAGTTTATGCGGATCATTTCCGTTTATCCGAACGGAACGTCCGTCAGGCTGTCCACCAAGGAATCAGGTGTGGTCGTCCGGCAGCACCGGGGTCTGCCTGGCCGCCCGGTCATTCGTGTCGCACGCAAGACGGATGAAGATCTGGAGATTAAGGAGATCGATTTATCTAGCGAAACGACGGTATTTATAGAGGCGGTTTTGTCGTAATTTCATTTGCTACCGCCGGACAAACAATGCTATTATAAAATCTAGTGCTCTGCACGAAGAATTGAACATTACAGGGGTGGCTTATAACCAATGTGGGATTATATTATTCCGATTATTACACTGATTGTCGGCCTTGTCGGCGGTTTCGCCATTGGCGTTTTTTATCTGCGCAGACAGCTGACAAAAATGCAAAGTGATCCGCAAATGCTGCAGCAAATGGCTAAGCAGATGGGATACAACCTGAACGGAAAGCAGATGCAGCGCGCGCAGCAAATGATGAAAAACCAACAAGTGCCTAAGCCTGGTGCAGGCCGGAAAAAAAGATAAATAAACACCCGGCTTTCTTGGGAAGACCGGGCAAAAGGGGGCGCAGGAATTATGGCAGGTGTAAAAGACTATTTGAACACGCAGGTCGGCAAAAACCGCGAGCAGATCGAACACCACGTCAGGGAAATCCTGAAGCTGGTCGGCGAGAACGTGGAGCGTGAAGGCCTGCTGGATACCCCGGCTCGCGTAACCCGCATGTATGAAGAGATTTTTGCGGGTTATGAGGTCGATCCTCGCGACGTGCTTGGGGTAACCTTTGAAGAAAATCATGAAGAGCTTGTCATTGTCAAAGATATCGTTTATTACAGCCAATGCGAGCATCATATGGCACCGTTTTTCGGGAAAGTGCATATCGGTTACATCCCAAGCGGGCGTATTGCGGGACTCAGCAAGCTGGCCCGTCTGGTCGAGGCGGTAACTCGCCGCTTGCAGGTGCAGGAACGCATCACTTCGCAGATCGCGGATTTGATGGACGAGGTGCTGAAACCGCAGGGCGTTATGGTCGTGGTCGAAGGCGAACATCTGTGTATGTGCTCGCGGGGGGTTAAGAAACCGGGAAGCAAAACGGTAACTTCCGCGGTGCGCGGTACTTTCCGTACGGACTCCGCGTCACGTTCGGAGTTTTTGTCGCTGATCAAGGGCTGAGCGTTAAAGGAAAACCCGCTTAAGTCGGAATATGAAGGTCCTGCCCTATTTTGGGCAGGGCCTTTTTGAAAGGAAAGAAGGTTTAAGTAAATATCCGGAGGCTGAAAATTGCAAAGGAGATTGGGGGAATTGGGGATGACAGGCGGTAGGATGGACAGCCTTCTTTCGGAAGGAGGCTCTTTAAAGCAAACGCTAACGATTGTAGAGGCACCGCTTCAAGCGGGGCAGGATATTTTGGATCCGTTTGCCTGGGAGGAATATTTCTGTAAAAAAACCGGCGAAGGCGGCCCGCCTTTGCTGCATATCTGGCGCCACCCCCAGGCCATGGTGCTGGGCCTGCGGGACCGGCGGCTGCCGGGGGCACCGGCAGCGATGGAGCGGCTGCGCGGCGAAGGCTGGTCGGTCTGCGTCAGACCGTCCGGCGGCGCAGCCGTCGTGCTTCATCCGGGGGTGGTGAATGTGTCGCTGATTCTCCCGCATCAGCCGGGAGAGCTGAACATTCACCGCGATTTTGCCCGGATGGCCGATTTTATCAGCGGCGCCGTGCAGCCGTGGTCGGGGGACACGGTCGCCGGCGAAATCGCCGGCGCGTTTTGTCCCGGCGACTACGACATCAGCATCGGCGGCCGCAAGTTTTGCGGGATCGCCCAGCGCCGGCAGCTGAAGGCGTACATTTTGACTGCTTTCGTCATCGTAAGCGGGAACGGCGATGAAATGGCGGGGT
Source organism: Paenibacillus mobilis (assembly GCF_058267595.1). NCBI lineage: Bacteria > Bacillati > Bacillota > Bacilli > Caryophanales > Paenibacillaceae > Paenibacillus > Paenibacillus mobilis. The sequence goes on from NZ_JBZCMS010000008.1 coordinate 176,031, forward strand.
TTGTCCGCCATTTCTATGAAGAAGCCTCCTGCGGACGGCAGGAGGGCTTTCCGTTGGTGACAGGCGGGACGATGGCCGGCTTGGGAGAGCTGGCCGGCGTACCTTCCGCCGAAGCGTTTATCGCTTCGCTCAAGCAGACGGCGATGGAGCGGTTTGGCGCCGTGGAAGCAGCCCCGGCCACGGAGGCTCAGGGAACTGCCGAAGCGTCGCCGGGCTCGGAGTCGGCATTTACGGCGTTTACGGTGCCCGCAGGGGCCTTGGCGCAGCTCAAAGCAGGCATGCGCAGCCGTTATGACGGCTAGGCTAATAAACCTGACTGAAGGAAATTTTTAAAAAGGGCGCCATTGAAGCTGGCGGGCATGCATGAAGCGTTCAAGCACCGCCGGCCAATAGACGACGTTCCACCAGTCTTTGATGTAATCGGGCCGTTTGTTTTGGTGTTTGAGGTAATAAGAATGCTCCCAAACATCGATCGGCAGCAGTGGAACGACATCCCACTGCGAAAGGTTTTGATGTTTTTCGGCTTGAAGAATCTCGAGCCGCCGGGCCCGCGGGCTCCAGACCAGGATAGCCCAGCCGCCGCCCTCCACCTTCTCGGCAGCTTGCGAGAATTGGGCGTGGAAGGCTTCGAAGCTGCCAAAATCCCGGTTGATTTGTTCGGCCAGCGCTCCGCTTGGCCTTCCTCCGCCTTTCGGGTTCATTGTATCCCAATAGATCGTATGCAGATAATGCCCGGCACCGTTAAAGGCCAGCTCGCGTTCCCAATGTTTGATCAGGTCAAAATTGCCGGTTGCGCGGGCTTCCTCCAGCTTTTTCTCCGCTTTGTTCAGATCTTCTACATAAGTCAGATGATGTTTGTCATGATGAATCCGCACCGTCGCCTCATCGATATACGGCTCAAGCCCGTTATACGGGTACGGAAGCGGCGGCAGCTTGTGCCCGCCGATCGAAACCGCGCCATCCCTGACGCGTTCCCCCGGGGAAACGGCGGCTGACGCAGAGGCCTGCTCTGCGGCTTCCCGGTTTAGATCCTGCTCCAGTTTGCGGGAGTAAAATTCGTATCTCGGGTTAGGCTGCAGATGATAAGGGTCTGCGGCTGGCGGAACCTTGGAGGCGGCCTGCGAGATCAGACCGGGCTGGTTCAGCGTTTCCAGCACGGACAGGAAATACTCCGATTCCCGGATGATGTGAAGCAATACGGCTTTGGCGAGCGGCACCGTTTTCACCGCTTCGGATTGCTGAAGGATCGCATCCAGCTGGCGGATCCACTCCTGTGATTGTCTGAAAGACGCAGCAAGAAGCCTTTCGGTCTGCTTCACCAGCTCCGGATTGGGCTGCTGCTGCACAGGAGCGGCAATCGCGTATTGCAGCAATGAATCGGCGGCGGACTCCGTATCTCCGAAAACTTTGGCCCAATCGTCCAGCAGATTGATGTAAACGGGCTCGAGGGACGGCACAATCGCTTTTATAACATCAACATGCTCTTTCTCCTGCAGCTTCCAGAACCGGATTTCCTCCAGCACGCGAAGCGGCAGATAAGGGCCGTATACAAATAACATGGATAGAAAAACCCCTTCCGGCATATGGTTATATTTCAGGAATATGCGCCGAAGGGGTTGACCTATAACTGGTTTTGTAAGCTTTTTTAGGATTCCGTGTATCCGCCTGCCTGCCGGCAGTTCTATTTGGAAGCAGGCGGGTTCAACGAGGCGTTGACTTGTCCGAGGAAAGTCGAAACCCGGCGCAGGTATTCCCGGGAATGTTCGCGGAAGATCAGCTCATGGTGCGCTCCCTCCACGATCCATACGCCGGAAATCGGGTTGGTCTGGTTGGCGGCGAGTTTTTCCGCAATCGGGTAAGGGGCTTTCTCGTCCTCCGTACCGTGAATGAAATAGATGGGGAACGGATAATCCTCCTTTTTCACTTCCGGGTACGGAATTTGCCGCAGGCTGGTGCCGTTCAGAATCGGGAGCATCATCTCGAGGATCTCGAGCGAAGGATGCTCCGGCAGCGGCAGGTGCTGCTTAAGGTTATGGTACAACGTATCCGGCTCCAGCAGGAACGTGCTGTCCAGAATCATGGCGCTGATGTCGTTGGTCCTCAGACCAGCCTGAAGCGCGGTTCCCGCACCCATTGAAAATCCCCAGACGACGATTTCCTTGGCTCCTTTTTGCTTTACGTACTGAATGGCTCCCAGCAGCTGCTGGGCTTCTTTTTTGCCTCCGGTAGCCACCTCTTTACTGTTCTGGGCGGCAAAGCCGTAATCAAACATCAGCACGTTGAAATTAAGCTGGTGGGCGAAATGCGCCAGATCATACATCGGAATCCAGGTCTCCTCCCGGTTGGCCCCATACCCGTGGCTGAAAACGATGGTTTTGTTGGAGCCGGGCGAGGGAATGTACCAGCCGTTCATCGTCCGGCTGTTGTCGAGCGCCTGAAAGGTTACATTTTCATATTCCATGTTTTTAGCCAGCTTCGGATTGGAATAAAGCGGCGCAACCGTAGGATTGGATAAAACCCAGGCAATAAACCCGTGCAGGACGATAAAGCAGAAAATAAAGAAAAATAACACCGACATGCCTAAGGCAATCAGGACATGCTTCAGTTTAATGAACTTCGGGGGGATAAGCCCTTCGGCCCCGGCGTCCAATTCGGAAAAGGACTCAATGTCCGGCTCCGGCCGGGCTGGTTCTCTTTGGCCCGTTGTATTATTCATGGAGTCCCTCCTTTGCGGTAAGGTTCTCGAATAGATCGTAATATGTCGAATAAAAGCGTTTTATGCTTTTCAATATTAGATATCGTAAGCTTGAGATGCCCTAAAGTCAATGCCGGACAGGCATTTGCAGGATATATGGGTTGTGGACGGAATGGCCGGTAACGTTTATAATTTATGTAACCATGTTTCATAGTATGAAACTAAAGAGGGGTTGGGAGATGGAAGACCGAAAACTGACCGTCCGCGCTGTTGAGCGGGCGCTTGATATATTGATGTGTTTTACCAAATCGGAAGAGATGGGGCTGACGGAAATTGCCGCGGAAATTTCCCTGCATAAAAGCACGGTGCACCGCCTGCTGACCACGCTCGAAGAGCGGGGATTTGTCATCCGCGACAACGCGACGGAGAAATACCGGCTGGGGATGAAGATTTGGGAGCTGTCGGCCCATCTGAACCACAATGACGATCCCGCGGTGCTGCTGCTGCCCGGCATGGAAAAGCTGCGAGACTCGGTAGGGGAGACTGTAAGCCTGTATTTGCGTGACGGGAGTGATCGTCTGCGAATTCAGGCGGTGCAGAGCAATCAGGCGATCCGCCGCGTTGCCCCGGTAGGTGCAAGGCTGCCCCTTTATGTAGGTGCATCAAGCAAAGTGCTGGTGGCTTTTGCGGGGGAGGCTTATATGGAATCGCTGCTTAACGGACCCGATTGGCCGGCAAACGTAAACCGGGAACAGTACCGGCAGCAGCTGGAGGAAATCCGGAAGCAGGGTTATGCGACCAGCTACGAGGAACGGGAACCCGGTGCTTCCGCGGTAGCGGCGCCGATCTTCGGGCGTTCCGGCCAATTGGCGGCGGCCCTTTCGGTATCGGGCCCGGTCAGCCGGCTTAACCGTGAGAAGCTGGAGGAACTTGGCCCGATCCTGGCGGAAGCCGCCAGGGAAATGGGGTATATGCTGCCCTAAACAAGCGGCAAGGAGTCAAAAAAGACGGCAAGGGGTTCCGAAGAACCCGGCCGTCTTTTTCTTGTTAGGGGACAGAATTTCATAAAGGTTTTATAGAAAAAGAAGCAGCAGCCCGATAATCGCAAACGGGGCAAGCACAAACACCCAGGCCAGCGGCTGCGCAAAATTGACGGTCCAGCCGATGCCGACTCTTTTTTCGATAAAAAGGGACGGGTCATCCGGGTTGTAATACGTGCTGCCCCCTAGCTTCCAATGCCGGTCATCGTCAACGGGGAGCGTGGAGGGCTTGCCGGGTGCTCCAGCCAATGCTCCGGTTTTGCGGTCCAGCCGTTTGCGGTCCAGCCGGTTTCCGCTTTGACCGGTGGAGAAGGAGAGCCAGATGGAGCCGGCTACGATCAGGAGCGGGACGGCCATAGCGACGGGGCCGATCCATTTCGGATCGATGGAGTAAATCATCGTAAGCTGCATGAAGAAGAACAGCAGCACCAGCAGAAGGCTCATCGCAAAATTGAAGACCGACCAGCGGCGGCGGAAAAGGGCGTTTGTTCTGGACGATTCCTCCGGATCGGCCGGGTTCAGCTGCTGCTTCGATTTGTAAATAATGAAGTTAATGAAGAGCAGCAGGCCCGTCATAAAGAGCTGAAGCAGGTTGGGGAACAGCACCAGGCGGATCGATTTGCTGTCCAGCCGGTCGATGTTGCCATAAAGGTCATAATGCATCGGGATCTGCTGCGGAATGTGGTCATATTGAGCCAGGGTAAAAACCGCGCAGGCGATGATGATCGCCAGGTGGATCAGGTACCATTTGTTGGACAAGACAAGCCGCTGCCTGCGGAAAGAAGTGTCCAGAAGAAGCGTCGTTTTGCCCGATGCGGCCGGCGCGGGAAGAGAAGCCTTCAAGGTTTTCATTTTGCCGTAAAAATACAGATGCAGCCCAAAAGTGCCGATCAGGAGGACGAATGCAAAACCCGCAATGGCAGCTCCTAATATGTTCTCATTCATCTGAACGGCAGCAAGCCCGAAGGCGAAACCTAAAATCAGGCAAAATACCGTACTCAGCAAAGCATAACGTTTCCGCATGTCCGCAACAGACGGACTGTCCCATACCCCCTCGCTGACGGTAATGCCGAAGCTGACCGTTTTCCGGGTTAAATAAGGAAGCGCAATCTGGAGAATGGAGATCGGGAGAAAGATCAGACAGAACAAAGCAACGTTAATAGTGTTCATGGCGTAAGCTCCTTTCCTGATTGGGGCGGGGAAGGCGAGATTTGTTCGTACAGCTGTTTGACCTGGTCCAAAAGGTCGTTTAAATTCATGCCCCGTAAAATGCATTCGGCAATGAGCGGACGAAGCTGCTCCTGCTGCTTGGACAGGAATTCCGTCGTCAATCCGGGCAGGCCGTCCGGCTGGACGACAACGCCTTTCTGCCGGTGGATTTGGATATAACCCTCCTGCTTGAGAAGCGTATAGGCTTTATTGACGGTATGCAGATTCACCCCGATATCCGACGCAAGATTGCGTACGGAAGGAAGTGCTTCACCGGGCTTCAGCCTGCCTCCGGCAATGCCTTCCACAATCTGGTTCATGAGCTGGGTGTAAATGGGAACATCGGATTGCATGTCGAGCTGTATGATCATGGCGGGGAATCACCGTCCTTTTTGCATAACTGTTATACTACAAATATAACAGTTAAAACAGAAGGAGTAAAGGGCAAAACAAACAAGGCCTTCCGCCGCAGGGAAAATCCCAAACGGCCGGAAGGCCTTGTTTGTTAACGATAATTATTAAGTTATATCTAATTCATGACGGCTTATTATTAAACGCCTACTTGAATCATTTGGCGAAGCACCGTTTGCAGGATGCCGCCGTTATGGTAGTAATCCACGTCGACCATGCTGTCGAGGCGGGCCGTTACCGGGAATTCGAACTGCGTGCCGTTTGTGCGGGTAGCAACAACGGTCAGCGTTTCGCCCGGTTTCACGTCATTGCTCAGACCGAGAATATCGAAGGTTTCGGTTCCGTCGATGCCAAGGCTCTGCCAGCTGCCACCTTCCTGGAACTGAAGCGGAAGCACGCCCATGCCGACCAAATTGCTGCGGTGAATCCGTTCAAAGCTTTCGGCGATGACGGCTTTGACGCCCAGCAGGTAGGTGCCTTTTGCGGCCCAGTCGCGCGAGCTGCCCGTGCCGTATTCTTTACCGGCGATGACCACCAGGTTGTCGCCTTGATCCTGATATTTCATGGAGGCGTCATAGATGGACAGCACTTCGTCCGTCGGCAGATATTTCGTTACGCCGCCTTCAGTGCCCGGAGCCACCTGGTTGCGGATCCGGATGTTGGCGAACGTGCCGCGCATCATGACTTCATGGTTGCCGCGGCGGGAGCCGTAGGAGTTGAAATCCTTGCGGGCAACGCCGTGGTCATTCAGATAAATGCCGGCCGGGCTGGACGGCGAGATATTGCCTGCAGGCGAGATATGGTCCGTCGTAACGGAGTCGCCAAGCAGCGCCAGCACACGGGCTTTGCGGATTTCGCCGATATCCTTGAGGCCGTCAGCGATATGCTCGAAGAACGGCGGGTTGGCGATATAAGTGGATTTCTCATCCCATTCGTACAATTCGCCTTCAGGCACAGGAATGGAGTTCCAGCGTTCGTTTTGCGTAAATACGTTTTCGTATTTGCTGCGGAACATTTCCGGGCTGACGGACAAGCCAATCGCATCCTTGATTTCCTGGGAAGATGGCCAGATGTCCTTCAGATATACAGGTTCGCCGGACTGGTCGTAGCCAAGCGGTTCGGTCTGCAGGTCGATGTTCACGGTACCAGCGAGCGCATAAGCGACCACAAGCGGCGGAGAAGCCAGGTAGTTGGCTTTAACCTGGGCATGAACACGGCCTTCGAAGTTCCGGTTGCCGGACAGGACGGCTGCAACGGTCAGGTCGTTGTCGGCGATAGCTGCGCTTACTTCGTCAGGCAGCGGGCCGGAGTTGCCGATGCAGGTTGCGCAGCCGTAGCCGGCTACGTGGAAGCCGAGCTGCTCCAGCGGGCCGATGAGGCCGGCTTTCTCCAGGTATTGCGTTACGACGAGGGAACCCGGAGTCAAGCTGCTTTTGACATAGGCCGGTTTGGTCAGGCCGCGTTCCACGGCTTTTTTCGCGAGCAGACCTGCGCCCAGCATAACGCTTGGGTTGGAGGTGTTCGTACAGCTCGTAATGGCCGCGATGACAACGGCGCCGGTGCCGAGCAGGCTTTCGCGTCCGTCCGGATGTTTCACCTGCACCTTTTCGGCGATTTTTTCGTCGCTCAGACCGTAGCCGCCTTTATCGACAGGCGTGCGGATAATATCGTTGAAGTTCTTTTTCATATCGGTCAGCTCGATGCGGTCCTGCGGACGTTTCGGGCCGGCCAAACTTGGCACGACGGAGGCAAGATCGAGTTCGATCAAATCGGTAAACTCAGGATCTGCCATATCGCTGGTGCGGAACAGGCCTTGCGCTTTGTAGTAGGCTTCCACGAGCGCAACCTGCTCGTCGGAGCGGCCTGTGCTGCGCAGGTAGTTCAGCGTTTCGCCGTCTACCGGGAAGAAACCGATGGTCGCGCCGTATTCAGGAGCCATATTGGCTACCGTCGCGCGGTCGGCCAGGCTGATGTTGGCAAGGCCGGGACCGTAGAATTCCACGAATTTGCCGACAACGCCTTTTTTGCGGAGCATTTGGGTGACGGTAAGCGCCAGGTCGGTCGCCGTAGCGCCTTCAGCCAGGCTGCCGGTCAATTTGAAGCCGATCACTTCAGGCGTTACGAAATAAAGCGGCTGTCCCAGCATGCCGGCTTCCGCCTCGATGCCGCCGACGCCCCAGCCGACAACGCCAAGGCCGTTGATCATCGTTGTATGGGAGTCCGTGCCTACCAGGGAATCCGGGAATACGACCGTTTCGCCGTCCACGGTTTTGGTAGCCGCGACGGAAGCCAGATATTCCAGGTTAACCTGGTGCACGATGCCTGTTGCCGGCGGTACGGCGCGGAAGTTGTTGAACGCCGTTTGCGCCCAGCGCAGGAACCGGTAACGTTCTTCGTTCCGTTCAAACTCAACGTTCATGTTGTATTCCAACGCTTCCGGCGTTCCGAAAGCATCCACCATGACGGAGTGGTCGATTACGAGATCGACCGGAACGAGCGGGTTGATCTGCTTCGGATCTCCGCCGGCTTTTTTGACCGTATCCCGCATGGCAGCCAGATCGACTACAACGGGTACGCCGGTAAAGTCCTGAAGGACGATACGTGCAGGAATGAACGGAATTTCTTTGTTATCATCGCGGCCTTCCGCCCAGCCGGCGATTTGCTTCACGTGTTCATCGGTAATCGCGCGTCCGTCGAATTGGCGGATCGCGGCTTCAAGCAGTACTTTAATGGAAAAAGGAAGTTTGGAAACGCTGCCTAAACCTTGCGCTTCCAGGGTGTTCAAATCATAGTAACGATAGGTTTTGCCCCCGACTTCAAGTTTGCGGAGGGCGGAGAACTGGTCGTTCAATGGCATAAGTTTTCCTCCTGAGTTTCATTCTGTGAAACGACATTTCAAAAATAAGCTTTAATTTAAGTATACTGCCTGGGCACAGGCTCGTAAAGGACTTTTTGCCGCTCATATTGCCTATTTTTGCTGCATATCTATTGGAATGGTGCTAGTTATCGAAGCAAGAGAGCAGGAGGGGGAATCAGGATGGCGGAAGAATGGAAAAATGTGCTGTCTACCTATATTTTGCAGCAAAATCAGGACGAGGTCGATTACCGGCCGCGCGGGGGACCTACCGTGGTTACGGATCTCGAGTATCTGATGCGCCGCGGGGAACGCAAAGCCCGGATGGCCAGATGGTACGAGGAGCGCGGTGCGTCTCCGCTCAGAAGCGAAACGAAAGCCAAGCTGGTCAGCGAACCTGTGGAATCCCGGGACGAGGTGGAGGTTGAACTGCAGCTGCACCGCAAAATTTATTACGACAAAGCCGGCGTCAAACACCGCGAGGACCGGCTGGACCGCCAGCGCCTGGTTTTGGTCCGGAGCGGCGGCGATTGGCTGGTTGAGACCGTGGAGCAGGAAGTGCCCGAGCGCAGCCCGGTGCTGGCGGGGGCTTTTCCAAACAGCGGACAGCCCGGCGATCCGCCGCGGAAAGCCGATAAACGCGGGCCGTACCTGAACCGTGACGTACTGGGCAGCGGCGGCGTGCCGAAAGGTCCGGTGTACCGCAGGGAGGACGCGGTTAAATATGCCGATGAATGGTGGGATGCCTACAATCCGGAATTTGCCGGTTTTGAGGTGGATTGCACGAACTACATTTCGCAGTGCCTCTTTGCAGGCGGAGCGCCGATAAACTATACTGGGAAAAGAGAATCGGGCTGGTGGTACAAAGGTTATGTCGGCTCCCAGGAATCCTGGAGCTACAGCTGGGCGGTATCGAACAGCCTTGAGCGTTATCTGAGCACGAGCCGAACCGGCTTGCACGCCATTTCCGTTGACCGCGCTGAACAGCTCGAGTTAGGCGACGTGATTATTTATGATTGGGACGGAAACGGGGCTTATCAGCACAGCACGATCGTGACCGCGTTTGATGCCGGCGGCATGCCGCTCGTTAATGCGCATACGGTCAGCAGCCGGCACAGATATTGGGATTACAAGGATTCATACGCCTGGACGGAGAATACGAGATATCGTTTTTTTCATCTTCCGGACCGGTTCTGACTGGCGTTATCGACTGACAATAGAGGAAGAGAGAGGTAAATCATGGGACAGGACAAAACGACCGTCGGCCTTGTATACGGCGGCAAATCGGGAGAACACGAAGTATCACTGCAAACGGCATTTGCCGTTATGAATGCGTTTGACTACGACAAATATGAAATCGTTCCTTTTTTTATTACAAAAAAGGGCGAATGGAGAGTGGGTGGACGCCTGGCGGCTCCGCTTTCCTCCCTTGAAAAGCTGAAGCTGGAGCAGGGGGCCGGAGACACCTCGGCGGCCGTACAGCTGCTGTTCAGCGGGCTGTCCGGAGGCGGCGGAGGGCTTGACGTCGTGTTCCCGCTGCTGCACGGGACAAACGGGGAAGACGGAACGATCCAGGGATTGTTTGAAATGGCGAATCTCCCTTATGTAGGCGCTGGGGTATTGGCTTCGGCGGCGGGGATGGACAAAGTGGTCATGAAGAAGCTGTTCGCGGATGCGGGCCTCGATCAGTGCAAATACTGCTATTTTACCGCATCTTCCTGGGAACGCCACAGCCATGAGCACCTCCAGGCGGTGGAGGATGAATTGGGTTATCCTTGTTTCGTAAAGCCGGCAAACCTTGGTTCCAGCGTGGGCATTTCCAAAGCGTCCAACCGAGAAGAGCTGATCCAGGCGATCAACCATGCACTGCGTTATGACCTGAAGGTGATTGTGGAAGAGTTTGTAGATGCCCGTGAAATCGAAGTAGGGATCCTCGGCAACGACGAGCCGCTGGCTTCCGTACCGGGCGAAATTGTCTCGAACAGCGAATATTATGATTATTCGGCCAAATACCTGGACGGCAAATCGCAAATGATTATTCCGGCCGAGCTGGACACGGAACTTGCCGAACGAGTGCGTGAACTGGGAGTCAAGGCGTTTAAGTCTATAGAAGGAAGCGGCCTTTGCCGGGCGGATTTCTTTGTCCGCAGAGACAACGGGGCTATCCTGATTAATGAAGTGAATACGATGCCGGGGTTTACGCCGTTCAGCATGTATCCGCTGCTGTGGCGTGAAACAGGTGTTTCTTATGCCGCCCTGCTGGATCGCCTAATCGGCCTGGCTGTCGAACGATTTGAAGCGCGTCAGAATTTGGATTTCGAAAACGGCGTACAATAAGGGAAACTGGCAGCAAGAGAGGGAGTAGCCGATGGGTTTCCAAACCGAATTTCAATCCGTATGCAGACTTGTAGACAAACGGGAAGGCCGTGAGCTGAGGGCTCACCCGGACCGGCCCCTAGGGGAACCGCGGGTATGATTGTACGTTTCGGATTTGTGGCGATGTCTACAGCGGAAGTGATGAAAGGCGTGTCGCCTTCCAAAACGATGACCTTAAAAAGTTTCGCCAAACTTGCCGACCGTGAAGCCGGGCTGCGTAAGCTGGAGCATATTGCGGCCGAAAATCTGCATAATACGCTCAGGCTGCTGAAGCACTGCGCTTATAACGATATTCATGTTTACCGTCTGACCTCCAAGCTGATTCCTCTGGCTACCCATCAGGAATTGGCGGACTGGAATCCGTTTGCTGGGCTTGCGTCTTCCTTTCGCGAGGTCGGGGATTACGCGAAGGAGCATCGGATACGCGTGTCGTTTCACCCTGACCATTTTACGGTCCTCAGCACGCCGCGTCCGGAGATGCTGGAAAGTTCTATCCGGGTTTTGCGGTACCATGTGTCTATGCTGGAGGCGATGGGGCTGGATTGCCGGTCCAAAAACAATATCCATATCGGCGGCGCTTATGGAGACAAGCCGTCTGCGGGGGAACGTTTTGCCGAAGCGGCGGGGCATTTGCCTGATTCGTTCAAGCGCCGTCTGACGCTGGAGAACGACGACAAAACGTTTGACGCCGTGGAAACGCTGGAAATGTGCGAACGGCTGGGTCTGCCGATGGTGCTGGACATTCATCACCAATGGGTGAACAATCAGGGCGAGAAACCGGCCGAGTTGTGGCCGCGGATCCTGCGTACTTGGGAATCGGAGTACGCCCAGGCTGATTCTCCGGCCGGAGACCCCCTGCCTCCGAAGATTCATGCCTCCAGCCCGAAAAGCGAAACTGACCGGCGCAGCCACGCCGACGGGGTAGAAGCCGGACCGCTGCTTGATTTTCTGCGCAGCATCGCTTCCGGAACGAAGGCGGTTGATGTCATGCTGGAAGCCAAGCTGAAGGACGGCGCTTTGTTTGCCCTGATGGACGAGCTTTCCCGCTCTCAAGAAGACGGGGTTGAAATTCTGGATCGGGCATCCGTCAGAATTTCCGGTTAAGGAAAAACCTAAAAGACAGATAACCAATTTGTCGATCTTAATATAGTCAATTTGGTTTATCAGAAAGGTTTATCAAGAGAAGAGTTGCCCCGGGAAAAGGGGGCGCTCTTTTTTTTATGGAATCATGCCATAATATTACATATAAATAACACATTAAGTTATTATACATGATATAAACCTAACTTTAATTAGGTAGTTTTCTATAGTATTTTATAGTAATAAATAGGTTTTGATAGGATAATAAGTCTTTATTGTATTTAAGTTCAATATTAGTAAAAAAATATTGCCGAAATAGAGGGGTGAAGTTATACTAATCATATATTTCGTACCACTATATGTTAAATAAATTAACATTTGAATGGGGGATTTCTATGAAGGTTAAAGGGTTAGCGGCAATGTTATTAGTTTTAGCTTTAATTACCGCAGGATGCGGCAGCAAGAGCGATTCGGCATCAGGTTCCGGCGGTTCCTCCGATTCGGGAAGCGGCCAAGTCATCAAGATAGCGACCCAGTCTCCTTTATCCGGCGGAAGCTCCATTCAAGGCGAGGCGATCAAGCTGGGTGCCCAGATGTCGCTGGACGACCACAAAGAGGAATTTACGAAGCTGGGTTATTCGCTGGAGCTTGTTCCCTACGACGATCAGGGCGATGCCAAAAAGGGAGTCGCCAACGCCGAGCAGATCGGTGCAGACCAATCGATCGTCGGCGTGATCGGCCACTTGAATTCCGGGGTTTCCATCCCGTCTTCCGTTGTCTACGAGAAATACGACCTCCCCATGATCTCCCCCGCAAGTACAGCCACGGAAGTGACGGACCGCAAGCTGAAAGTCGTTAACCGCGTTGTAGCGCGCGACGACTTCCAGGGGCCGGCCGCTGCGGAGTATGCCATCAAAACGCTTGGTGCCAAAAATATTTTCATCATCCAGGATAAAACGGCTTACGGCCAAGGGCTGGCGGATGCTTTCAGATCCGCGGCCGAGAAAGACGGGGCAACCATCTCCGGTTATGAAGGCATTACCGTCGGCGAGAAGGATTTTAACGGGGTCTTGAACATCGTTCAATCCAAAAATCCCGATTTTATTTTCTTTGGCGGGATGTATGCGGAAGGCGGACTGATCGTCAAGCAGGCCCGGGACAAGGGCATTACCGCTCCGGTCATGGGCGGCGACGCGCTGGATTCCTCCGGCATGGTGGACATCGCCAAAGATGACGTGATCGGCACTTTGTACAGCTCGGTTTCGACGGACATTACGAAGACGGATTCCGGTAAGGCCTGGGCTGATAAATACGAGCAGAAGTTCAGCAAGAAACCGGAAGGGTATTCGGCTTACGCCTACGATTCCATGTCCGTCATGCTCGAAGCGGTCAAGAAGGGCATTGAAGATAACGGCGGCAAGCTGCCGTCCCGGGACGAAATTCGCGACGCGGTCCGCGCAACGAAGGACTTTGAAGGCGTAGCCACCAAAGTAAGCTTCGACGAGATCGGCGACAACTCTTACGCCAAAGTTTTCATTTATAAGTTTGAGGCCGCTTCTTATCCGGGCAGCATGATTTCCGAAGTCAGCAAATAAGGAGTCTCTAGGAAGGGAGAAAGGAGAGAAAACGTTCGGCGGCCCGGACATACAACTTAAGCGACTTGCAAAGCAGCTGCGGCCAAGAGATGTTCCGGTTTGGGGCAGACTCTTGGCTGTCTTCATTTTCAGAACATTCGAAAGGAGCATGCCTATGATGGCAAGCCTATTGCAGACGCTTCCGCAGGTGTTGATCGACGGCCTGGCTTTGGGCGCGATTTATGCGGTGGTGGCACTCGGTTATACGATGGTTTACGGCATTTTGGAGCTGATTAACTTTGCGCACGGCGAAATTTTTATGACAGGGGCGTTTGTCGGCACGACCGTCCTGTTTATGTTCCAATCGTTTGGCTGGCTTGGCGGCCTGCCGGCGTGGTTTTCCTATTTGCTGATCATTCTGGTCGCAATGATGGTTACCGGCAGCTTGGGGGTCGGCATAGAAAGGGTGGCGTACAGGCCGCTCAGGAAAGCGCCGAAGCTGATTTCGCTTATTTCGGCATTTGGGGTTTCCTTTGTTCTGCAGGATGTGGTCCGTTTTATTGCCCAGCTCAAAACCGGCAACTATATCGTGACCAGCGATTCCTTGTTCAATGGGAGAATGACGCTGGATACTTCCGCGGTCAGCAGCGTGTTTGGGAACGCCTCGATTAAAGCGAATACGGTCATCATTTTAATCGTGGCCGTTTTGCTGATGGTCGGGCTTGATTTATTCGTGAACCGGACGAAATGGGGCGTTGCCATGCGGGCTGTAGCGCAGGATCGGGAGACGGCTTCCCTGATGTCGATCAACGTCAACAAAATCGTTGTCCTTACCTTTTTTATAGGCTCTGCTCTTGGCGGTGCAACGGGGGTTTTGTTCGCTCAGCAGTACGGAACGATCGATCCCTATATCGGCTTTATTTTGGGAATGAAGGCTTTTACGGCGGCGGTGCTTGGCGGAATCGGCAATATCCGCGGGGCGATGTTCGGTGGAATCGTGATCGGCATTTTGGAAATGTTTGCTTCGTCCAACCTCGGCATTTTGACGCATGGAAGCTTCGGCGCGGAATACAAGGACGTGTTCGCTTTTATGATCCTGATCATCGTGTTGATCTTTAAACCCGAGGGCTTGTTTGGCCGGGCCGTCAAAGAGAAGGTGTAGGTGATCCGTTATGGAAAAGCTTAAGCATTGGCTTGCCGCCAACAAAACCGCCCAGGGCGGCCTGCTCGCCGCTTTTATCCTGATTACGGCTGCGGCCGTTTATCTGATGGATAAATCGGTGGTCGCGTTTCTGCTGCTGCTGGCTTCGCTGCTGCTTCTTTATTTCACGTCCTTCGGCAATAGGGTGAAATGGATCGCCGCAGGCGTGCTGCTGATTCTGCTCATTCCTTTTGCCACCTCCGGCGGGCCTTCTTACGAAGCCTATATGGAAGTAGCCTCCCAATGCGGCATTTATGTCGCGATGGCGCTTGGACTCAATATCGTCGTCGGGTTCGCCGGGCTGCTGGATATGGGGTTTGTCGCGTTTTTTGCGGTCGGCGCCTACACGTACGGCATTTTCGCCACAGGGCAGGCGAATCATTTTATTTCGGGGAATTTGTTTCCTTTATCCGGGGGTTCCTTCTGGATCTTTATCCTGCTCGGCGGCTTTATGGCTGGAATCTTCGGGATTTTGCTCGGTCTTCCGGTGCTGCGGGTCAAAGGCGATTATTTGGCTATTGTAACCCTGGGCTTCGGGGAAATTATCCGGATTATTTTCAACAACCTGGAGAAGCCGGTCAATATTACAAACGGGGCGATGGGGCTATCGTCCATTCAGCCGCCAAACCTGTTCGGGTTCCAGTTTACGTTTCCGCATCAGTTTTATTTTATCGTGCTGACGATTTTGGCTGTCGTCATTTTTGCGGTTCGCAGACTGGAATATTCCCGGCTGGGCCGTTCCTGGAAGGCGGTGCGCGAAAATGAAATCGCTGCCCAGTCGATGGGCATACCGCTGATCCGGACCAAACTGACGGCGTTTGCGATCGGGGCTTCTTTTTCCGGCATGATGGGGGTCGTCTTTGCGGCAAAACAAACGTTTATCGATCCCACCAGCTTTACGCTGATCGAATCTACGACCATTCTGGTCATGGTGGTGTTGGGCGGAATGGGCAGCGTACCCGGCGTGATCCTGGGAGCCAGCCTGATCACCATTTTAAACCTGCAGGTCCTGACGGAGCTGACCAACTGGCTGAATCAGCTTTCCACCCGGGGAGCAGTCCAGATCCCGGATGCCCTGTCGCCGTCCAAAATGCAGCGCCTGATCTTCGGGCTGATCCTGATTTTGGTAGCTATTTTCAGGCCAAACGGGCTGATTAAAGCTAAGAACCGCAGGGTTCATTTGAATCATGGAGCTCAGCAGGCTACGGTTGCGGGTGGATCCCCGAGTCCCCCGGCTGCTCCGTCTGCTCCGGCGGCAGGCCCGACTGCCGTGAACAAATGACTTTTGGGATTCCCGATAATTTAGGCTTTGCCTTGATGAGGAGGAACGGAACATGACGATATTGCAGGTCTCGAAGCTGATGAAGAAATTCGGCGGTCTGGTGGCGGTGAACGGTGTAGATTTTTCTTTTCCGAAAGGCCGGATTTCGGCGGTCATCGGTCCGAACGGAGCAGGGAAAACAACTTTCTTTAACCTGATTACCGGCATCTACATGCCTGACGGCGGCACCATCGAACTGGACGGGGAATCGATCATAAAGGTCAAGCCGCACAAAATTACGGAAAAAGGCATCGCCCGAACCTTCCAAAACATCCGTTTGTTCGGCAGCATGACGGTGCTGGAGAACGTGATGGTCGGGATGCATATCCACCTGAAATCGGGGATCGCGCAGACGCTGCTTGGTTTGCCCGATGTGCGGCATGAAGAGCTTGCCGCCCAAGCGGAAGCTTACCGGCTGCTGGAATATGTGGGGTTGGCCCACCTGATGAATGAGGAAGCCTCAAGCTTATCCTATGGCGCACAGCGGCGCCTTGAAATTGCCCGGGCTTTGGCGACGAAACCCAAGGTGCTGCTGCTCGACGAACCGGCGGCGGGCATGAACCCCAGGGAAACGGCCGAGCTGACCGGTCTGATCCGTCATATGCAGGAGGAGCTGGACCTTTCCATCATTTTAATAGAGCACGATATGAAGCTGGTGATGGAGTTGTCAGAGCATATCCTGGTGCTTGATCATGGAGAAAAAATTGCGGAAGGCGGCCCGGAGAACATCCGCTCAAATCCGAAGGTCATTGAAGCCTATCTGGGCAAAAGCGCGGTTGAGGAGGAGGTCGTCAAGCTATGAGTTTGCTGCAGTTGAACCGGGTGGAGGCCTTTTACGGCGGCATTCAGGCGCTAAGAGGCATCACCATGTCCGTCAACCAGGGGGAAATTGTCACGCTGATCGGCTCGAACGGAGCTGGAAAGTCCACCACGCTGAAATCTATTTGCGGCCAAGTCCAAACTAAAGGCGAAATCGTGTTTGAGGGGGAAAAGATTACGTCCTGGCAGCCCCACCGGATTGCAGGAGCGGGCATTGCCCACGTTCCGGAGGGCAGACGGATTTTTCCGCGCCTTACCGTGAAAGAGAACCTGGAAATGGGCGCTTTTTCGGTTAGAGATAAAAAGCAGATCAAACAAAGGATCGAGCAGGCTTTTGTTTATTTCCCGCGGTTGAAGGAACGTTATCACCAGGCCGGCGGCACGATGAGCGGAGGAGAGCAGCAGATGCTGGCGATCGCCCGGGCGCTGATGATGAAACCGGA
Source organism: Paenibacillus mobilis (assembly GCF_058267595.1). Classification (NCBI taxonomy): domain Bacteria; kingdom Bacillati; phylum Bacillota; class Bacilli; order Caryophanales; family Paenibacillaceae; genus Paenibacillus; species Paenibacillus mobilis. The sequence continues at coordinate 193,054 of NZ_JBZCMS010000008.1, forward strand.
CATCCTGCTGCTCGATGAGCCTTCGATGGGACTGGCTCCCGTGCTGGTCGACCAAATTTTTGAAATCATCCAGGAGCTGAACCGTGACGGGATGACCATTTTGCTGGTGGAGCAGAACGCCTATCATGCGCTGAAAATCGCCCATCGCGGTTACGTTATCCAAACCGGTGAAATCGTCCTGCAGGATGAAGCCGGACGGCTGCTGTCCAATGATCAGGTTCAGGAAGCTTATTTGGCCTAAAGCCGCCGGGAGGCGGCTTTTTCCTTTTAACGGGGGACGTTTTCTTATACAATAGGAAGGAGTAATCCGCAGACGGGGATAGCAGCTGAACCGGAGCGGGCGAGGTTCGAGCCTTGCTTTTGGGCATAATAAATCAAAGGATTAAAGAGGCGCGGCTTCGAGAAATGTTCCTGATAGCCTTTTTTTGGAAAAACGGCGCAACTTTATGCCATACCGAACGTATTCTAACAGGAGCAAACAAGTAGATTGCTATAGAAAGTAGAGGGATCAAGGTTGGAAGACAATAAGAAACCCACCTTCGTCGTGGGCAGCAAGTCGTTTACCGCAGTTGCGATTAACGCGGCCGCCAAGGCCGGTGAATGGATTAAGAGCCGAGTGGGCATTTATAAACAATTGGATATAAAAACCTCCCCGCAGGATCTGGTGACGGAAGTGGACAAAGGGGCGGAGATCATGATCCGCAAGCTGATTCAAACGCATTTTCCGGATCATGATTTTCTCGGCGAAGAAAGCGTCGAGCCCGGCGCTGAAGCTTCGGCGAAAGCCGTTGCCGGCTATGCCGATTCGGAGTATTTGTGGATCGTGGATCCGATCGACGGCACGACTAATTTTGTGCACGGCAATCCGTATTTTTGCGTATCCATCGCTTTGGCCGTTAAGGGCGAATTGGTGGTCGGCGTCATTTATGACCCGATGCATGATGAAATGTTTGTGGCGGAGAAAGGCAAAGGCGCGTATGTGCACGGCAATCCGATGGCGGTTTCTCAGGAAGGAGTCCTCTTGGACAGCCTGATAGCCGTTGGATATAATCCGGACCGCAATTTTGCGCTGTCGGTGAACATTAAGGGGATTACCGCATTGGCTACGGAGACCCGAAGCCTCAGAACCTTTGGTTCAGCGGCGCTGCAGCTGGCGTACGTGGCGGCAGGCAGACTGACCGGTTACTATGAAGTCGGCTTGAATGCCTGGGATGTCGCAGCCGGTGTGCTCCTGGTGACCGAATCGGGCGGCCGGGTGACGGATACCCGCGGCGGAGCTTTCAGCCTGAATACCCGACATTTGGCGGCAACCAACGGGAAAATCCACCAGGAGCTGCTGGATTCCCTCGCCAAATCCGACGCGACAGGTTTTTGAGCTTCTATAGGCTTTCCTGACCGCTGTTTAGGCTGAGGCTGCCTGCGGGTAACGAAGGAATAGAAACAGCTTAACTAAAGGAGGTCTTCCTATGAGCAGCGAAAAGGACAAGGAGCTTGAAGAGAAGCTCTCGGAGTTACTGACCGAAGGGGAACTGGACGAGACCAACCGGCAGGAAGAAGGACGCAAACGGCTGTCGCCCAAATATGAGGTGCGGATTCAGACGACGTTTGATCCGGTAGTCGAGGAAACGATCAAATACCGCAGCATGGCCAAAGAAATTGACGGCAGATATGATAAATACATGACGTCTCCGCCTCCTGCCGGCGATCAGAAAAAGGACGCTGAAGAATAAGCGCATCTGCTGATGGCTAAACCCATTCAGAAAGGGGCTGCCGACAGCTTTCAAAACCTCCGGGAAACGGAGGTTTTTTTCGTATTCATACTAAGTTCACGGCATTTGAAAAAAATCCAGGCAGCGCCGGGTATTGACGGTAAAGCCGGTCGGCAAGTACAATTTTCCTCACTGGATGATAGAAGCTACATAAATGGATTCGAAAAGATAAAGGAGCGTGTTTAATCGGATGAAAGGAATAACAGGCAATAGAAAAGCGGGCAAGGTATTAGGCGGGCTGCTGCTTGCAGCGGTGCTGGCCTTGCCGATTCAGGCGGGAGCGGCTGCCCAGGCAGGGAGCGTTTATAAGATCGTTGCTCTCGGGGATTCGGTGACCGCGGGATTTGAACCGGCGATGGCTACTCAAACGAACCCTGCTGTATACGGATACGCCGAGCGACTGAAGGAGCAGGCTTTGTTCCATGGCCGGGCAGAGCTGGTGAATGACGGAATTCTGGGCCTGACGAGCGAAGGTTTGGCCAACTATACGGGAGCGATTGAAGCGGGTACTGCGGTTACGGCGGATGCGATTCAGCCCGGCGTTTCCGATCCGAGGATTGGACAGTTTGCTTCGGGTATCGCCCAAGCGAAATCGGATGTGGCGGATGCCAATCTCATTGTAATCACGATTGGCGGCAACGATATTAAACCGCTGCTGTCGGAAGTGAAGACGCTGGCGGCAAGCGATATGGAAGCCAAAGTCAAAACGCTGCTGGCGGATTATTCGGCCAACATCGTTCAGACGATCGGGCATTTGCGTGAAGTGAACCCGCAGGCGCTGATCGTGCTTGCCGACCAATACCAGCCGGTTCCGGCGATTGCCGGGAAGGCCGACTACGACAAGCTGGAGCAGGCTGCGGCTTTGTACACGTCCACTGTGGATCAAGTTGTAGCCCAGACGAATACGGCAACGGGACCGGTAAAAGCAGCCCATATTGCGGCCGCCTTTGTCGGCAGCGAAATGAGCTACACGCATATTCTTGAAGGGGATATTCATCCGCAGCAAGCCGGCTATGAAGCGATTGCCAAAGTTTTTGCCGGGGTCATTTGGGGCGAATACCGCCAGACCGCAGCCGCGGCCGGCAAAGAGCCGATCTCCATCGTGATAGGTGGCCAGGAATGGAATTCGGCGAACAAACCGATTTTGAAGAACGGTCAAACTTTTGTCGCCATCGGGGATATCGTGCAGGCCACCCATGCGGTCTCGAAATGGAACAGCAAAACGAGCACGGTTACCGTCACTTTAGCCGGGCGCACGGTTGTCATTCCGATCGGTTCTTCCACCATTCAGGTAAACGGGACGAAGGTGGCAACATCCGCTCCTGCTTTTCTGAATAAAGTCGGCGTCAATTCCAAAACCTACGTGCCGCTTGCTTTGCTGGCAAACGGACTTGGCTTTGACGTACAGTACAGCGCGAAAATGAAAACGGCATTTATTAATCTTTGATCGTCACAGATATAACGAAAACCTCGAGACCGTCCCGGGCAGGGACGGTCTCGTTGCGTTTGCCCTTGCAATCAAGTAGGAACGCACATAACTTCATTAGCCCCGCACCTTTGGGAGGGGTCCTCCGATCGGCTATGCTCAGGGAAGGAGCAAGCCGCAGCCGGCTTGCCGCGAATACCGGATAAGGAGATGTTGGAGATATGCCGAAAGCGGCGGACAGATATTTAAAGGTCGACCCGTGGGCGGTGATCGAAGAAGGGTTTGATCCGGCGCGCAGCCGGGTGTCCGAATCGATTTTTTCGTTAGGCAATGAATATATGGGCGTGCGCGGTTACGCGGAGGAAGGTTATGGAGGAGACACGCTGCTGGGCAGCTATTTCAACGGGCTGTTCGAGCAGATGGAGCTCGCGGCCCATTATAAAGGCATTATCAGGTCGCTGCGTTATATGGTTAATTCGGTGGATTGGCTGTATACGCGTTTAACGGTGGACGGGGAAACCCTGGATCTCGCCGAATCGAAATTTACGGACTACCGGCGTAAGCTGGATTTTCGCACAGGGTTATACACCCGGGAGTTCACCTGGCATGCGAACAGCGGAAAAATACTGAAGCTGCGCTTTGAACGGCTCGTCAGCATGAGCCGCGCCCAGGTGGGCGGCCAGCGGATCACGCTTGTGCCGGTGAATTTTTCGGGAACGGCTCAGCTGCGTACGGGGCTTGATTTCTCGATCCTCCACGAGGATCAGGGCAAAAATCTGTGGCGGGTAATCCGCAAAGCGCCGGGGTCGGAGAAAGGCCTTGCCGGCAGTCTTTTGGGGTCGACGCTCACGACGGGCAACCGGCTGTTTTCGGCCTTTGCCGTTCACTCCGATCAAATCTCGAACACCGTACCGGAAGAGGAAGAAAAATATATCGGCCTGGCGCTTGAGCTCCGGCTGGAGCAGGGCAAAGAGGCTGTGTTTGACAAGCTGGTCAGTAATGTGACCGAGAAACGGACCGGCAGGTCCGACGAGGAGGTCTGGACAAGCGGCAGCGAAGCGGCGGACACGCTGAACAGCTTGACCCTGGACGAACTGCTGGAAGAGCAGCGCGCTTATTGGGCGCAGGTTTGGGAGACCTCGGACATTCAGATTGAAGGCGATCCGGACAATCAGCAGGGCATCCGTTTTTGCATCTTCCAGCTTGCGCAGACCTATCACGGGGATCATCCGGGCTTCAACATCGGGGCGAAAGGGCTGACGGGCGAGGCGTACCGCGGGCTGGCTTTTTGGGATACGGAGTCCTACTGCCTGCCGTTTTATATATTTAACAACCCGAAGGCGGCCAAAAGCCTGCTTGAATTCCGCTATCAATCGCTGCCGCATGCCCTGGAACGGGCTAAAGAGGTGGATTGCGAAGGGGCCTTTTACCCGATTGCCACGATCGACGGCACTGAAAGCTGCGATTTATGGCAGCACTCCAACCTCCAGCTTCACGTCGGAACGGCAATTGCTTACGGCCTTTGGCACTATGAGAAGATCGTAGGCGACAAACCTTTTTTATATGAAAAAGGGGCGGAAATGCTGCTGCAGATTAGCCGTTTCTACCGGACCAGAGGCCAATGGGGCCAGAAGTCGGGGCAGTTCGGTTATTACGGCGTCATGGGGCCGGACGAATTCCAGCTTATGGTCAACAATAATGCCTACACGAATTACATGGCGAAAAAGCTGTTCGAATACACGCTTGAAGTCGCGGACAAAATGAAACGCGAGGTGCCGCAGCAGTGGGCGGAGCTGGCCGGTCGTTTGGGATTGCAGGAAGAGGAGCTGTCGGAATGGCGGCGGCTCGCTGACCATATGAAAATCCCGAAAGACGAGTCTACCGGCGTTTATGAGGAGCATGACGGCTTTTTTGATATGCCGCATATCGAGATTCAGGATATTCCGGTCACGGATTTTCCGCTGTATTCGAACTGGTCGTATGATCGGATCTACCGGTACGACATGATCAAACAGCCGGATGTGCTCATGTTCCTGCTGCTGCACAACCAGTCCTTCAGCCTCGAGGAGAAACGGGCCAACTATGAATTTTATGAACCGAAAACGATCCATGAATCCTCGCTGTCGCCGTCGGTCCATTCCATCCTGGCTGCGGAAATCGGGCGGCATGAAGAGGCTTACCGGTTCTTCGAATTCGCTACCCGGCTCGATCTGGACAACTACAACCGGAATACCCGGGAGGGACTGCATACCACGTCCATTGCCGCGGCCTGGATGAACATCGTCTATGGCTTCGGGGGCATGCGTTCCGACGGGCCGGAACTGCTGTTCCAGCCGACGATACCGGAGCCGTGGAGCAGCTACGGCTTCCGCATTACGTATCGGGGAACCGTCCTCGGCGTTCAGGTCACGAAAGACGAGGTGCGCATGCAGGCTTTAGAGGGCGAAGCCGTCACCGTTCAGGTCTACGGGCAAAGCTGCAGGATTGATACCGCAGGCGTGACTGTGGCCTTAAAAAGCGGGCTGCCGGCTTAAACCCGGCTTAACGGCTTGAGTCCGTCCAGCGGAATTGGGGATCGAACATGGACGCAAACAAGCGGCAAAAGGGGTCCGCTGCAAGTCATGCAGAAGGCCGGGAAGACGTCAGGAGAGGAGTTGGAACATGGGCTGGATAGTGAAGGAAACCGGGTTTGACCCGCAGCGTACCGCCACGAACGGCAGCAAGTTTATGATCGGCAACGGGCGGTACGGTTACAGGGGCGCGCTGGAGGAGTTCGGGAAAAAAGAGATGGCCGCCGTTATTCCGGCGGGCCTGTACGACCAGGCGGCAGGCAGGTGGCGGGAGCCGGTGAACCTGCCGAACGGGCTGCACACGAGGATTTACGCGGATGGCGCGCTGCTGAGTGTGCAGGAAGAAGATAGCGTGCTGGAGCACAGCCAGCAGCTGGATTTGAAGGCGGCGGTGCACGGCCGCCGCACGGTGTTCGCCGCAGCCGGGGGAAGCCGCGTGACGTTTGAGGCGCAGCGTTTCGCAAGCGCCCAGCGGCTGGACCTGCTGGCTGCGAAGTGCAGTCTGACGGCCGAGGAAGACTGCGAGATCGTCATCGTCACCGGCATCGACGGTGACGTGTGGGACATAAGCGGCCCGCATCTGGAGGATTGGGCTGTGAAGGAGACGGCGGGCTGTCTCGTAGTGACGGCCCGGACGCAGGAGCTCGGCGTCGGGGTCGCCGTGGCGGAGACGGCGGTGTTTGATTTTGAGCACCGCCAGGAAATCGAACCGGCTGTCGGAGGTACAGGTCCGCTTGAAGGCATAGTCCCGGTCGAAGGCGCAAGCCAGGTTGGCGGTGCAAGTCCGGTTGGCAACGCAGATACCTTCAGCGGTGCCAGCTGCAGTATTTACCGACGAATTTCCTTCACCTGCAGGGCGGGGGAAACTTACAGTTGGACGAAATACGTATCCCTGCATCACGGGCTGGAACCCGCCGGCGGAGTTTGGCCAAACGGGCAAACCCGGCAAAGCGGGCAAACTCGGCACACCCGCCAGGAGCCGCAGAATCAGCCGGAAGTTTTGACGCCCGGCGAAGCTGCCACGCAGTCCAGCGGCCAAGCTGCCCGGGACGGTTATGACCGTCTGCTGGAGGAGCATGCCGCATGCTGGAACCGGGAATGGGAGCGGGCCGACGTGAAGATTGAAGGCGACGAAGAAGCCCAGTTCGGTCTGCGTTACAGTCTGTATCAGCTGATGATCATCGCGCCGGGCGATTCGGAGCGGGTGTCCATCCCGGCCCGCGGATTGTCGGGCCAGGTTTACAAGGGGGCCGTATTTTGGGACACGGAGATGTTTATGCTGCCCTTTTTCCTCCTGACCCGGCCGGAGGTGGCGCGCAATTTGATGATGTACCGGGTGCATACGCTCCCGGGCGCGAAACGGAAGGCGGCGGAATACGGCTTCCAGGGAGCTTTTTATGCCTGGGAGAGTCAGGACAGCGGCGACGATGCCTGTACGCTTTTTAATGTGAACGACGTTTTCACCGGACGGCCCATGCGGACTTATTTCCGCGACAAGCAGGTCCATATCAGCGCCGACGTTGTGCACGGCATTTGGCAGTATTACCTCCACACGGGAGACGACCGTCTGCTGATGGAAGGCGGAGCGGAGGTCATCTGGGAGGTGGCCCGTTTCTATTATTCTTATGCCTACTACAACGTTTACCGGGAGCGGTATGAAATTCTGGATGTGACAGGCCCGGATGAATATCACGAGCGGGTGAACAATAACGCTTTTACGAACCGGTTGGTGAAAAAGGCATTAAGCATTGCGCTGCAAACGGAGGACCTGCTTCGCAAGCGGGATCCGGAGCTTCATGAGGCTGTTACAGGCGGTGCCGGCGCGGCGATTACGGCGGAGAAAATCCGCGAGCTGCATGACGGTTTATACGTTCCGGAGCCCGATGCGGAGACTTTAGTCATGGAGCAGTTTGACGGTTATTTCAAGCTGGAGGACGTATCCCTTGCCGATCTGAAGAAACGGGTACTGCACCCGAGCGAATATTGGGGCGGCGGAAGCGGGCTGGCGACCACGACGCAGATTATCAAGCAGGCCGATGTCGTGCTGATGCTGCATCTGTTCAAGGAAGAGTTCAGCCAAACGGTCAAAAAAGCCAACTGGGACTATTACGAGCCCCGGACCGAACACGGCTCCAGCCTCAGTCCCTGCGTTTATGCACTGGTCGCTGCCGATACCGGCTCGCCGGATTGGGCTTATCCGTATTTTATGCGGACGGCCACAATCGATCTGACCGGCGACTCGAAGCAGTACGTCGGGGACCTGTACATCGGCGGCACCCATCCGGCGGCAAACGGCGGGGCGTGGATGGCAGCGGTGCAAGGATTTGCCGGCCTTCATATGGAGCCGGGACTGCTGCAAATTCGCCCGTCCCTGCCCTCCGGGTGGAAGGCGATCGAATTTACGCTGAACGTACAAGGGAAAACTCTGCGCGTCCACGTATCGGCCGGGGAAGTGAGGATTCGCACCCTTTCAGCTTCCGATTCAGCTCCAGATTTGGCGCAGAAGGGGCAGACGGGACAGGAGCCGGATGCAGCTGCGACGGCGGTGGAGTGTGAGCCTGCAGGCGAACCGCGGCCGGTCATCCCGGTGGACGTCCCCGCCTTAATCGTCAGCGTCTTTGACCAGCGGCATGAGCTTCCCACAGACGGCTCCGAGCTGGTCGTGGCCGTTAAGGCAGCGGCTGGTGCTCCGCCGTTCCTTGCTTAACTCTATTTTTCTAATTTCTAGGGGGAGAGAATACTCATGCTGGAACATATGAAAGGAGCCATCTTCGATCTGGACGGGGTGATCGTCGATACGGCGAAATATCATTTTTTGGCCTGGCGGGAGCTGGCTGCCCAGCTCGGTTTCGAATTTACGGAGCAGGATAACGAACGGCTGAAAGGGGTCAGCCGGATGGAATCGCTGCGGATCCTGCTGGAGGTCGGGGGGCTGGAGCTGCCGGAAGAGGAGCAGCAGAAGCTGGCCGAAGCGAAAAACGCCAAATACGTGGAGTATATCTCCAAACTCGAGCAGTCTGAGCTTTTGCCCGGCGTAAGGGAATATTTGACCGGCCTCCGGGAGCAGGGAGTTAAAATCGCCCTCGGTTCGGCAAGCAAAAATGCCGCGTTTATTCTGGAGCGGCTCGGGATCGCCGGTTTGTTTGATGCCGTGGTAGACGGAACCAAAGTTTCCAAAGCCAAACCGGATCCGGAGGTCTTTCTCACCGCCTGCCGGGAGCTGGGGCTGACGCCGCAGGAGTGCGTCGTCTTTGAAGACGCCGCTGCCGGGGTTGCGGCTGCCAAAGCGGCAGGCACCGGCATTGTGGGCATCGGACGTCCGGAGGTGCTGGGGGAAGCGGATCAGGTGGTGGCCGGCATCTTTGAGCTTTTGGCGGACAGCCGATAAAGCGGGAAGGCCGGACTCCTTTTCGGTAGGTTAGCCTATTGGATTCTTCAAGGCTCTAGGGAATTGTCCCGCAGGAAAACCGCAAGCGTCCTTCGCTCCGAGCAGGAGAGGAGGGGACATTCGCTTGCGGCTTTTCCTTTTCCGGTGGAGAAATCGGCAGGGGGAAGGATAACTTCCTCTGCAGGGAGAATATGATGCTAGAGGATTACTGAATGCGTTTACATCCCCTGCCCGAAAGGAGGCCATCCCGTGCATTTACCTATAAATCCCGGCCGGAGTCCCCGGAATCAACTGGAGGATCGGCTTCGGAATCCCGGGGATCCGCCCAAGAAGAAACGCCGGAATCCGCTTGGGAGCCTGACCGTCAAGCAGCAGCTGTTTCTGCTGTTTCTGGTGCTGGGCGTGCCCCTGTTCGTATTGTTCAGCTACGGGAGCTGGAAGACGGAAAACGTGCTCAAAAGGCATGTGACCAACGCTTACATCGAACTGAACAAACAAAATTTTATTATTATCAATAGGGACACGGAATCAATCAACAAAATCACGTCGACGGTTATTCAAAATCCGCTGCTTCAGCAGATCGATATGAACGGGCAGGATTCCATCCTTTCCAGGCTAAGTACCTACATCAAGCTGGAAAATACGCTGGCTGGATACTCTCAGGCCGCGAATGGCAGGGAACCCAATTATTATTCGCTCTATATTTATGATCCGAACAATTATTATTCGTTTGCGCCCAATTACCCGGAGGTCCGGAAGGCGGGGGTGTACTTTTTTACCAAGGAGGAGAAACCGATCTGGTACGACGAAGCGGTGGCGAAGAAAGGCAACGGCTACCTGCGCATTATCAACCAGTTGTCCGCATACAGTCCCAAAGAGAAGACACTGGCCTACGTCAGGGCTATCAACAACATTTCGCAAGGCGGCACCATCGGAGTGCTGGTGGTCACCCGAATGAACGACAAGTTTAACGAAGCTTTCCGCAACGTCTCGCTGCCCGAAGGCAATATTTATTTGACGGACTGGGAGAACCGGGTGCTGGCCAGCACAACCGAGGAAACCAACACGGTGCTGGATTTGCCGCGCGAAGTTTCCTCGCCGGATAAAGGCGAAGGCGTGGCGGATATCATTACCTCCGATTTTATTTACGTCGTGAACTATAATCATTACCTCGGCCAGAAGCTGGTGTACAAAATTCCGACGGACTCCCTGCTCCAGCAGCAAAAAGAGATCAAACACGTCATGCAGCTCATCTCGCTGGTCTACGCTTTCGCCGTGTTTGTGCTGATTACTTATTTCTGGAGGGCGTTAATGACGCCGCTGCAGAAGCTGGCTTTTTTCGTGCGCAGATACGAGCCTGGAGGTCCCGTTCCGAAAATCCCGTCAGGCGGCAGGGACAATGAGGTCGGCATCCTCATCCGCTCCACTTACGACATGGCCAATAGGCTGAACGACATGGTGCGCAACCAATACGAAATGGAGATCCGGCAGAGGGAAGCGCAGCTGCAGATTTTGTATCAGCAGATCAACCCGCATTTGCTGTACAACACGCTGGAGAGCATCTATTGGAAAAGCGAGCTGGAAGGCAGCCACGAATCGGCCGAAATGATCAAAGAGCTGTCCAAGCTGATGAAGATCAGTCTGAGCCGGGGCCGCGAGCTGATCACGCTGGAAGAGGAGCTGGAGCATGCCCGCGCCTACGTCAAGCTGCAGGAGCACCGCTATGAATACGGCTGCAAGGTCAGCTGGCATGTGGATTCGGATCCCGCCGTAATGCGGACGCTGATTCCCAAAATTACGCTGCAGCCGCTGATCGAGAACGCCATGATTCACGGCATCAAACATATGGGCGAAGACGGGGAGATTATCGTTTCGACTTTCGGCGACGAGGAGCAGGTCGTTATTTGTATTGAAGACAACGGCTATAAAAAGGTGGATTATGAAGCCTTGGAAAAGCTGCTGCACGACGAGAACCTCGATCATTCGCTCGGATACGGCATCCGAAATGTGCAGCAGCGCATCCGGCTGCATTTCGGCGAGCCGTATGGACTCGCATACGGGCCGCGGGAAGGCGGGGGCACGGCGGTTCGGATGCTTTTGCCCAAAACGGCTTTCCCTGCGCCCGGGGAAACAAACTGAAGGAGGAGCCTCATGTATAACCTGTTAATCGTGGACGATGAACCGCTTATTTGCCGGGGGCTGCAGAATCTGCTGGCGACTTCGGGACTCGATATTGACCAGATTATGACCGCCGGCAGCGGGCACGAAGCGCTGGATTATATCCGGATGGAAGAGATCGACCTGCTGATCACCGACATTCAGATGGGCTCGATGAGCGGCATCGAGCTGATGCAGCAGGCCAAACTGATTAAACCGCAGCTTCAGGCCATTATTATTTCAGCCCATGAAACGTTCCAGTATGCGCAGATGGCGATCCGGCTTGGCGCCAAGGATTATCTAATCAAACCGCTCAACAGCGAGCAGTTTCTCGATACCGTCCGCAGCACCCTGCTCAAGCTGGAGAAGCTGCAGCCGAAGCTGGAGCAATGGAGCCTGAGCCTGGATGAGCATTTCAGCATGCATGATCCGCAGCCGGAGCAGGCCGAACTTCTGAACCGGCTCCTGGAGAATCCGGCCGCCGCGCTGGAAGAGGAAGAGCACGGAAGCCGGAGGGACGGAGATAAGGCGCCGGGAAGCGGGGGATGCAAAACGGGAATCAAGCTGCTGAACCTGGAAGGGCCTTATTTTGCCGTCATCAAAGTCAAGCTCAGCCGGGAGGCCAACCCGCAGCGGTCACTGACCGACCGGGATTTGCAGCTGTTCCGGTACGCCGCGCTCAATATCGTGCAGGAGCTGCTGGGGCAGGAATGGAGTTATGAAGCTTTTTATTCGCAGGAGGACCAAATCAGCCTGATTCTCCAGTGGAAAGAAGGCGACGACGAAGAATCGGCCGTCCAGAAGCTGAACCAGCTGGAGATGGTCGGCCGCAGCCTGCACTTCAATCTGCACAAGTTTCTGCAGATCCATGCCGTGATCGGCATCAGCCAGATCCTCAAAGGCCTTCTTTTTCTGGATGTGCTGAACAAACAGGCGGGCAGGGCCACTTTATGGAATCGCGAGCACCGGGATCATTATGTCTTTTATTACGGCGATTTTAACTGGGGCGGCTACAATCAGGAGCCGTCGGACGAAGAGATGAGCTCGCAGAGCAACCGGATCGTGGAGAAAACCAAGGCTTACATCGAACAGAATTACGGGCAGAAAGGGTTGACCATTCACGAGGTCGCCAAGAAAAACCATGTCAGCCCGAACTATTTGAGCTACCTGTTCAAGAAAAACACCGGCTACAACCTGTGGGAATACGTGATCAAGCTGCGGATGGAGGAAAGCAGGCAGCTGATCCTGCATACGGATATGAGGCGGTATGAAATAGCGGAGAAGGTCGGCTACGAGTCGCCGGAGCATTTCAGCAAAATTTTCAAAAAATATTACGGCATTAGCCCAAGCGACATGAAGAAGTAAAATACGCTACCATTGCGATAGAACTGCACATGTGCGGGTTCTCCCGGATTTCCTAAAATGAAGGGAGACCGGTTCTCCCGGTCAGATTCGACAGAGGAATGAGGGAGACAAGATGGGCCAATCCGCAATTGCCGCAGAACGGGAGATCAATTCCGAACCCGCCGTACAACGGAAGAGGGCCGGCCGCTGGAAAAAACACCTTTGGGGTTATTTGTTCCTGCTGCCGGCGCTCCTTATTTTTGTGCTGTTTCTGTGGGTCCCGATTATCAAGGGGTTTGTTTACAGCTTTTACCACGTTGATTTCGTCAAAGGAAACGAATTTGTCGGTTTCGCCAACTATGCCAAAGTGTTTCAGGACGGAGACGTTCTGATCTCCATTAAAAACACGTTTTATTACATGCTGCTTTGTCTGGTCATCGGGTTCTGGGTCCCGATTGCCGTATCGATCGCGATTTCCGAGCTGAGAAAATTCCAAGGGTTCGTGCGGATCGCGGCTTACCTGCCTTATGTTGTTCCGGGCGTCGTGCTGTACGGCTTGTGGAGATGGCTGTACGATCCGGTCGGACCGATCAACGGCCTGCTGTCCGTGTTTGGCCTGGATCCGGTATCTTTTGTATCGGACGGCAGGTGGTCGATGATCTCGCTGGTGGTGATGGAGACCTGGCAGCAGTTCGGCTCGGCGATGCTCATTTACCTGGCCGGGGTGCTCGCCATTCCGAAGGATTGGTACGAAGCGGCCGAAATCGATGGGGCGGGGGTCTGGGCCAGAATCCGGCATATTACGCTTCCTTCCCTGAAAGGCCTGATTATCCTGATGCTGATCCTTCAGCTCATCGGCACCTCGCAGGCCTACCAGGCGCAGCTGGCCATGCTGGATGGCGGGCCGAACAAAGCAACCCTGACCTATGCGCTGCTCATCGTTAAATATGCCTTCACCAGTCTGGATTACGGAACCGCCACCGCGCTTGGCGTCTTGATGTTCATCGTGCTTGGCGTGCTTGGTATTGTACAGTTCAGATTGAGCAAGGAGGACTATTGAAATGGCTAAAAATACGCATGAACGCGGCATCCTGTCGAACCATGATTTGAAGAAGCCGCTCAACCGGATTGTCTACGGCATCATGGTTTTGTTTATCGTCCTGATGGTCGTAACCATGCTGTACCCGATCCTGATGACGATGTTTAACGGCCTGAAATCGAACCAGGAAGTGAACTCGTTTCCGCCGCGGTTTTTCCCGGAGCAGTGGAATTGGGACAATTTCAAGGACGGCTGGAATTACATGGATCTGGTCGGCTTTTTGAAAAATACGATGCTCATCTTCCTGGGCAACATGGTCATGACCGTTGTTGTGCTGGGGCTTGCCGCCTTCAGCATCTCGCGGCTGAACGTGCCGTTCAAGAAAGCTTTTTATTTCTTTTTCCTGATGACGTTGTTTATCCCGGCTTCCAGCTACATGATCCCGAACTTCGTAAACCTGAAGGAGCTGGGGCTGCTCAACAGCTATCTGGCCTTTTGGCTGCCGGCCGGGGCGAATACGTTTTTCTTCCTGTTGCTGAAAAATTTCTTCGATGGCATTCACATCGAAATTTTTGAGGCGGGCCGGATTGACGGGGCCTCCGAAGCGGCAAGCTTTTTCCGGATTGCGGTGCCGCTGTCGCTGCCGATTATTTTTACACTGGCCATCTTTACGTTCTCAACCGCCTGGAACGACTGGTTCTGGCCTTCCCTCGTCATGCAGACCGAAGACAAATATACGCTGGCCACTGCGATCTATAAGTACGTGATTAACGTGCGGGCGCTGAATACCAACATTAAATTTGCGATTTTGTTTATGGTCATGGTGCCGCCGATTTTTGTGTTCCTGGTTTTCCAGAAGTTTATTTTGCGGGGCGTGAACATGTCGGCGGTGAAAGGTTAAGCCGGGCAAGAAGAGCTGAGGCATAACCAAAGCGTAAACCTGCACACAGGATGAATAAGATTGCACATCGTCACGGGGAGAGGCTTTTTCTAAGATAAGGATGTAAGTACTCATACGCGAAAAGGGGAAATGATCATGCGCAAGTTTACGGCGGTGCTTCTGTGCCTGCTAATGACCGGCAGTATCCTGGCTGCGTGCGGAGGGGGCAACAGCAAAAATAATGCCTCCGGTAATGCGGGCAGCAGCAACAATCCTGCAAGCGCTTCAACGAACAGCGGGGGCGACGCTTCGGCTTCCGCCGACGATATCGCGAGCCGGAAAGTGACGATCAAAATTCATTATCCTACGCCTGACCTGACGGAAATGAGGGCTCAGGAGGACGATAAAATCAAACGCTTCCAGGAGGTCTATCCGAACGTTGAAATCGTCAAGGACGACTGGCAGTATTCGGTGAACGAAATCGGCATCAAGATGGCTTCGAACGAAGCGCCGACGTTCTACAACACTTTTGCAACCGAAGCGAAATTTCTAATCGAAAAAGGCTGGGTAGCCGATATCACCGATCTCTATAACAATTGGGAATTCAAAGACCAGATGAACCCGGTTTTGCAGGACCAGTTTATCGTGGACGGCAAGGTATACGGCATCGCCCAAAACGGGTACATCACTTCGACCGTCGTGAACAAAAAGCTGCTTGACGCCAAAGGCGTAGCGGTTCCGCCGCTCGATTGGACCTGGGACGATATGTACAACGCGGCCAAAGGAGTGGCGGAGCCTAAGAAAGGCATTGCCGGCATTGCTCCGATGGGCAAAGGCAACGAAGCGGGCTGGAACTGGACCAACTTCCTGTACGAAGCCGGCGGTGACATCGAGAAGGTAGAAGGCGGTAAAGTGACGCAAACCTTCAACTCCGATGCAGCAGTCAAGGCCTTGGATTTCTACAAAAAGCTGAAATGGGAAGCCAACGCCATTCCGCAGGACTGGGCGCTTGGCTGGGGCGATGCTGTTGCCGCCTTTAAAGAAGGCCGGACGGCGATGGTTATTGCCGGTGCGGCAGACGTAATTGAGCCAGCGCTGAACCAAGGCGAAATGAAACCTGAAGACGTGCTGACTTATCCGATGCCTGCGGCTGAAGCCGGCGGCAAACATACCGGCATCCTTGGCGGCAATTATTTGGTGATTAACCCGAATGCTACGAAAGACGAACAGGAAATGGCGTTCCGCTACATTACCTTTGATTACTTCTCCGATAAAGGTTTGGAAGCTACCGAGGCGATCATCAAAGATCGGCAAAAAGACGGCAAATATTATGTGCCGCAGCTGATCGACTACTATAAAGAAGATTCCGATTTCGGCAAAAAAGCCAAAGCGATTTACGACAAATACAACAATGTGTACAAATATGACCCGAATATCCTGGCCTTGCTGGACGGCAAACCTGAAGCCCAATACGGCACGCAGGATTATTACGGAACGATGTCCAACGTGATCCAGGAGGCTTTCTCAAAGAAAGGCACGGACAGCAAGAAACAAATCGAAGATGCGGCAAATACGGTGCAGACGAAGTTTTTTGATGCGGTGAAGACGGAGTAGGCTGCAGTAAACTGCCCAACAAAACAAAGGCGGTTCCCTGGAAAGCGGGAACCGCCTTATTATGTTTCACTAGCGGTATTACTGGCTTCATAGTGCTGTTCGCCCCACACTGCCATGCTTTCCAAGATGGGAATAAGGGTTTTTCCCAGCGGAGTTAAGGAATATTCCACTTTTGGCGGGACTTGTTTGTACACTTCCCTATGAATCAGATTGTCTTTCTCCAATTCTCGAAGTTGATTGGTAAGCATGCCTTTCGTTACCCGCGGCAGAAGCCTTTGCAATTCGCCGAATCTTTTGGGTCCCGTACTTAAGTACCAAAGAATCACGATTTTCCATTTTCCCCCGATCAGAAATTGCGAGTAGGCAATGTAACAAATATCGGTATTCACGAAGTCTACGTCATAGGATCTTGAATTCCCCATGCGGCTCATCCCCCTTGTTTAAAATAATTGTACGAGAATCCCTTTAACTACACAATAGTCTTATTATTCATACTATGTACGATTATTATTACTACTTGTCATAATGTACTCCGAAGAATAGTCTGTATACAGACATGCATGGCATGATCTAATCGGCAAAAAGGAGAGGTCTACAGTGGGTACGGAATTTAAAAAAGAAGAGATCCTAAAAGCACTTACGTTCAGACATGCTACACAAGTATATGATGCAAATCAAAAAATATCGGCTTCCGATTTTGAATATATACTTGAGGCGGGCAGATTGTCTCCAAGCTCAATGGGACTTGAACCATGGAAATTTATTGTGATCCAAAACCAGGAATTGCGAGAACATTTGATGGATTTAGCTCCAGGGGCACGGCATCAACTTCCAACAGCAAGTCATTTTGGGATCTTTATCGTCCGCAATGATCTTCGTTACAATTCGCCTTATGTAGTAGAAAAGATGAAAAAGATTATTAAAGCTCCTGAGGATGTTTTTAAATCCTTTATGCAGTCGGTACAAAGATTTCAAACCGAGGAACAAAATATTGCACATAATGATCAAACGTTGTTCGATTGGTCGGCTAAGCAATCCTATATTGCCCTTGCTAACATGATGACTGCTGCGGCGCTGATCGGCATTGATTCATCCCCTATAGAAGGGTTTAATCGGGAGCTGGTTCGGTCTTTCTTGAGGGACAAGGGGTTGGTTAAAGAAGAATATTGGATTCCTTCGCTCATGGCTGCTTTTGGTTATCGCGGAGAGGCCCCGAGATATGGAAAAATACGCAGACCTTTGGAAGAAGTCGTGATCTGGGCATAAGCTGTTTGCTCTTTTTGCCTATCTTCGAATATCTTTTAGTTCTTAAAACGAAGCTGCCTCCTGTCTACACAGGGGGCAGCTTACTGGTTTATCTATGGGGAGTTTTAAAAAAGGCTTAAATTTGTTTACCAAGCGTAAACGCCGTTCTCATCCAGAAAATCTCCGTTATGACGTTTGCCGTCCGTCGCGTAACCCACGATAATGGCTGCGGCCGCTTCTTTGGATTTACCGCCCGGCAGGTTGCCGTTGATATCGGTAGTCGTGAACCCCGGCGTTACCGCAAAGACTTGAGCAATGCTGTTTCTAACCTCATAAGCCATCGATAACGTCATGGCGTTGTTGGCCGTTTTGGAGGAATTGTAGTCAAAAGCGTTCAGCGTAGATTCCGCGTTTCGCATATGGTCCAGTGAAGACATGTCGGATGATAAGTTAACGACGGTTCCTTCGTTTTCTTTAATCAACGGGAACAGCCGCTGGTTTAAACGGAAGGTGCCGAAAAAGTTGACCTCGAAAGCGTTCCGTAAATCTTCCTCTTTCGTTTCCAAAAACGAATGGGAGAATGCGCCAGGTATGCCGGCGTTGTTAATCAGCAGCTTCAGGTCAGGATAATTTTTTTTGATCGTTTCCGCGGCTTGCTCAATAGACTGTAGGTTTACCATGTCGATTTGTACAAAATCTACGTCCAGACCTTTGGAAGTTAATTCGGACACGGCTGCTTGCCCGCGTTCAGCGCTGCGCGCGCCGAGAACGACTTTCCAGCCGGCTTCCCCCAGCTGTTTAACGATTTCAAATCCGATTCCTTTATTGGCTCCGGTAACAAAAGCAGTCTTTTTCATGACAAATCCCTCTTTCTGTTATTTGTTATTTCTTTAACAATTCATAAGTTACTATGCTACACTTAGTGTAGGTCAACGAAAATTTTTTTATAAGCGAGGGAGATATGCTTACTATCGGAGAAGTAGCGAAAGAGGTCGGTATCAACATCGGCGCGATCCGTTTTTACGAAAGAAAAGGATTGCTGGAACCGGCAGCGCGCAGCGAGCAAAACAATCGTCTTTATACGGAGGATGAGCTGAATTGGCTCGTTTTTATCAAATGTCTCCGCGAAACCGGGATGAGCGTGGAAGATATCAAAAATTATTATGAGAAGGTTAAGGAGGGGACCTCGACTCTGCCGGAAAGAATCAAACTGATTCAGGACCAGAAGCAAAAGCTGCTGGATGACATTGAAGAGAAAAAAAACCAGCTCGTCCATTTGGAGCGAAAGCTTGAGCGATATTATCGCGGGGAGAATTACTAAAATGTCTTTGCTCGAGTAGAGGGATAGGAGTAAGGTGGAACGTGGAAGTGAAGGTGAAATTAACGGTTAGAGTTAGAGTGAGAGAAAGCGCAAGAGAAAAAACGGTATATCCTCTTCATTACAGAAGAGGGGATACCGTTTAGTTTTAGTATTCGATGTTATTTACTGGAGCTCAACCGCTTAAACGCCTCATGCGCCGCCGTTAGCGTGGCATCGATGTCTTCATCCGTATGCGCCGTGGTCAGGAACCAGGCTTCGTATTTCGAAGGAGCCAGGTTGACGCCCTGGTTCAGCATATGGCGGAAGAAGGCGGCGAAAGCTTCGCCGTCCGTGTCCTGCGCCTCGTCGTAGTTCGTTACCGGATGGTCGCAGAAATGAGCCGAGAAGGAGCCGCGAATCTGGTTGATCGTCAGCGGAACGCCGTATTGA
Organism: Paenibacillus mobilis; assembly: GCF_058267595.1. Taxonomy (NCBI): domain Bacteria; kingdom Bacillati; phylum Bacillota; class Bacilli; order Caryophanales; family Paenibacillaceae; genus Paenibacillus; species Paenibacillus mobilis. The sequence goes on from NZ_JBZCMS010000008.1 coordinate 212,236, forward strand.
GCCGCAGACGATGCCAGGCCGTCCGTCAAGCGGGTGGCGAGACGGTTCATTTCGTCGTAAACGCCTTCGCCCTGCAGCACCTCCAGACAGGCGATGCCTGCGGAGATGGAAGCCGGGTTGCCTGCCATTGTTCCGGCCTGGTATGCAGGACCAAGAGGCGCCACCTGTTCCATCACTTCTTTGCTGCCGCCATAAGCCCCGATCGGGAGGCCGCCGCCGATGATTTTGCCGAGTGCCGTCAAATCGGGCTTAATGGCTTCGTGGTTGCTCAGTCCCGCAAAGGTTTGAGCGGAGCCGTAATGGAAACGGAACGCCGTGATCACTTCATCGTAAATGACCAACGAACCATATTCACGAGCCAGCCGGCACAGGTCCTCGAGAAAACCCGGCTTCGGCATAACCATGCCGAAGTTGCCGACGATCGGTTCGACCATAACGGCGGCAACGTCGCTGCCCCATTTGTCCAGAGCCGTTTTCAGCGCGTCCGCATCGTTAAACGGCACGGTGATCACTTCATGAGCGATGCTGGTCGGGATGCCCGCGCTGTCAGGGATGCCCAGCGTGGAAGGGCCGGAGCCGGCGGCAACGAGCACCAGATCGGAATGGCCGTGGTAACACCCGGCAAACTTAATGATTTTATTGCGTTTCGTGTAAGCGCGGGCCACGCGGATCGTCGTCATAACCGCTTCCGTGCCGGAGTTGACGAAACGGACCTTGTCCATGGAAGGAATCGCTTCCTTCAGCATTTTGGCCAAATGGATCTCCAGCTCGGTCGGCGTGCCGTAGAGCGTGCCGTTTGCCGCCGCCCGTGCAATGGCTTCGGTGATATGCGGGTGGGCATGTCCGGTAATGATAGGGCCGTAGGCGGCCAGATAGTCAATGTAGCGGTTGTCGTCCACGTCCCAGAAATGGGCTCCGCTCGCTTTTTTCATAAAAACAGGTGCTCCTCCGCCAACGGCTTTGAAAGAACGGGACGGGCTGTTTACCCCGCCTACGATATGTTTGAGTGCTTCTTCGTAAAGGCGCTCGGAATTAGGGCGATTAGTGTGGGTATTCACGCAAAACTTCCTCTCTTGTTTTTCTATGTAACGCGATAACAGCGGGGGAAAGCTCCCGCCGCTGTTATCCATTATACCTCAATATGGGGTTTCGTTTGTGCAGTTTTACGGAGCTGGCGTGGCGCTGGCTTCAGCATTTTCTGTCCCGGAATTGCCGGAATCATTGCCTGAAGCGCTGTCCACCGAACCGTTTGCGTCCGGGCTGGACGAAGGTTCGACTTCTTTGTTCAGAGAGTCTTGGACGAATTGCTTGAGGGCATCCTCGTCTTTTACACCGATGACCGAAGCTCCGCCGACGGTTTCTTCCTTCAATAGATCCATTGGCGGAATCTGCTCGCTGGCCGTCATTTCTACTTTATAACCAACGGAGGCGAGTTTCCACATATCCGTTACGGAAAGGTTGGTATCGATATAAGGATTAACCTTGTCTAAAATGGTCGGCAAATTCATGATGGACGTAGTACTCTTAAGTTTATCCGCAACGGCAGCCAGGAAGTTCCGCTGGCGCTCCGTCCGCGCGAAGTCGGACAAGGCGTCATGACGGAAACGGACGTATTCAAGCGCGGTTTTTCCATCCAGATGCTGCTCGCCTTTTTTCAGATCGATGTCATATTGGTGATCGTCCGCGGCGCTGGTGTAGTGCATGTCTTTTTCCACGTTAAAATCAATGCCGCCCACAGCGTCTATCAGGGCGATGAAACCTTGGAAGTCGGTATATACATAATATTGAATCGGAATACCGAGCAGATCGGACACCGTTTTCATCGCAATATCAGGGCCATGGGTAATCGCGGTGTTGATCCGTTCCTCCCCATGATCGGGAATGTCGACATAAGTATCACGCATAATCGAAAATAAAGAGCCTTTTTTGGTTACGGGATCAATGGAAGCGACCAGCATGGAATCGGAACGCGGCACTTCGCCTTTCTTCAAGCCGCGGGCGTCAACACCCATGAGCAGGATGTTCACCCGTTCCGTGCCTTCCCATTTCGGAGGTTCATCCGCTTTGGTATGGCTTGGCTGCACCTGGTAGAACGGAGAATTTTCCCCTTCTTTGCTGAAGTTATCTACCTGCCTGTAAATGGCGAAAAAATAATAGGCGGCAAAGGCCACAACAACGACCAGTACGCCTATGACGGACCATAGGGTGATCCGTTTCGTCCTTTTTGTCATCTTGTTCGTCCTTTCTGCAAAAAGATCGGAATTTCCGCTCCAATCGTGGCGTTTCTTCATATCTTTACATTATAATTTCTTTTATGACTACAATCAATTTTCGTTTTTTTGAAAAATGGGAAAGCTTTGGAGGGACAAGCAATGGATGATCAAAAACCAGTTGAGCTGAAGCCGGGACAGATCGTTCCGGATTTTACGCTGCCGGCCAGCACGGGCGGCAATATCACGCTGAGCGATTATAAAGGGCGCCCGGTCGTTTTGTATTTTTATCCGAAGGACCAGACCCCTTCCTGCACGCAGGAAGCCTGCGACTTCCGTGACCGCACGGCTTATTTCGAACGGCATGGCGCGGTGCTGCTAGGCATCAGCGGCGATGATTTGAAAGCCCACGGCCGTTTTGCGGCCAAACATGAGCTGCCGTTTCCGCTGTTGTCGGATACGGAACATGAGGTTTGCCGGATGTTCGGCGTCTGGCAGCTGAAAAAAATGTACGGACGGGAATACGAAGGCATCGTCCGCTCCACCTTCCTGATTGACGGCGAAGGCAAGCTGGTGCGGGAATGGCGGAAGGTGAAGGTGAAAAATCACGCCGAAGAGGTGCTGGAGGCAGTGAAGCAGCTTCCGCAAGCCAATCCATAAAACCGTACGCAGTACTGCTGCGTCAGGATGCGATTCAGTGGACTAATCCCCAAAAAACGGGGATATAAAACGGACCGGGACGGCTCTCAAAGGAGCGGGTTCCCGGTCTTTTTTTTGCAGGGTCCATTTCCATCAATATATTCTGACATTCTGCCTCGTATGCCAAGGGTTATCCATTTGCGCCGCTTCGCACGGGTTTGACCTCTTTTTGGTCCAGTTCGGACGGGTCGGCCCCGGTTTGCCGGGCCGGGTCATTCCCTTCATCCGTGATGTCCTTTGATTCCGCATTGCCGCTCATGTAGGCCATTTCCTCCTGTCCGGCTGAAGAGGGGGGCAGTTCTTGCTCCCTCTGGGCTTTGCGCCGTGAGCGGCGGCGGTAGCGGTACAGCACGATGAGCGCGATGACCAGCACGATAGCAATCGAAGCGATAGCTGAATAATGGGCGGCCAGCTCAAACATGTATTTCCACTGCGGGCCAAAAATTTTGCCGATGCCGATAAACAGAGCCGACCAGATCAGCGCGCCCGAATAGGCGTACAGTATAAATTTTCGGAAAGGCAGCGCGATGGAGCCGGCGAAGTAGCCGGTAAAGTGCCGGACGCCCGGAACGAAATATCCGATAAAAATAAGGCCCGAACCATATTTGGCGAACCAGACCCTGGTTTTGTCCAATTTTTGCGGCGGGAGGAAAAACCATCTGCCAAACCTCCGGATGAACGGGAGTCCGGCTCTTCGTCCGATCCAATAAGTAATGGTAATCCCCATGGAGGTGCCCAGAAAAGCAAACAAAATGAGCAGCTGCCAGTCGAGCAGTCCTTTATAGGCCAGAAATCCGGCATAAGCCATCGTCGTTTCCCCGGGAAACGGGAGGGCGATAAATTCGAGCAGCAGTCCGAGCCAAAGGACGAGATAACCGTGCTCGCTAAATAAAACTTCCAATAAATGCACTATGCTCATGATTAAGTTCACTCTCCAGCTGATCGTCCGAAGGCTAGTCTATTTTATCCGGCACCTCCATATAATCTAGCAAAGCTTAATCTATTTTGCGGATATACGGAGGTAGAATGAGATGTATAGAAAGTCCTGGATAATAGTAATTGCGGTGGTCGTACTGCTGGCAGCAACGGTGTCTCTGACAGTCGCAGCCCGGGAGTCCAATCATTCGGGCGTCATGTACAAGCTCTCTCCCGCTGATGCCACTTTCATACCTTTAAATACGGATAAACCCGAGCCCTCGTTTCAAATGACGGCTGTCCGGCCAAAAATGAAAACAAAAGAAGAACCTGAACCCGATGCCAAAACGGTCTACCTGACCTTTGACGACGGGCCAAGCAAGCTGACTCCGAACGTATTGGATATTTTAGAAAAATACAAGGTGAAAGCGACCTTTTTTGTGCTGGGTCAGCAGGCGCAACATTCGCCCGAGCTGATCCGCCGGATCGTAGACGGAGGGCATGCGCTCGGCAATCATACCTATGACCACAATTATGAAAAGCTCTACCACAATTTTAGCGATTTTTGGGGACAAATCAAACAAACGGAAGAGATCCTCCGCGGAATTACCGGTTCTCGGCCGCAGCTGGTCCGGGCTCCGGGCGGCACCTATGGCCACTTCGACGAAACTTATTTTGATCTGCTGGCCCAGGCCGGCTACAAAGTGTTTGACTGGGACGTCGACAGCGGGGATTCGGCAAGAAAAGGCGTCCCTGTGTCCGAGATTCTGAAGCAGGCGACGGATACCGGAGATTTAAAGCAGGTGGTGCTGCTGATGCACGACGGGAGCGGACATGACAATACGGTGAAGGCACTGCCGCAAATTATCGAATCCTACAAGGCAAAAGGGTATGCGTTTAAAACGCTTGGGGTCGAGACAAAACCCGTTCAGTTCCCGGTCGGCGGCAATCTGTCCAAAGGGCGCCCGGCTCCGAGCCAGGCCTGGATTTCAAGCCATATCACGCCTAACGCGGCTTTTTTTGACCAGAACCTGCTGCCTTTAGAGATTACGGCAGGAGGCGTACAGACCGTTATGGATACCGGAGAATATCAGCTTGAAAACGGCAGTTTTCTGGTGCCGCTGCGCGCCGCGGCCGAGAGGCTTGGGGGTACGGTAAGCTGGGATTCCAGGAGCCGGCAGGCCGAGGTTGAATGGGGGAAAGGGTCCATCAAGGTGCAGACAACATCCGAAGGAGCATGGACCCGGATAGACGGACTTCGGAGGGAAACGGATACCTCCATCAGTGTCCGGGATAACACGATCTGGATTTCCTTGAGAAGCCTGCTGGAGGGACTGGGCCATCCCGTCGAAAGGGTGAGCAAAACGGAAAAGCAATGGGACGTTAAAGCCTCCTGAGCTGCGGGAACACGGGATTTGGTCGGGGAGGATTCATGGGATAAGAGTCTATGAAGAGGGTCTATTTTTATGAAAAATGGAGAGAATAGCTGATAGATTGTATTCCTATTTTGGGATCGGGAAGGAGTTATCGGCTATGGCCTCTTCAATACTTCATGAACATGCCTACACGTTATTGCAGCGTTTTGCGGATAGTTTGGATACGGTGATCGTCGGGAAAAGAAAAGAGATCGAGCTTACGATCTTAGCTATGCTGAGCGGCGGACATGTACTGCTGGAGGATGTGCCGGGCGTCGGAAAAACGATGCTCGTCCGCGCCATCGCCAAAGGCATAGGCGGGACTTTCGGCCGGATTCAGTTCACCTCCGATTTGATGCCCTCGGATATTACGGGCGTTTCCGTCTACCGGCCGCACAGCGGAGAATTCGAGTTCCGGCCGGGTCCCATTTTGTCCAATATCGTCCTGGCGGACGAAATCAACCGGGCGGCTCCCCGTACGCAATCCGCCCTGCTGGAAGCGATGGAAGAGCGGAAGGTGACCGTGGACGGCGTCAGCCGCAAGCTGCCGGAGCCGTTCCTGCTGCTGGCGACGCAGAACCCGCTACAGTTCGAAGGTACCTACCGGCTGCCGGAAGCGCAGCTTGACCGCTTTCTGATGCGCATTTCGCTCGGCTATCCGAGCATGGAGCAGGAGATCCGGCTGCTGGGTCAGCAGGACGCGACCACGCCGCTGGACCGGATGCGGCCGGTGCTGCTGCCGGAGGAAGTGGCTGCGATGCAGCGGCAGGTGCGGAGCGTGACGGTGGATGACAGCGTCAAGCGGTATATGGTGGCTATCGCGGATGCTTCCAGGCGGCACGCGGGAACGACCCTTGGCATCAGCCCGCGCGGAACGCTCGCCTGGATGACGGCAGCCCAGGCCGGCGCTTATTTCAAAGGGCGGATGTATGTCACACCGGACGATGTAAAGGCCGTCGCGGGAGCCGTGCTTCCGCACCGCTTAATGTTGGCGGCGGAAGCCAGACTGGAGGGCCGGACGGCGGAAGAGCTCGTCCGGGAACTGGTGCTTGGCACCGCCGTGCCGGTCAGCAGCCGTGCGGCTGCGGGCGGGGCCTCATGAAGGCGGCCGGAATCTGGACGGCCGCCGGTTCGGTTTGGGGGCTGATGCTGGCGGCCGTGCTGTGGCACGGCGGGCGCACGGCCCTTTTTATGCTGGCGGTGCTGTCTTTCATCCTGCTGCAAGGACTTGCAGCCAGATGGTTTGGGCCCCGGCATATCGAAGTGCGCCGGCAATATTCGGCCGTTCAGCCTCTGGCGGGCTTGCCGGTAGCCATGAGGCTGAATTTGCGCCTGCAGGGCGGTTTGCCGCCGGTTTGGCTGAAGCTGCGCGACGATTTCGGCGGGGAGCCGGCCGAATATTGGCTGTTTGCGGGTTTCCGTCGCAGTCTCAGCTTTACCTGTGCGGCCCGCGGTTTGCCCCGCGGTATTTACGGCAAGGAACAGCTTGCCGTAAGCCATAGCGACTTGTTCGGCTGGTTCAGCTATCAACGGCCTTGCACGGTCAGCGGTTTGCTGGCGGTGCTGCCGGTGCCGGCGAACGTACCGGGCGGGGAGAGCGGGGGAGAAGGCAGCCGGAAGGAGCCGACGGAGGGAGCGGAGGATCGTTTCGTAGTGTCAGGTCCTCCGGGCCATTCCGTCCGCGGCTATTGGCCCGGCGATCCGATGAAAGCGGTGGACTGGAAATCCTCCGCCCGCCGCGGCGAATTGATCGTCCGGGCTCCGGAGGAGGAGCAGGCGCTGGTCAGCGTGATTTTGCTCGATATCGAATGTAGCTCTTATGAGCTTGAACTGGAGTCTGCGACCGCTCCGGCACGGCTGGCGGGCGGAGCCGCTTCCGCGGGAAGAGCGGGGCCAGCCCCCTCCAAGCCGCGATCCGGCTCTTCGCGGCTGTCCGTCTCCGCGACGCGGTCCGGCTCCGCGCCGCGCCCGGACCAAGGTCAAGGCCAGGGCTGCCCGGCTTTCGCGGGCAGCCCTCAGGAAGCAGCCGCGCAGGCGTTCGAAACCGCCGTATCCACGGCGGCGTTTCTCCTGGCGGATGCGGCCGCAAACGGCCATGCCGTCCTGTTCCGGCATGGCCGCATGGACCGGCTGTGCGCCTGGCGCCTGCACAGCCTCGGGGAGGACGGCCCGGCCGGACTTGCCGGGCTGTCCTTGTCCGCCGGCGGCGTGCACGCCGGCGCGGAAATGCTGGCGGAAGCCGCGCGCAGCTATCCCGGCGTGCCGGTGACGGTGATCACCGGCCGCGCCGACCCCCGCTTAACTGCCGCAGTCCGGCAGTTTCAAGAATGGGGAGCCGCGGTCCGGCTCCTCAGCTGCGACGCCGCAGGGCAGAACGATTCGGCGGCTTCGGGGCTCCGGTCGGCGTCCATAGCGGCTCCATCGTCCGCCGAACCCGTGGACGGCGCGGCGCAGCCGATCGAAGACGGGAAGGAGGCGAAGCCGGATGCCGATGTCCCGGCCTGACAACGAAGTTCTGCTTTCCGCTTCTTCAAACGGAAATATAGGTTGGACAGCCCGGCTGTTCATCCGATTCTGGTGTTCTTTGCTGCTTTGCGGGCTGTTTTTACAGTGGCTTGAGCCCTTGCGGCTGTTTGGGGAGGCGGATAGCCGGGTCTATTACATGCTGCTGGTCGTATTAACCGCCGTCATTTTGCTCATCGGGAGCATAGGTTTTCCGCTCTGGATGACTTCCGTTCTAGCGCTGATTGCCTTGTGCCAGTCCATGGTTTATTTATTCGGGAACGGGCAGGGATGGCTTTGGCTGCTGAATTACGGCCCGACTTTGCTTCATGATGCCTCCGTTTGGGCAGAAACGGGGAGGATGTCGGCCATCAGCCAGACCTCCCGGCTGCTGGTGCTGCTGGTCGGCTGGATCATGCTCGTTTTATCGGTTCAATTGCTCGCCATTAACCGGTTTACCGTCCTGCTGTTTCTCTGCATTACTGCGATCTATTTGTTTGCTTTTGAACTAACCGCCGAGATGTACATGTTCTGGCCGGTTGTCCGGGCGATGGGACTGGGCCTGCTGCTTCAATTCAGCATCGTTTTTTTCAGGCAGGCAGCGGCGGCTAGGGAGAACAGATTCGCGGAGTCGGCGTTTTCCTGGGAGTCTCCCGAGCAGGCGAACGAAGGCGCCCACAGTTCATATGGGCCGGATGGATTCGGAAGGGGCCAGTCCTCTTTTTCAAGCGGGAAAAAGACAGCGCCAGGAGCCCTTCTGGGACTGGGCGGTTTTATCGTTATGTTCGGTGTGGCGGCTTCTGCGGCCGCGGCCCTGCTTTTTCCTGTAAAACCGGCCCAGTCCATCGATTGGCAGAGCGCGATCAGCAGTTTTGAAGCCTGGTCGGAAACGGCGCAGACCGACAACAGCACTGCCGTAACGGGGTATGAAGAAGACAGCGAGGAATTGGGGAAACCGTTAAAACTTCGCGACGAGGTTTATTTTACGGCCGAATCTCCGCAGCGCACCTACTGGAGGGGCGAAACGTTAAGTTATTACGACGGCCGCGGCTGGAGCCAGCCGGAGGAGTCAAACGGAGTGGCGGATCCGACATTCGGCTCATCTGCAGACCCGTTAGATGATTTGCCATCCGCAGCAGGCGGGCCGGTTTCAAGTTCCGGCAGCGGTGCCGGCACCGGCTCAGGATCCGGCTCCAGTTCTCCCGAAGACTCTTCCTTATGGGATCCGTACGGACAGAGTGACGGACTTCCCGGCGCGTTTCAAACCGCCGATCAAACCCTTACGTTTGCCGAACCTCAACGGGGAACGGTTCCTTTGTTCAGCGGCGGCCGGCTTCTGAGGGTCCAAAGGGTGGACACCGAACACAAACCTTCTTATCCCTCGTCCGTACCGGCTTATTCGCTGCTTAAAGACGCGGCTTCGGATGCTGCTTATGTAAAGCCGGCTCCGGAGAACGGCGCTATCTACGGATATGAGATCCAGGCGGCCCTTACGCCGGAAACGGCCTGGAAGGAAGCCGAAAATTCTTTTTCAGCCGATCAGACCGACCCTTCGGAAATCCGTTACCGCTACTTGCAGCTGCCCGAATCACTGCCGGATTCCGTACGGGACTTGGGACGATCGATCGTGGCCGGAGCGGCAAACCGCTATGAAGCGGCGCAGGCGGTCGTGACTTATTTGCAGAATAATTACAAATATTCCTTAAATACATCCGTGCCCGCGGCAGGCCATGATTTCGTGGAGGATTTCCTGTTCCGGCAGCGTGCGGGATACTGCGATCATTTTTCTACGGCAATGGTGGTGCTGCTGCGGAGCGAGGGCATTCCGGCGAGATGGGTAAAAGGGTTTGCTCCCGGCGAGCCGGATGGCTCAGGCCAATATACGGTCCGTTATGCGGACGCCCATTCCTGGGTGGAGGTATATTTTCCCGGCCAGGGTTGGCTTCCGTTTGAGCCTACACCGGGATTTTCGGGGCTTTCAGCGATGGAGGAAGACGGATCGGCAAGCCTGCAGCAATCACAGTCCGGGACAGCTGCCCCGGCGGAGGGAGCTTTTGCGGATCGCGTTTTGAACCGGGCGGCTGCCGTTTTGGCGGCTGGTTTTATTAAGGTAATCCAAGGGACAGAGCAGCTTCAGAAGGCATCCAAGCCAGTCTTTATTGCCGTCATCTCACTCTTAATCCTGCTGCTGGCGGGCGGCATGGCAGGTCTTTATTGGTTATTGGCACGCAGCAGGTCTCTTGGTAAAAACAAGACTTACAAAGGTCCAAAGCAGCCTGGCCCAACCGGCGGACGGGTAGCCGATCGTCATTTCCCGGGAAAAATCGAGCTGCTCCGCTCCGCCGACGCGGCCTGGGCAGGACTGCGCAGACGGTACGGCAAATTTGGCGCCGGGGCAACGGCGCGGGAATACGCCGAAGCTTTGCAGCGGGCGATGGACGAACCTGGAAAAGCTGAAGTGGAGCGGTTTCTGAGCGTTTGGGAACCTCTTTATTACGGGGGAGATTTGCCTGATCGACAGACAACCCGGAGATTTTTGGATACCTGCCGGAAATTGGCTTCATTATAAGGGAGAGACCCCCCCGAACTTTCTTGACGTTGTCTTTTGTCGTTGCGTATAATGGGTCTCAAGAATTGAGGGAGGCTCGGTAATGAATAAGCCAAATGAAATTATTGTCGTCCTGGATTTCGGGGGACAATACAATCAGTTAATTGCAAGACGTATTCGTGATCTTGGGGTATACAGCGAGCTGCTGCCGTATAATACGCCGGTCGAACGCATCAAGGAAATCGCTCCTAGAGGGATTGTTTTCTCGGGTGGACCTTCCAGCGTTTACGGGGTGGATGCTCCGCATGTGGACCCGGCGATCTATGATATCGGAGTTCCGATTTTTGGTATTTGCTACGGCATGCAGCTTATGGCGCAGCAGTTGAACGGCAAAGTAGAACGGGCGGCTAAACGGGAATACGGCAAAGCCGATGTGGATTTTGTTCCGGGTTCAGTTTTGACCAAAAATCTGGAAGACAAACAAACGGTCTGGATGAGCCATGGCGACCATGTAGTAGCGCTGCCTGAAGGCTTCAAGGTGGCGGCTTCGACGGACCATGCGCCGATTGCGGCTTTCGGCAACGACGATCGTAAAATGTACGGCGTGCAGTTCCACCCGGAAGTCCGGCACTCTGTGTACGGCAATGAAATGATCCGCAACTTCCTTTATGAGGTTTGCGGCTGCGAAGGCAACTGGAGCATGGAAACCTGGATTGAAGACACGATTCGGGACATTCGCAACCAGGTTGGCGACAAGAAGGTTCTCTGCGCGCTGAGCGGCGGCGTGGATTCTTCTGTTGTGGCTATGCTCATTCATAAAGCGATCGGCGATCAGCTGACCTGCATGTTCATCGACCATGGTTTGCTGCGCAAAGGCGAAGCCGAAAGCGTCATGGAAACCTTTGTCGGCAAATTTGATATGAAGGTCGTTAAGATCGACGCCAGAGAACGTTTCCTTTCCAAGCTGAAAGGCGTGGACGATCCGGAGCAGAAACGGAAAATCATCGGCAACGAGTTTATCTACGTCTTCGATGAAGAGTCCGCGAAGTTTGACGATTTTGCTTTCCTGGCTCAAGGCACTCTTTACACGGATATCGTGGAAAGCGGCACGGCTACGGCGCAAACGATCAAATCGCACCATAACGTGGGCGGCCTTCCCGAAGACATGAAGTTTGAACTCGTGGAGCCTTTGAAAACTCTCTTCAAGGACGAGGTCCGCAAAGTGGGCGAGGAATGCGGTCTGCCGCAGGAAATCGTCTGGAGACAGCCGTTCCCGGGTCCGGGTCTGGCCATCCGCGTGCTTGGCGAAGTAACAGAGGACAAGCTCCATATCGTCCGCGAATCCGACTTCATTCTGCGCGATGAAATCGCCAAAGCCGGTCTTGACCGTGAAATCTGGCAGTATTTCACCGCTTTGCCCAACATGAAGAGCGTCGGCGTGATGGGTGACGCCCGTACGTATTCCTACACCGTAGGCATCCGCGCCGTAACCTCCATCGACGGCATGACCGCCGACTGGGCGCGTATCCCTTGGGACGTGCTGGAGAAAATCTCCGTACGTATCGTTAATGAGGTAGAGAACGTCAACCGCGTCGTGTACGACGTGACTTCCAAACCGCCGGCTACGATCGAGTGGGAATAGGCTGTAAAACAATGAAATTAAAAACCGTATCCTTGGGGATGCGGTTTTTTGTGTTTTCAGCCAAAGAAGGTGATGCCCTCGTTCCTCCAAAGCAAGCAGCCTCTTTGACAGAAACGGTTATACCCGGCTGGTCAGGGGGCATAATAAAAGAGCTATGTCTTAATTGTACGTACAACGCACATTCTGCAAAAGCATGAACCTGCTGGGAAGCCGCGCCTATTGCCGCAAAAAGCCTATATCCTGGAAATGGCGAACGTTCAAAAACATTTTAATTCGAAACATTCGTATTTTATCATTGACAAGGGTTCCTGGCATGCCTAAAATATGTTTTGTAAATGCTATGTAAGGTTTTGGTCATAGCATCTGAGAACTGCTTTTGACAATTCAATAGTATTCGTATAATTCCGGGAATTGGCCCGGAAGTTTCTACGAGGTCACCGTAAATGATCTGGCTACGAAGTGAAAAGACACGCAACCGGCGATCGGGATTGCCTGCAGGAATGCTGCTGCTGCTTGCGGTTTGTCTTTTTCGGCTACTGCGAGGACCTGGGAAACGTTTGTTTACCCGGGTTGTTTGTCGTTCCTGCAGTTCTTTCGGGGTTAACCTGATTATTTGAGGGGGATTTTGTTAAAATGGATCGTTTTTTCAAGCTTAAAGAAAACGGTACGTCGGTAAGAACCGAAATTATTGCCGGCATTACCACGTTCATGACGATGGCGTACATCCTGTTCGTGAACAATCTGTTTCTTGGCCCGGACGGTGCCGGGATTCCGGCGGACGGCGTATTTTTTGCAACATGCGTAGGCGCGGGTTTGATCACGATCATCATGGGTCTGTTCGTGAATATTCCGATCGCGCTGGCGCCGGGTATGGGGCTGAATGCTTATTTCATGACCGTTGTGCTTAGCTCGGACGGAAGAATCACCTGGCAGGCGGCTTTGGGCGCCGTGTTTATCTCGGGGATTATTTTCCTGATTCTGACGGTCACCAAGATTCGCCAGCTGCTTATCGTGGCTCTGCCGCAAAGCTTGAAAGCTGCAATCACGGTAGGGATTGGTTTGTTCGTAGCCAGCATTGGCCTGAAGCTGAGCAATCTGATCGGCGTGAACCTTTCAGGGGTTACGGATCCGACCCAAACGGTTGGCGGCAGCAGCATTAACTTCACCTTTGGCGATATGGTTCACAGCCACGAAGTCCAGCTTACTCTGATCGGTCTGATTCTGATCGCCATCCTGATGGCCCTTCGCGTTAAAGGCGCACTTTTGATCGGCATCGTGGCTACAACGCTGATCGGTATTCCGATGGGCGTTACCAACACAAGCGGTTTATCCGGAGCCACCTGGTTCCCGAACATGAACGATCTGGCCGTCGGCAAGTTTGATCTTGGCGCTGCGTTTAAACTGGGATTATTTGAGATCGTGTTTGTCTTCACTTTTGTAGAGCTGTTTGATACGTTTGGCACTCTGGTCGGTACGGCTACTCGCGCAGGACTGATGAAAGACAAAGAAAAAGGCGAGAAAATGATCGGGAAAGCGATGCTGGTTGATGCGGTTGGCGTCAGCGCCGGTGCGGTTCTCGGTACAAGTACGGTTACTTCTTACGTCGAAAGTACGGCAGGCGTTGCGGAAGGCGGACGGACAGGCCTTACGGCAATTACGACCGGCGTATTGTTCCTGCTGTCCCTGTTTATCGCTCCGCTTGCCGGCGTTGTTCCCAGTGCGGCTACGGCTCCTGCTTTGATTATCGTCGGCGTGCTGATGATGGGCCAAGTGAAGAGCATTGAATGGGATGATTTCCTGTATGCCTTCCCGGCTTTTGTAACGATTATTCTGATGCCGTTCACAGGCAGCATTGCCAACGGGATTTCGGCCGGTATTTTATCCTACGTAATTTTGGCGCTCTGCAGCAACTTGGTGTCCAAAAACAAAGTAAAAATCCACTGGCTGATGTGGGTTCTGGCGATTATCGTGCTGGCCCGTTATATCTTTATTGGTTCGGAATAAGATTCGGGATTTTGCAGGTTTTTCACTACTATATATAGAAGTTAATGAAGCAGTTCGGCTTTTGGCGCCGGGCTGCTTTTTTTGTGGAAAGTTAACGTGGCCGGATTTAATGCTGGAGGGGTCAGATTTAATACTTAAAAGGAAGATTCCAATTATAATGTAGAACAAATACTGCAAGCCATTACTGCTCGTGAGGTGTGACTAACCATTGATGACGAAACCAAGCCAATCGAAAAAGACGTACGCCTTATTTTTGGTAATAAGCTTAATAAGCCTGATGAGCCTGCTGGCGGCGTTGATCCCTTCTGCAGCATGGGCGGCCGACGAGAACAGGCTGGCTAACAGCGGTTTTGAACAGGTCTCCGGCGGAATTCCGGGCGTATGGAGCCAGGACATGTGGCTGACGGACCAAGGGGCAAGCAAGCTTTGGATCGATACGCAGGAAGCGCATACGGGGGCAACCTCGGCAGCGGTGCAAAATATCCAGCCCAACCATGCGAGATGGATCCAAACGCTGACGGTAAAACCCGATACATACTATAAAATATCCGGCTGGGTCAAAACGTCCGGCATTCCGCTGACTTCCGGCGGGAGTGGAGCCAATCTGTTCATTTCCGGCGTCAGCGCGAGTTATCCCGAAGTTTATGATACCCAGGGGAATTGGCAAAAGGTCGAATTTACGGGCGTAACCGGCCCTAAGCAAACTGAAGTGACGGTCGGCGCGGGATTGGGCCAATATGGCGCTCTTACGACGGGAACCGCTTATTTTGACGATATTTCCGTAGTGGAGACGGCCAAACCAGCTGCAACGGATGCCGTGGTTAACATGGACACCGCCAAACAGGAAACTAAACGCGAATTGCCGGTGTCGGTGACTTCAACGGTTCTGATGCTTGCGGTTTTCAGCTTGTTTTTTGCCTATATGTACCGGATTTTCATGAGAAAAGACGAAACGGCCAAGCCGCGTCCGGATTATAAAATCTGGCTGCTGATCCTGCTGGCCGCGGCTTTTGTGGTAAGGATCTGGTCCGGGCTCCGGATGGAGGGCTACGCCGGCGATATAACCACCTTTATGTACTGGGCCGACCGTCTTCGAGAGAAGGGCCTGGGGCAGTTTTACGAAAAAGGGATTTTCGCCGATTACCCGCCGGGATATCTATACGTGTTATATGTGCTTGGCGCGCTGAAATCGGCGCTGGGGCTTGCCGATGCTTCAGACGGAGCCCGGCTGCTGTTCAAGCTTCCGGCCATTCTGGCCGACCTTGCGGCAGGTTTCCTGCTGTACCGGCTTGGCCGCGGAAAAATCGGCGAACGTCTTGCGCTCGCGCTTGCGTTTCTCTACTTGTTTAATCCCGCCATTTGGATCGATTCGGCGAATTGGGGGCAGATCGACGGATTTTTTGCCGTCTTCCTGGTTCTTTCCCTGAATGCCCTGGCGGGCCGCAAGCCTACGCATTCGACGGTTTGGTTCGCGCTTGCTGCGCTGATCAAACCTCAGGCGCTGATTTTCACTCCGGTTCTGCTGCTGGGATTCCTGATCCGGAAAACCGGCTGGAAAACGTTCCTGCTCAGCGTCCTTTACGGCTTGATTACGCTGGGGCTGCTGGCCGCTCCGTTCTTTTGGAATAACGGCGGAATCAACGGGCTTTATCAATTGTATAAATCGACTTTGAATTCTTATCCTTATGCGGTGCTTAATGCCTTTAATTTATTTTCGCTTGCCGGCGGAAATTGGAAACCGCTAAACGAGAAGTGGATGTTCTTGTCTTTCGGGGCTTGGGGCAATCTGTTTTTGTTCCTTTCCGTAGCGGCGACGCTTTGGTTTGCTTTAGCCGGAAGGGCCCTGAAAACGGAAGATAAGCTTAACCAGAAGACCGCATCGCGCGAGGGACAGGAGAAATCGGATAAACACCGCCGTGTTCCATCGAACCGGCTTACAAAAGTCCCGGCCTCCCAAAAAGGGAGAACCGCGGCCGTGTATCTGCTGGCTCTGATTTTATTATCCTGCGTTTATCTGCTGGGTCCCAAAATGCATGAACGATACCTTTTTCCGGCCCTGCTGATTGCTTTGTTTGCTTTTATTGGGCTGCGGGACCGCCGGCTGCTGCTTGTCTTTTTCGGTTTTAGCGTTACGCAGTATGTGAATATGGACTATGTGCTGAAAAACTACCATGTAGCCAATTCGGCCACCCCGATTGACGGGATAGCGATCGTATCCGCCATTGTAAATCTGGCGCTTCTTGCCTTTTTGCTGTTCGTAAGCTGGGAGATCCTCTTCAAGGGCCGAATCCGTCGCCTGCCGGCCGTGTCTGCCGATGAGCATCGTGTCGCCGATAACCTGACTCTTGAAGAGCTGGAGCAGTCAGCGATAACCGTCCGGAATCCGCGGATGCAGCGCAAGGACTGGCTGTGGGTTGGAGCCATTACGCTGCTGTATGCGGTAATCGCTCTGTATCATCTCGGGGATTTCAAATCCCCGACAACCTATTGGACTTCCTCGGCAGATGGCGAAAATTTCTACGTGGATCTAGGCTCCACGAAGTCGGTGGAGCGGATTAATCTGTTTGCCGGCCCGGGCAAAGGCGTAGTCAAAATGGAATTCAGCAATACGCCGGACAACTGGGATCACGCCACAGAGCTTGATCTGTACGGCAAAGTATTTAAATGGAATACGGCGGAATCGCTGATCGATGCCCGCTACGTTAAATTTACGGCGGAGTCTGCGGGGACGATCATCCATGAAGTGGCGATTTATGAACGCGGATCGGAAAAAGCGCTGCTTCCGGCATCCATCCACGACGACGGTATTGCAGCCGGGGATACCGGCTCTCCGAACCTGCTGTTCGATGAACCGGATACGGATGTTTACAGACCAAGCTTTATGAACAGCACATATTTTGATGAGATTTATCATCCGAGAACGGCGTACGAATATCTGCAAGGCATGCCGGCTTACGAAAATACGCATCCGCCGTTTGGCAAAATCCTGATTGCGGTCGGGATAAAAATTTTCGGCCTCAGCCCGTTCGGCTGGCGGATCGTGGGCACGCTTTTTGGCATCGGCATGCTGCCGCTGATCTACCGCATGGCACTTACGATGTTCCGCAAAAGCCAATACGCGATTACGGCAACGCTGCTGTTTGCTCTGGATTTTATGCATTTCAGCCAAACGAGGATGTCGACGATCGACGTATACGCCGTCTTTTTCCTGATGGTGATGTACTACTTTATGCACCGCTACATGTCGCACAACTTCTATACGATCCCAATTGGCAAAACGCTGATTCCGCTTGGTCTTTCCGGGCTGTTTTTTGGGATCGGGACGGCATCCAAATGGAACGTCGCTTATGGCGGCGCCGGATTGGCGGTTATGCTCGGCATGTATTTGTACGCGAGGTTCCGGGAAATGTTAGCCGCGCGCCGCTGGCTGAAGCAGGGTGAGGGGACGGGAAGCGACCGGATCAACAGCGCCGGAGTCCTCGTAGTTTCGGAACAGGCGGATAAAACGGCCTTGTACCAAGCCGCCGCCCATGGTTTTATCCGCAACACGGTCATCACACTGGCCAGTTGTTTGCTCTTTTTCATTGTTATTCCGGCCATCATTTACAGTTTGTCGTTTATACCGGTTCTGAAGGAGACGCCGGGCGGGTATACCTTTAAAAACCTGATCGACGCCCAAATCCATATGTACGATTATCACAGTGAGCTTACGGCTACCCATCCCTACTCCTCGCAGTGGTGGCAGTGGCCGTTCATGAAACGTCCGCTTTGGCTGTACAATGGTCCCGATTTGGCGCCGGGCATGAAAGCCACGATGGTGACAATGGGGAATCCGCTGATCTGGTGGACGGGGATTTTGGCTATCCTGCTGACGATCTGGATTTCTGTCAAACGCAGAGACAAATATATGTACAGTGTCTGGATTGCTTATTTATCCGTGTACATTCCGTGGGTGCTCGTGCCGCGTTACACGTTCATTTATCACTACTTTACGATGGTGCCGTTTATGATCCTAAGTATCGTCTATATGATGAAGCTTGGGGAAGAGCGGTACATCTGGTTTAAAAAAATCCGCATCAGCTACATTGTTCTGGCCGCGCTGCTGTTCATTCTGTTCTATCCGGCCTTGTCCGGCCTTACGGTGAGCAAAGGTTACATTGATAATCTGCTGAGATGGTTCCCGACTTGGGATTTCTGACCGGGATACAGTTTTGGGGTAAAGAAAAGATTAAATAAAAGATTAAAGAAAAGGTCGGCCGCGTGCTGGCCTTTTTGTTTTGAAGGCGCTTTGGAATTGCCGTTCTCTTTTTAAGAGTTTTCTTTATTGTGAAATTAAAATTAATATTTCTTCAAAAAATCTTGCTAAATGATTTTGATCTGTGGTATATTCTTATTCCGGCCAATTGAACAAGCTGTTTGAATGGTCGGCTAACGAGCAGAACTGATGTGAAGGAAAAAACTTCTTGAAAAAAAGTTCTTGCAAAGTTGGTTAATAGGTGATAAGATATAAGAGTTGCTGCTGAGAACGAAAACAGCAACGAAATGAAAAGTTTGATCTTTGAAAACTGAACAACGAGTGAGAAATAAATGAGATACATTGGGGACGAAATTCAAATCCATGTGGATTTGAATTTCGCTCCGATCTCGTCAGATTCAAAATGAGCTAAACAAACACTTTTAAATGGAAAACCTACCGCCTTCGGGTGGCAGGAACCTTCCATCTTTAATGGAGAGTTTGATCCTGGCTCAGGACGAACGCTGGCGGCGTGCCTAATACATGCAAGTCGAGCGGAGTTAATCGGGAGCTTGCTCCCGATTAACTTAGCGGCGGACGGGTGAGTAACACGTA
>NZ_JBZCMS010000009.1:0-227895 GCF_058267595.1 Paenibacillus mobilis
ACAGATATCAATGGGGACGTAAAAAGATGACTCCTGTACAGTACAGGAATCATCTTTTATCTGCGGCTTAAAACCACAAGTCCCTTTTTTTACAAGTGTCCTTGACAAAGGGTACAGTTCACATGTTGAAGGGTTCTTTCTTTTTATTGTCACTCCGTAATCTCCGTAATCTCCCTAAGCGAGATCCCAGCCCGGCAAAAAAGCGCGGGAATTCAGCAGCATTTCCTGCAGCAGCGCCCTTGCCTCCCGAATCCCGACAGCTACAAGCGGATCGGCGGAAAAAGCGTGCAGCGCCAGCTTCATGTCTTGGTGCAGGCCCGCCTGCAGCGTGGTCTCCTGGTTCGAGACATGCCGCAGAACAAGCGATTCAACCTCAGCCGGCAGCCGGCCTGCGGTCAGCGGCGTGATCCGGTTGTGAGACAGCACCGCATTTGTTTCCACAATGCCACGGAGCGGCAAACCGGCCATTTGTCCGAGATTCGGCAGGTTGACGTTGGTCACCAGATCGCCGAGTCCCAGCAGCGCCTTGATTTGAAGAACTCCCTCCTCGCCCGAGCCCTGCAGCCGGATCGGCTCCTCACCGTTCACCATCCGTTCCGATTGTTCCAGCAGCCGGAGCCGATTTTCCTTGCGCCAGGATACCGGAGTCAGGCTGAATTTCCAATGGGCCGCCTCCTCCGGCGACGTCAAATAGGATGTGCCGCAAAATTCGGCCAGATGGCGGTCACCGGCAGCCGCTATAATACCGTACCGGAGAAACAAGTCAAATTTGACGCGATGCGCCGATGTGAAATAGGAATTCATCCAATGGTCCCGGCCCGGCTTGATAAACCCTTCTTTATAGTATTTCTCCGCAAACTCCTTATAAAGCGGCAGCAGGTCCCGCCCCTCATATTCCGCACGGTCCATCCACGTAAAATGATTGATGCCCAGCACGTTCGTTTTGATGTCCTCGCGGCGAACTCCGGCAATGCCCTTCATATCCTCAAGCATATCCGCAAGAAGATGCTGCACCCCGAAGACTTCATGGCAGCAGCCGAACGCTTTTACTTCCGGAAACACTTCGTATAAAGTTCTCGTACAGAGCGTCATCGGATTGGTGTAGTTGATTACCCAGGCTTCCGGACAGCGGGCCTTGATCGCTTCCGCAATCTGCACATACATCGGGATCGCGCGAAGCGCGCGGAGGATGCCGCCGGGCCCCACCGTATCGCCGACCGACTGGTAAATCCCGTATTTCTCGGGGGCATGCACATCCGACTCCATTTCCTCAAACGTGCCCGGCACGATGGAAATAATGACGAAATCGGCCCCGCGCAGCGTTTCCTCCAGCGTTTTCACCGCTTCGTACCTCCATTGTCCCTGCGACTCGGGAAGTGCAGTCAAACGGTTGCCGATGATTTCGTTCCGGCGGGCCGCCTCCAGGTCAAGATCATAAAGCTTAACCGTCCCTGACAATTCGGGGCTTAAGGCCAGATCGCTCATCAAACCCCAAGCCCAGCCCCTTGATCCGCCCCCGATATACGCAATTTGAAGCTGTTCTACCCGGTTTCCGTTTTTGATCATGTTCATTTCCTCCTGAGGTTTATTCACTTCTTTATTCTGAGCTCAGATTATCAAAATAAAGGGAGGTTTTCGCCGCATTTAAACGCTTTATTTCCATAAATGCCGCTTTTTTTGCTAAAATGAATAAAACATCCTGCGGTTATGCGGTTTAAAAAAGGAGGACTATCGTTCATGCAGCTCCCTGAGCTTCCCGACTCCTTGCATTTTGGCGATGAAAAAGACCCGTTCCGGGTCGAATTCGACCGGAGAACGGGTCCTTTTTCCATGGCAGACAACCACTACCACGACGATTACGAAATCTATTATTTATTTAACGGCGAAAGGAATTACTTTATTAAAGACAGCGCCTATCAGGTGCATCCCGGCGATCTGGTTGTGATCGATTCCAATGCCGTTCATAAAACCTCCGAATTAGGCGTCCCGAACCATGAGCGTGCCGTCCTTTACATCTCCCCCTCCTACTTTGACGGACATTCGCCGGAGGAGCGAGAGCTGCTGCTGACGCCTTTCTCCCGAAACTATCCGCTCGCCAGGCTGAATCTCCAGGAGCGGCTGCAGATCGAAGTTTTATGGAGCTCCCTCCTTGCTGAGCTGAACGAGCAGCCTCCCGGCTACCGGCTCCACATCCGTCATAAGGCGAACGAGCTGCTGTTGTTTACCGCCCGCCTCTTCCGTAAACAAAGTCCTGCTCCGGTCCATGAACCTACGCCCATTCAGCGCAAGGTATCGGATATTGTCCGTCATATTAACCAGCACTACGGTGAACCGCTTGAACTGGATGTCGTGGCTCAAAGCTTCTTTATCAGCAAAAGCCATCTCAGCCGCGTCTTCAAGGAGGTCACCGGCTTCGGGTTCGCCGAATATGTCAACCTTACTCGAATCCGGGAGGCGCAGCGGCTGCTGCGCGAAACGGACCACAGCATTACGGGGGTGTCCGGGCTGGCCGGCTTCGATAATTTCTCCCATTTCGGGAAAATGTTCAAACGGCTGTCAGGCCTCACCCCGCGGGCTTACCGGAAGCTGAACCGCCGGGTATAAACCGGACTGCTCCCTTCTACTGCTTATTTACGCCGGAATGCTGGCGGGTATGCTTCTGCAGGATATCAAGCAGGCCTTTGTTGAGGCTGCAATTCCGGAAAGCAAAAGACTGCATCGTTCTGTCGATTGCCTCTTCCGATAAACCTTGAAACAGCTTGGCGTAAGCAGGCTGGATCAAGGCTCCCGCATACACGGTCAGAATGGATTGCGAAATCCCCGCTACATTGTAGCTGTGGTTGATGCCCGGATCGCCGATCGCTTCCTCAAGATGCGCGGCCAGTTCTCCGGCAAGCTGTCTCGCTTTATGGCCGGGCAGCCAGATCATCCAGTCGTCCGTGTTGAGCTCATGTTTCATTTTAATAATGGAGGCGATCCGCTGCATATATTCGGATTCGGGATCCAAGGTGACCAGCCCCATGACGCCTACGTCTTTATAAGTCCAGGTTGTCCAGTGCGCCCCATACTGCTCAAAAATGCCGATCTGATCGTCCATCGCCTTCAACCGGTCCTGGACTTCCCCGGCAGGTCCGTTATAAACGGAGCCAAACTCGCCGACCCAAAGGGGAACCTGATGCTGCCGGGTATAGCGGGTCCCTTGATGGTTCAGGAATTCTTCCTCTTGCACCTTGGCGTCCCAGTATTTGCCCCGGTCCATGTTGGCGTTGCGCGCATCCACGATTCCCGGGTAAGGGCCAGGGCCAAAGCCGGCGGCCGTATAATTGTGGCTGCTGTACACCAGGTTATCGGCGAAGGGAGCTTCCAAGCCTTCAAACAGCTTCGAATACATATCCCCTTCCAGAAAAATAATCGTCGCCGGATCAATCTTGCGGATCGCCCCGACTATTCTTTGGTAGACGGAGTTCATCCGGTCCCAATCCGGCTTATAGTTCCCGAAAAAAGTATGCGGATAGTCGCCATGAGGCGAATTGACGCAAGGCTCGTTCATGACGTTATAGCCGGCGATCACCGTTTTTCCCCGGTAACGGCGGGCGAACTCTTCCCACAAGGCCACAAAACGGTCCTGATAAGTCCGGTCATGCCAGAAAAAGCTGTGCCTTACGTCATTATCCGAATGCCAATGCGTGTTCTGGTAGCCTTGTACCGCGTGAAGATCCAAAATCACATACAGGCCATGCTGCTCGCAGAGGTCCACGATTTTATCCAGTTGCTGAAAGCCGGATTCCTTGTAAGTAAAAGGAGCCTCATCGTCTTCGAAATGCCTGTAATTCAAAGGGATCCGTACCGTGTTGGCGCCCCAGCTTTTGATGAACCGGATATCGTCTTCGCCGAAAAAATAGTGCTGGAGCCGTTCAAACAGAAATTCCGCCTTGCTTGCGCCGAGGATTTCGGAAACGGTATACCGCAAAGCATGCTCTGTCCCCGTGAACCCGTTAATAAAATCCTCCATGTTCATCCAGCCGCCGATGCAGGTGCCTCTTAGTTGAACGGGGGTTCCTTGCGAATCGATAATCTTGTTTTTGTTGACCGTAAGTCTGTCCATCTGCTTCCGCTTCCTTTCTTTAATCCGTTGTAAGGGGCTTAAGCTTTTATCCGCTTATTTCCGGGCTTCCAGCTCGGCAACCACTCTTTTATGTTCTTTTTCATCCAGATTGTAATAATAAATGGCGACCAGCTCGATGATGATAAAAACCGCCGGAATCACCGTCGTAGTGAGCAAAATACCGTGCAGAGCGGTTGGGGTTTGAGAATGATTAGCTACATAACCGAATTGTGACAAGATAAGTCCCGGAACAATCCCGCCGAGCGCCGTACCGAATTTATAGAAAAATCCGATAATGGCATAGATCAAACCGCCCATACGTTTGCCCGTCTTATATTCGCCATAGTCAATGGTCTCAGGAACTAAAGCCCAGCAGAGGCCGCCGGCCGTAACCGTGCCGATCGCGGAAATGATTCTGGCAGTCAGCACAAGCGGAACCATGGAAGCAGGGATAATCCAAAGAGCCAGCAGCCCAACCATTTTGAAGGTCAATGTGGTGAACAGCAGTGCTCTTTTGCCCATCCATTTATAGAGGAACGGCATCAGCGGCATACAAACGAGGGCAGGCAAAACGCCCAGCAGGCCATACCATTTCACCAGATCGGGTCTGTCCACATTGTAGGTAATATAATAGACGCCCACCGAGTTGATAATGGAGTTCACGCCAAAGTTGATAATGAAAAACAAACAGATGAGGACGAGCGGTCGGTTGACCTTAAATTGCTCGAAAGCGTCCTTGAGGCTGATTCGTTCAGCGGCATGATCCGCGACTTTGACTCTTTCTTTGGTGTTGAAAAAGCAGTAAAAGAGCAGCAAACTTCCCAGAATGCCCATGATCGTCATGGTCAGCTGCCAGCTGCTGCTTGTCTTCATATGAGCAGCTGCAAATACCCCGACAAGGAGCGGTACGCCATAAGTCACGATCATGCCGCCGATATTGGAGAAAAATACGCGCACGGACGTTAAATTGACCACTTCCTTGTTGTCCTGCGTGATGACCGAAGTCAAGGCTCCGTAAGGGACGTTGATCGTCGTATAAGTTACGGACAATAAAATGTAAGTAATATACGCGTAGACCAACTTTCCTACATCCGAGAAAGCCGGAGTAGTAAAACAGAGAATCGACATGATCGCAAAAGGAATGGCTCCATAAAGCAGATACGGCCGAAACCGTCCGTATTTGGAATTTGTGCGGTCCACCATCGTGCCGATCAGCGGGTCGACCACCGCATCAAAAATTCTGACGATCAGAAACATTAAGCCGGCGGCAGCCGACGAGATGCCAAATACATCGGTGTAGAAAAACAGCAGATAGCTGCTGACCGTCTGATAGATCAGGTTAAACGCCAGGTCCCCTGTCGCATAACCTACTTTTTCCCGGTTGCTGATTCTGTGGACCGTTGGTTTGATAACTGGTTTTTTTACGGCCATCAAGCCCATTTCAAAACCTCCCCTTCGTTCTCATTTCTTGTTTAATTGGAATGCCCGGATGGCCTTCTCTCCGGCATTTGCCGTCAGCTCGCCCACCTTGTCCATAGCTTCCTGAAGCGATAAAGGCCGGTTAATAATATCGATGACCAGATCGATGCCGTGGTCATATACTTCCTGGATGGCTTCGCCTTCGCTGCCCACGATGGCAATGACCGGCAGGCCGAATTTTTTGGCCAGCTTCGCTACGCCGACCGGAGCTTTCCCTTGCGTAGACTGGAAATCCATCCGACCTTCCCCGGTAATGACCAGATCCGCGTCCTTCAGGGCCTCTTCGAGACGGATCAGCTTCAAAACCGTCTCGATTCCCGAGCTCATTTTCGCTTGGCAAAACGCCATTAATCCGGCTCCAAGGCCTCCAGCCGCTCCTGCCCCAGGTACGTCTATAATACTGACGCCTAATTGCTGTTTGATCTTCTCGGCGAATAACCGCAGCAGCCGGTCCAGCTTAGCGACGTCGCCAGGGGAAGCTCCCTTTTGCGGCCCATACACATAAGAAGCTCCGTTGCTGCCGCATA
Organism: Paenibacillus mobilis; assembly: GCF_058267595.1. NCBI lineage: Bacteria > Bacillati > Bacillota > Bacilli > Caryophanales > Paenibacillaceae > Paenibacillus > Paenibacillus mobilis. The sequence goes on from NZ_JBZCMS010000009.1 coordinate 6,112, forward strand.
AAGGGTTGGTGACATCCGAAAGCACCCGCACTTCCGTGTCCTTCAGTCTGGCGTCCAATCCGGACATATCGATCGTGTCCAGCTGCTCCAGCGCTTCGGCGCCAAAGCCGATTTCACGGCCGGACCGGTCTTTAAAAGAAACTCCCAGCGCTTGCGCCATCCCCAAACCGCCGTCATTGGTGGCGCTGCCGCCGATTCCGACGTAAATCCTTTTTACGCCTTCATTCAGGGCGGCTTTAATCAACTCGCCGGTGCCGAAGGTTGTCGTGATAAAAGGATTCCGCTCCTCTTCCTTGATCAAGGGAAGACCGGAGGCAGCCGCCATCTCCACGACAGCGGTACCGCCGGGGAGCAGGCCGAATCGTGCCTGAACCTTGCTGCCTAAAGGCCCCGTTACTTCCTGCTCGATATAACGGCCGCCGCCGGCGGAAACTAACGCGTCTACCGTTCCTTCCCCGCCGTCAGCCAGCGGCATTTTCAGTATGGCGGCATCCGGGTGCACCCGGCGGATACCTTGCTCGATAAAGTCCGCGACTTCAAATGTAGTGGCACTTCCTTTGTAAGAGTCGGCCGCAATCACAATTTTCAATTCCCCACACCCTTTATCTATCTTTAATAAAGCTTACAGGAAGCGCTTTCCTTTACTAGTCATTTTAGTTAAAGCGGTTACATTTGAATATGGAACCCATACTAAATAACCCCTAATGATTAGGGGTTAGATTTGGTATCCGTAATAAAAGAGTTATTCGGATTCCTTTAAAGTTTCATTTATGACGGTTAATTCCAGCCAACTGGACCGGGCCCATCCGTTCCAATATGGGCTTAAAGCGTCAGACGGCCCGTCTGGCATTTAACAGAAAAGCCAGCTTAAGCACGGCAAAATCCCCGTACCGCCTCATGTCGTACCCCGTTAAGGTTTTGAGCCGGTTCAGCTTGTACTGGAGCGTGTTTTTGTGAATATAAAGGGCCTCGGAAATTTGAGTGATGGATCCGTTGTATTTTTCAAACAGCTTAAAGATCCTGCTGTATTCCTGGGCGTCCTTATCTTCTAAATCCGCAAAAACCTTCCGAATATATTCGGCGGCGATGTCGGCGGACACTTTCTCCGCTACAATCTCTATATCCATCCGGTTGTAATGCTGGATCGCCTTCTCTTCCGAAAATAATGCCCAATCCAGGGCGGTTTGCGCTTTTTCATAGGAGGTTTTAAGGCCGGTCAGCTCGTTCTCCACGGTTCCGATTCCGGACTTCACCGGGAACCGGTATCTGGCTTCAAGCTCCCGGGCCAGGTCGTTCAGCAGCACTTCAAGAGAGGTTTCCGGAAGCGCCTGCAGCACCATGATCATTTTATTTTTATTCTGCATAAGCAGAGGGTCGGCGTAAGCGGATAACCGGTCCGTATACAGCTTAAAAAGGTTATCGTTCTCCTCAATCAGCCGATGATCGTCCCCCAGGATTTCCGACACCACAACAACTCGTTCCACATGCGGACGGATATTGAATACCTTCAGCTTATTCAGGATGCCTTGTTCGTCGGCGGATGAATTACGAAACAGCAGTTCTTCGATAATCATCCGCTGGTTTTCTCTCTCCTGGCTCCTCAATTGATTGAGATAAGCATCCTTGATTAACAACTCCGTAAAACGCTTAATGATTTTTCCGTATTTTTCGATTTCCTCGTATTCTCCGGTGATGCCGATGACTCCCGCAATCGAATTTTCAAAGGTTACGGGCAGATTTAGGCCTTTGCGCGCGCCGGCATATTCCCCGTCCTCTTGAATTACAACCTCCCTGCGGGTGTCGACCGCTCTTTTGCCTCCGCCATGAAACGTGCCGATTCGGCTTAAATCCGTGCTCGCGATGATTACGCCGTCCGTATCCATATAGTTAATCTCCTGATTGACGATTTCCTTCATATCGACCACGATCGTTTGCGCCAGTTTGGTGGAAATATTCATTTCGCATCGTCACTTCCTTTAGAACAATGGGTTGAAAGGATTCCTTTCCTTTATTTTAACGATCTCGGACGGGCTAAGGGAATAAAAAATACGGCAGTCTGCTTCTGGAAGGGTTTTCCGAAAGTGGAATGCCGCGTGATTATTGGGTGCTTATGATTTGAAAATGCATTTACAAAATGCCGTTGGAGATCCGGGTTCCCCTCGCGCGCTTTTTTCCGCTTAAATTCAGTCAGGTCTTCGAAATGCGAGATGAATACAGCAATGGAAAGGTACCCGCCACGCACTCATGTGGAATGCGACGTTAATAAGTTTGAGTGAAGGGAGTTGAGAACATGGCAATTTCAATCCACGCACTCACATGGAGTGCGACTGGTCATAATTTTTGGTACTGGCGTGACGGGATGATTTCAATCCACGCACTCACATGGAGTGCGACTACTTTCCTTTCGTTCTTTGCTTCCATTAATAAATTTCAATCCACGCACTCACATGGAGTGCGACTTGTGGAAGTCACTGACGAGGATGGTAATAAGGTATTTCAATCCACGCACTCACATGGAGTGCGACATTGCAGTAGATCGAGATTTTAAAAATAATAATGGTATTTCAATCCACGCACTCACATGGAGTGCGACAGCGAAAATGCCCCTATTCCATCTCCTAACAAGATGAATTCGAGCTATTTTCATTATATCTAATTACTCAACTAGATCAATCAACTCTCTGCTCGTGTTCAGGGGTTCGATTCAGCGCCTTTTTCGACAAAATCTGAGGTGCGAATCCCCCGGAGATTTTATGGGAGCTTTAGGTTCGCACCAATGGCGAAGATACCATTTTGCTTAATTTAGAAGTGCACTTTTAACCGATCCTGGGCTGGCTTAGCTGTTTGCGAACTTCTTTAAAGCATTCGTAAATGCAACAAAATCTACAAGATGCTTATTTAATATAGCCTTTAAAATCTCTAGCTGCACGGCCTGGTAATCATGTACCGCTATATTGCGAAACCCTATCATGGCCTTCATATTACCAGCCAACTTTTCGTCAATGATTCCTTGACTCAGCAAAATATCAAAAGCATCACGACTCGTCTGAGGAATTCCAATCCGAAGTTCAGAAACAGCATGCATGGCAAGGTCAATACTGGCTTCACAGCATCTTTGCAGATTGAGAATGATGGAATCCTGTTTTGTGTAATTCTGCAGATTCCGATCATCATTCGCATACTCCTCTGCTATCCGGAACAAACATCTACGAATTACTTCTATTTTGTTCAAAAGGATATCAGGGTTCATAACTGATCCTCCCGCATCCGGCTTTCGATAATTTCCCGCCGCTCCTCATTAAGCATAGCGTATTCTTTAAGAGAACGCATAAACAGCAACTGCCTCTTCAAAGAATCAGGTTCATAAAGCAGCAAGCCGCTGTCTATGATTTGGGCCCGCAGCACCGGACTAGCCTGTTCAAAATCAATCAGATCCACTTCACGCCCCATCTTATCTGCAATAAGAGCAGCGATTCGAAATCGTTCATAGGCATCTGGCTTTTGTTTATCGGGAATGTAAGCCAAATCCATGTCGCTGTCTCGTCTCGACTTCCTCTTGGCAAAAGAACCAAACAAGATAATGGACGCCGGGTTCACATACTCGACCAGGATATTCACGATCCCCTCAAGTTGAGATGGGGTTAGTCCTTGCTCAATCAGTAGATGATCGAGTTCGAGTTGATCACTGAGCTTTTTCAATCTACGCACCCTCCTTTAGGGACTGCGACTCACTTAATTTCTTAATTAATATATTATTATATTAATTTAATACCACAAGCTATGCTATTAAAAAAAATCTTCCTCATAATTTGACTGCGCATTCACTTGGCAGTAAACAAGGAAATACTGTAATTATCCTCTCCAGCTAAAGAAGGGTTATTCCCCCTTAAGGCCTATTAACCTGATTACATAAAAAAGCAGAGAACCCAAACTGGATCTCTGCCTTCAAATTTTATTATACTTAGACCCTTCCGTTGGTAACATGCTGCAAATAAATATAGGTGTTACTGCGTAACCGCTTATTAGGCTTCTTGCCCCGGACTTTCAAAAAACAAGGCTTCCAGCCTCTTAGCTAATTCGTCGTCCGGAAGCGGATTGCGGTGCGTATTTTCCAGATAAATGTGCTTCTCGGTTTCGGGCATCAGAAACGATTTGTACCATTGGAACATATCCGGGCTGTCCCCTTGGATACGCACAAACTTGCGGACCGTTTCGGCATGGTCGATCGTATTGGCCACGTTTGTCAGCCAGTCCGCTCTGTAAAAATGCTCCCACTGCCCTTCCTCCGCCTCCCGAAGCGCCTGTTCCCCTTCCCGGTAGTGCCAAACCGCCCGGGAAGCCAGCACAAAGCTCTGCGGAAAGTCGCCTTCGCAAAAGCGTTCATATGCGCTGCAAATGGCGGTCATTCCCAGGCATCCGCTTCTATGCAGCTCAATTTGTACAAACAATTGATGACGGAGCCTTTTCGCTTCCTCTTCCGGCAAACGCGCAAGGAGCTTCAGGCACCGGCTGCTCAGCTTGATCCAGCTTGAAGCAGCCTGCTCAGCCTGCTGCCGGAACCAGCCGACCTGCTCCGAAAACGGTCCCTCGCCCGCGGCCCACTTCAGCGTGTCTGCACACGTCTTCCGGCCGCGCAGCCAGTCGCCCATGATCTGTCTAGCCGGATGGTGATAAAATTCTTCCCCTGCCCGGTCGTCCGGGTTGGGACCATAATGAATCGTACACTTGGCATAATCCCGGTAAAGGTCCGCAATTTCCGGCTTATGAAGCGTATACATGCGATCGATGAAGCCAAGCAGATGAGCTTCGGCATCGGCTCTGCCGGACTGCCAAAGCTCCGCAGTCAGGGAAAGCGGATAAAGATGCTGAAGAAGGTTCCCTGAATTGACCAGCAGGTATTCATCGGCGCCAGCGGAAAACGCCCGCTCCAGTTCCTCCGTGATCAATGCCCCCGAAGAAGGGAACATCGTCAGATGATTGGAGGCCTGGAGGTCGTGGAAGGTGACGTGATAATAAACGCCGTTGGCTCCCCCGTCATTCGGCTCAGGCAAGGAAGATGCGCGCAAATTTAAATTGCCGTGCCTGCGGGACACCATTTTCCCGTAGCCGTTATCGGCCCACACTTTAATAACCCCCGAAGGAACGGTAATATGCCCCTCCTTGTACAGCTCAGCTATCTCCCCGTACATCGCCATACAACAGACGGGCTGTTCCACGTAACGGGCGACCATTTCATACTGCTTGCGAACGACGTCCGAAATCAGCTTTCCCCGGCTGGCCGGCGTATCAAAGGCCGGGTCGTTCTCCCAGAAAGGTTTGTCACCCTGCCCCCGGAAAGAAAGCACCCAGACCACTTTCTCGTCTTTCTGACGCCGAATGGCCTCCTCCCAAAGATGTTCAAAAAGCTCCGGGTATTGGTTATAACTCGCCTGTTTGCCCGGAAACGCCCGCAGGAACATCTCAGCGCCGAGCGGTTCGGCATGATGATGGGTAATCCATAAACCCATTTCAGCGGCAAGCTTATGATGAATGCCGCTGCGCGGCAGATCCGTTCCCGGGATCACCATGTTGCCGCCGCAGCGGAGTAGCGCCTCAAACACCGGCAGCCAAACCTCTTCCCCGGGCGGATACGCCTTCTTCCAGCCGATCAGGCAGACCTCGTCATTAACGAACCAGCCCCGGTAGCGGACTTTGGGCCGAGGACTGTCGAAATCTTCGGCGGAGACTCTGATCACCTCTTGTTTAAGCGGCGGTAGTTCTCCCCAAAACCAAAACGGGTCAACGCCCAGAACGCTCCGGCTGTAGTGAAGCAACCCGTAAACGATTCCAAGCTCATCCTTGCCGATGATATGCAGCACGGAAGCGGAACGGTCGAACCGGAAACCAAACGCCTCCGGCCATTCCGGACAAAGATCCTCCTGTCTGGCATAACGGATAACGATCTTCCCTTCGCCGGCGGCAGCCAGAGACGCCTCCTGACCGAATACTTTCTCGTGGTCCCTGACAATCATGCGCCAAGCATGACGGATTGGCGGTGTTAAAGGAATTCGAAGCTCGTATGTCGTTTCTCCCGAGAGCTTCATTTCTGAAATCTTATCCATAAGTTCTCCACTCCCAAAAGTTAAGAGAACCGGCCCGATGGTTCCGGCCGGTCCTGTCCTATCTTGTTATTATTAATTATTTGCTTGCTTCAGCCGCATATTTGTCAGCGGTCTTCATTAATTCGTCGTAAGCCTCTTCCGGCGTTGACTGCTTATACTGAATTTTTTCCACTATCGTTTTGTAATCGTTCTTGAAGTTGCCCCATCCCTTAGGATCGTTAATGAACGGCTGTGCATCAGGCGTTACCTTGTCAAGGAACGTGACGGACTCTTTATCCGCTTCACTGAAGCTTGGGATTAAAGTTTCCACGACCTTTTTGTTGACCGGAGTGCCCCGTGTTAAACCAAGCGTCTTGCCCGCTTCCTGGTCGTTGATAAACCAGTCGATAAATTTGATGGCTTCGGCCTGATGGCTGGATTGAGCGTTTACGCTCCAGAACATACTCGGCTTGAGCCAGCCGCCCGCTTCCGTACCATACGGCATGGAGGCGAAACCAAAAGCTCCCGGCTTCAAGGCGTCGATGGCTCCAACCTGGTTCGAGAATAAGTGACGCATAACGGCGTTGCCGTTAATAACGCTGTCCAGCTGAGGATCAAGCTCTTTATCTGTGTTGGTAATATCGGCAGGCGTCAAAATCCCCTTGTCGCGCAGCTCGCTCATTTTCGTCATATATTGAATCCAGGTATCTTTATCGATAGAAAGTTTACCGCTGTCATCATAGATGTAACCTTTGCCCATGCTGTACTGGTAGGTGGTATAGTCGACCAAATCGGCGCTTTGGTCGACGAATACATATTTATCGCTGCCAAGCTTGGCTTTGGCGGCTTCCCCGAAAGCATAGAAGTCGTCCCAAGTCCAGCCGAAAGTCGGTGCCTGGAGTCCAAGCTTCTCAACCACAGTTTTGTCATACACCATGCCAAGCGCGGCGACCCCTGACGGTATGGCGTATAAGGTGCCGTTCACCTTGCCGCTGTCCACGTTGGTCGGCTCGATATCCGCTACGTTAAGGTCCTTCAGATCTGCCAATAAACCTCTTCCCGCATAGTCATTCAAATAAGCCGCGTCCATTTGGATGATATCGGGAGCACTTTTGGCTGAATATTGAACCGCCAGCTTGTCATAATAGCCATCCCAGCCTGAGAACTGCGTTTGGAAGGTAACGTTGGGATGAAGCGCTTTATACTGATCAAGCGCTTTCAAAGTAGCGTCGTGTCTTTCCTGTGAACCCCACCAAGCAATCGTAAGGGTAACTGGTGCGTCCGAGCCGCCTCCGGAGTTCCCTTGGGCTGCCGAAGAGTCAGCCCCTGCATTGTTCGATGCCGCACTGTTGCTGCCGCTGTTCCCGCAGGCAGAAACGACAAACGTCATCATTAAAGCGATTACAAAAAAACTTTTTCTGAACGTACTTTTCATTGTTTATCCCCCTTCTGTCGGCTATGCCAACGTTTATAGCTAGATCGTAACACCACCGCCAGTAAGCGTATAGAATAGTAATGAACACAAATCTTACAGTATCCACTACAAACCTAACGCTTCATCAGATCGCTTGGACTCACTCCGCAATACTTCTTGAAGAGCGTGCTGAAATAAGGAACATTCTGATAACCGACCATCTCCGAAACTTCGTAAATCAAATGGTTCCCGTCCATAAGCAATGCTTTGGCTTTTTCGATCCGCACCCGGATAACATAGTTGGTCAAGGTTTCTCCGGTTACTTTTTTGAACAGCTGGTTCAAGTAATTCTTGGAGATAAACAGCTGGGAGGCCATTTGCTCCAGCGTAATCTCCTCGGCATAATGCTGGTGAATGTATTCAATCATGAACTGAACCGCTTTCCGGTGTTTTTCATGAATTACCGGACCTTGCCCTTTGCGGAGCAGCCGCAGCTGGCTTTCGATCCACTCTTCGATCTGGGCACGATCGGTTAGGCTGTTCAGCTCGCGGAGAGCAATAGCCTCGTCCTCGCTTTTTCTTGCCGGCAGTCCTGCTACGAGCATCGCGTTCTGCAGCAGCGTCCAAAGCTCGGCTGCAAGCACCCTGTAAACCAGCGGATTTCGTTGTTCCTCCGGCTGTCTTTGATCCAGAAAAAGGCGGATTAACGACAATACCTCTCCATCCTGCCCCTCCTGCAGCGCCTGCGTGATCGCTTGATAAAAATCATTCAGCGACAACCCCTCATCCAGAGAACCTACCGGCAAAGCCGCCGCCAGTGAGCCTGCAGCCACCGAGACATCTGCCACGCTGTCAATCATCAGGGTTTGGCTTTTAAACAGCTTTTGCATGGCTTCGTCCGCAGAGGCTTTGATTTCCAAACAGGTACTCCCGACTTTTCCCAGGGCATAACGGGTTTGCAAGCCCAGGAAAGACTGCATGGCTCCGGCTATCAAACCGCCAAGGCCGTTTGCTGCGCCAAGAAGCTCCTGCTCCGTCTGGCTTATGCGGGCAGGAAGCAGCAGAGCCGCCCGATTGCCGAACAGCCATACGAAATTGGCATCCGGCCATTGCTCGCCTGTCACTTCAGCCACAATATTGGACACTGCAAATTTGAACAGATTCCAGTCGGCCAGCGACAGATTTTTAATCCGTTCATTCCAAACAATTTCAATGACCATAACGGTAAATTTCATATGCTGAATATCCGAAAAAGGAATCGTTCCGCCGGCATCCTCTTCTCCGTTCCATCCGTTCAGCAGGCCTGATAACCACTCTTCCTTGGTGGGAATCCCCCTCACAGCTTGGGGCCCTGTCTGGCGGCGTTCCAATCTTTGCAGATACAGCTCTTCCAATTTATTAATCGTTTCCGACAAGACGCTGCGGATTTGGTCCAAAGTCACCGGTTTGGTCAAATAATCGTCCACACCAAGGCGCAGAGCTGTCCGGGCATATTCAAAATCATTATAGCCGCTCAAAATCACAAACCTTCCGGTAAAATCCCGCTGTTTGAGCTGTTCGATCATTTGAATGCCGTTCATTACCGGCATATAGATATCAGTCAGCACGATGTCGGGCTGCACTTCTTCTATTAATTTCAAGCCGGCCTCTCCATCGATCGCTTCCCCCGAAAATTCCGCATCCAGCTCCTCCCAGGGAATCGCTTTCCGCAAACCTCTCACGACCTGGAAATCATCATCAATGATGACTACCTTCCACATGCTGATCTCCTCCCTTGATATTTTCATAGATTAGCGGCAGCCAAATCACGGCTTGAGTTCCGCCTTCCGTTGAATTGTTCAGAGTGAACCCGTACGAAGGTCCGAACATCGCCTCAATTCGTTCCCGCACGTTACTGAGGCCATATCCCCCTTTAGCGCTCCGGTTCTCCATCCAGTTCTCCTGAAGTTCCCTTCCGTCATCCTTGACCACAATTTGCAGCTGTTCTTTGTCGATTTGGGCGGATATCGTCAATGAAGCCTTCCGCTTGCCATGAAACCCGTGAATGAAAGCGTTCTCTACGAAGGGCTGAAGCAGAATTCGCGGCACAAACAAAGCTTTTATTTCCTCGGAAATATGAAAATGATAGTCCAGCCGGTCTTCCCAGCGTATTTTCTGAAACTGCAGGTAACTCTCAATATGAGCCAGCTCTTCGGCCAGAGGGACAAGACTGTTGCTGTTGGATAAGGCCACCCGAAAAAATTGTCCCAGATAAGAAAGCATATGGCTGATTTGCTTCTGTCCGGCTTCGATGGCCAGCCAATTCACCTGGTCCAGCGAGTTATAGAGAAAATGAGGATTAATCATCATCTGCAGCGCTTTGATCTCCGCCGCCCGCTGATGCTCATGCTGCCGCTCCAGGCTTTCATACAATTCTTCGATGCGGTAGGTCAATTTTTCGTACCCCTGGAAGAGCCGGCCAAATTCATTTTTATAGTCGTCCGGCAGCGGCGTCCGTTTGCTAAGCGAGAAATTACTCATGGCCCTGAGCAGCAGCCCTATAGGTTTGACAAATTGACGGGATAAAAAGACGGCCAATAAAAGAATCCCGAAAATCGTGGCAATCCCCAAAACCAAAATGATTTGGGTTTGTTTCAGGCTCCCTGCGGTAATCTGACTCCACGAGGTGATCTCTACAAGCGACCACTGGGAATCCGGCGAGGAGGACCAGACCAGATATTCATCTCCGGCCCGCTGTGCTCCCGTACTTTGGCTTTCGAGCTGGCTTTTGATTTGATCCATGTGGTTCAGGAAAAAGGAATCGTTTCCGGTGTGCGTGATCAGCTTCCCTGTTGCGTCCAGCAGAACCAGACTCGAGCGGTTGTCTTCGGTCGTAATCAAAGATTGGAATACCGGAACGCGGACATTAAAGACAATGACGGCAAAAGCGCGGTTAAAGCGGTTGTACACTCTCCGAGCAAAGCTGATGACCGAAGTGTCCCCATTATTGGTTTTAATGGTCCTTTCGCTCAGCCAGGCATAGTCGGAACTGCGCAAATCCTCATACCAGCTTTCCTTCTCCATCTGCTCCATCGTCATGAATTGAACGTATTCCTGTACATTGTAAGAGGGGGTCAAATCCGAATAAACGTGAATGGATTGGAGGATCGGCATGCTGAATACATAGTTGTTTAACTGCGAGCGGATGTCCGCCTGGCCGCGTACCCGGTCATACTGGCTGCCGTCCATCATTTCCTCATACTGGTCGCTAAAATACTGGGCCGCCGTGTTGGAGCTCTGCTCGATGTCTTCCAGGTTGGTATTCAGTTTCTTATGAATTTCAATCAGCAGCTTCTGCTGATAATAGGAAGTGTTGTCTGCTATTTCCTTGGACCCGTTAATATAGCTAAAAGTAACGATAAGGCTTACAAGCAAAACAACGATAAGGGCAAAGCCGAAAAAGAAAACAACGTCGATCCGCAGCGTTTTAAAAGGATTGGTCATAAGCAAGGTTCCTCCCGGTCGTAAAAGAGAAAGAAAGCTGCGATTGCTCGCAGCTAAAATTCTCCTCTATTGAAGCAAATCATCCCTTTAAAGCACCTGCAGATATTCCTTCTACAAAATGCTTTTGTGCCAGGAAGAAAATCAGCACCGCGGGAGCGATCGACACCAGCGACATCGCCAGCATTTGTCCCCAAGGAACGGACCCTTGCGAATCGATGAAGAGCTTCAATGCTAGGTTAATCGTATATTTTTCAATAGAATTAATATAAAGCATTTGTCCAAAGAAATCATCCCAATTCCAGAGGAAGCAATAGATGGCTACGGTAACGATCGCGGGTTTGACCAAAGGAAGCATGACCCTCCAATAAATGCCGAACCAGGAGCACCCATCGATTTTGGCCGCTTCGTCCAATTCCTTCGGTACGGAACGCATAAACTGGACCAGCAGGTAAATGAAGAACGGACCACCGATGCCTCCGGCAAGCAAATGCGGGATATAAAAAGGCAGATACGTATTGATCCATCCCCATTTGCTGAACATGACATATTGAGGAACAATCGTGACCTGCGTAGGCAGCATGAGGGTAACGAGCATGATGGCAAACCATATTTTCCGCAGGGGGAAATCCAGGCGGGAGAACGCAAAGGCGACCAGGCTGCAGGACAGAACACTCGTGAACAACACGCCGATAATCAGCTCAAAGGTATTGATATAGAAATGAGTAAACGTGAAGTTCGGCACCGAGACCCAGCCGTCCGAGAAGTTCTCCCAGTGGGGGATCTTCGGGAACAGATTCGCCGAGCTCATCTCCTGGTTGGTTTTCAGCGAAGCACCAATCCACCAGAAAATGGGATACATCATAATCAGGCTCACGATAAGCAGCAAAATATGGGTTATGCTTCTTTTTCCTTTACTGATCGACATCATGGTTACTTTCCTCCATCCGATTCATAGAATACCCAGAACCTCGAGGTTGCGAACAGCACGGCTGCGAACAACCCGATCAGGACGAGCAGAATCCAAGCCAATGCGGACGCATAACCCATATGGAATTTGGTGAAGGCTTCCTCGTATAGGTACATGACATAAACATAAGTGGATTTCACCGGCCCGCCTCCTGTAATAACAAAGGCCTGAGTAAACATTTGAAACGTATTGATCAAGCTTTGAATGGCGTTAAACAAAATAATCGGCGAAAGCATAGGGAGCGTGATGGAGAAAAACTGCCGTATTTTACTTGCTCCATCCACCGATGAGGCTTCATACAAATCACCGGGGACCTGCTTCAAGCCCGCCAGGAAAATAATCATTGAAGATCCGAACTGCCAGACCATCAGCAGAATCAGAGTCCCGAGCGCATACTTTGGATCGGCAATCCAGGCTGGCCCTTTAATGCCGAAGATGCCCAGAAAGTCGTTGATAAACCCGTTTCGGCTGAAAATGTTTTTCCAAAGCAGGGACACCGCAATACTCGTACCGATCAGGGATGGAAAATAAACCATCGTGCGGTAGAAAGAAATTCCGCGGATATTCCGGTTCAGCAGCATGGCCACGGCCAAAGCGAAGATCAGCCTTAGCGGGACCGTTAACAGCACAAAAACAATGGTAATGCGGAGTGAAGACGGGAAAACATCGTCACTCGTGAAAATATTTTTGTAATTCTCGGCGCCGATCCAGTTTGGGGCACCAAGCAGGGAATAATCGGTAAAGGAATAATATAAGGACATGATCATAGGCCCAAGGGTGAGAAGGAAAAATCCGATCAGCCAAGGGGAGAGAAATAGGTAACCGGCAATCGGGGAATTCCAACGTTTCCCCTTTTTTTTAGGCTTTGGCACCGTTTTCAAAGAGTCTGCGGGCATGGGCTTTGCAACTGTGTTGTTCATCTCTTTACTCCTATCTGTGAAGGATTATCGGAACTTTTCTTCAATTATAATGCCGCTCAATTAAGGTCTGAAGGAGAGGAATGAATCCTTTTCTTTCACTATTTATCAATTTTGAGGATAGGATGAAGCCCTCTTTTTATAGTAAGATCAGGCATAATAAAAAGGACCTCCATAAGAGATCCTTACAAAATTAAGAGTCCGACATTTCCTTTTTGAACTCAACTATTCGTTTAGCAGCCATTTGATAAACTTTATCTTTATCACGAGGGCCAATAGCTATAATTTCCATGCGGATAGGTTTACCTTCGACTGAGCGATAAACAACTCGGAGAGCGGGTTTTTGATGCTTTATTTTTGAAAAACCATTCAGCTCTCCGTGTAAAGGTTCACCGATTCCACGAGGCTTTATTAAGGGGCCGTTCATAGCACACCTGATGATCAACGCGATGATTAATTCCTGCTGTTCTTTTCTATAGCTGATCAAGTCCTCAATAGCATTTTCGCCAAACTTAACAGTAACGTTATGTGTGGCCAAGAGGCTATTTATCCTTGCTGTGATTGTCTGAACATCATCAGGCATTAATCAAGCTCCCCGCCCTCCACGAGGCTCATGATACGGTCAACATCAAGATCCAGCCCAGTGATTACTTGAGAAAGATCTACATTTGCGTCATCATTTTTGCGCTCAAGTGTAGTGATGTACATTAGCTCATCAATAGATTTCTCAACAGCTTCTCTAATAGCAAGAAGCTCGTAAAAGAAATCAAGATCTGCAATAACGGCCTGCGCATCTTTATTTCGGCTATTTTGAACGACAAAGACATTTTCGTTGGGCTCCTTAGAAGCGTAGGAGTCCAAGATCTGAGTCAATTTTTTGGAACGTGTAATGTCCGTAACTGTGAGCACCCTTTGCTTGATGAACCCCAGCATTTCGGAAGTGATAGATGAACGAGGGTCAGACATGCCTAATTCCCTCCCTTTCATGACAAGCATTTGAGGCGCCATTAGCGATCTCTCCTTAGTATATGCAACAACTTAACACAAATATACATAAATTGTATCACTTGAAACGTGTAATTACAACACACTTAAACGCTCCAAATGACCACCGATCGCTAAAAAACCTGAGGCTGTAAAAGCCTCAGGCGGTTATACGTGCTATTAAGTGCTAATTAACTTTGACAAGCTTGATATAATCAATACCCAGCTGGTAATTCGAACTGTTGGCATTCTTGCCCGTCACCGTGTATCTGAATTTCTTATTGCCTGCGCTGCCGAAATTCACGGTAGTCGAAGCTTCTTTAAAGGCTGCCGTAGAACCGTACATATCGATCGGGGAACCATGATTTTGCCCGTTGATGGATAATTGAGAAATTCCTCTGGTCGAAGCGGTTCGATATCCGGTAATCACCTGATAAGCTCCTGCGGAAGGTACATTTGCCGTGAACTCCGCATAGTCATTCGTTGAGTCGGATAAGACTTTTACCCAACCGCCCCCACTGGCTCCGTCATCCCAAGTCTCTTTGGTTACACCGGAAGACAGCAAAGTATTCAAATTTTCGGCTTCTTGCTTGATGTTGACTTCATCGGCTTCTTGCTTGATGTTGACTTCATCGGCTTTTTGATAGGCTCTGAAATAATCAATCGTAAACTCGGCAGGATAAGTCGGGGAGGAATCACCACCCCAAGTATTAACATAAAGGGACAGATAGACGAACATCGGCTTATCCACGATATTAGTTGCATCTAACTGTTTGACTAGCTGATTGTCCACATAATATTTAACATATTCCGGGGACCACTCCATGGCATAGATATGAAAGTCAGCGGAAAAGTCGAATGCGTATGTCCCGCCATTCGTATTGCCAATACCGGCATTCATCGGATTGTAGAGATTGAACCGGTATTGGTTGCGTCTAAAATTCTCGAAAGCATCGATTTCCAGCTGTTCCTTCGTATTTCGGCTGGATTGGGGATAAATGCTTGGATCATCCGTATTAAACCAGAAAGCCGAGTGTCCGGAACGGTCAGCCTGGCCCTTCGCTCTTATTTCGAAATAGCCATACTGCTGGGAGAACTTCGAAATATAGGGTTCGTTGTGATTTTTGGTATAGCTTCCCTGGTGGAAGTCTCCTTGGGCAGTCTGCAGACTGGACACCTTCATTTGATCTCCGCTGCTATAATAAGTCGGTGTGTCATTCGTCACCCTAAGTACGATACTTCCATCCTTAAAATAATAATCCGCATTGCCCCGGTCAGTAGAGGTTCTAAAGCCTAAATACCTGGGAACCCATAAGCTCGTATCCAATGTGGTTCCATTGAATTCGTCATTTTTGGTTAGCACCCATCCCGGCTTGTCGATTGGGTTTGCCGGAGTATCTGCTGCGGCTGCCTTTTGATTGGTTGAATATGTGACTGAACCTGCTGCAAGCACGAGCGCCAAACCAAACATGATCATTTTCTTCATACGCGATACATCTCCTTTACGTTTTGTTATCGCTTACATTTGTATACTAAAAGGAGTTGTATCGATTGAATAGAAGAGAATCGAACACATTTCTTTCACTTTAGAATCAGAACAGAGGCATCTGTTGTTAAAGAACCCGTTTATTCACGCTTCTCTTCACTTTTCCAATCATGCTATGATTAAAGTTAGTGACGACGGATTGAAGGGATGATTTCATGCAGCTGTTAAGTTTGCTTTTATGTCTGATTTGGGGATTTAACTTCGTAATTATGAAACTTGGGAACGGTTTGTTCCCGCCCGTTTTATTTGCCGCATTCCGTTTCTTGATCGGTTCGGGAGTTCTGTTTGGGATCGTCTTTTATAAAAAAATTCCTTTTCCTAAAAAAGAGCATCTCAAATGGTATTTGATCTGCGGTATCTTGCAAACGACTTATTTTAATATAGCCATCCAGGTTTCGCTGAATTATATCAGCGCCGGGCTCACTTCGGTGTTAACGTACAGCATGCCTTTATTTCTGTCCATCATGGCTCATTACTGGATACCCGGCGATAGGCTGACTACCCGCAAAACGCTGGGCATCGCCGTCGGCCTTATCGGTTTGGTGCTTGCCATGAATATCCGGATCTCCGGCAATCCGTGGATGCTTTTGCTGGCTTTATCCTCGGCCGTTACGTGGGCTATGTCTAACGTTATTATCAAACAAAAACTCCAAAACAGCGATAAAATCCAATTTACGACCTGGCAAATGGCGTTCGGCACGATCGGCCTGTTTATTTATTCCCTGCTTTTCGAGCATGGCGCGTCTCATTGGAACTGGGAGGCAGCGGAATACCTGTTATTCTCCGGGATCCTCGCTTCAGCGCTCGCTTTCGTGTTATGGACTTATATCCTGTCCAAAATCGAAGCCAGTACCGCTTCGGTTACCTTATTGACCGTGCCCATTATCGGGGTCGTTTCAGGCTGGCTGTTCCTGCATGAGGCGCTGAAGACCACCACTTTAGCCGGAATTGCGCTTGTACTGCTTGGAATTTGCATAGTGAATATAAAAAGAAAACCCCCGCAGATTTCCTCGATAAATAAAACAGGCGAGCTCTAAGCATGCTTAGACTCGCCTGCAGCCTTGCCTTATGCCAATCCCCATCTAAACCCGCCTTTTAAAGCCACTTTTTCCTGACGCTCGGCTTGGATTTGCAGCACGATTTCGGCATCGTTAAATGGAAGGCTGTCTTGACCAATGACCTGCGAGGTTTCGTGTCCTTTGCCCGCAATCAGAATGACGTCTCCCGGAGCACTTAAGCTTATCGCATATTCAATGGCGTTCCTGCGGTCGATAACCGTCGTATAAGTGCCCTTAAAAGACTTCATTCCTTCTTCAATCCCCTGGATAATCATCCGGTTATCGTGCTCTTTCGGGTTGTCCGTCGTGATCACGGACAAGTCGGCATAAGCTGCCGCGACCCGGGCCATTCCGGTCCGTTTGTCTTTCCCGGCCTGGCTGTCATCCGCATAAACGCCAAAGACCAGAATAATGCGCCCTTTCGCAAAAGGCCTGATCGTTTTCAGCGCCTTCTCCAAGGCATCTTCGGTATGAGCAAAATCAACGATGATCCGGTTATCCTGATCCTCATAGACCACTTCCAGTCTCCCCTGGATCTTCTTGACCGAGTTGATCCCGTCGGCAATGAGCTGCAAATCGATTTGATTGCAGCAGGCTGCGGCAACGGCAGCCAGGCTGTTATAAACATATATTTCCCCCGGCAAATTCACACGGATCCTAACGTTTCCTTTTGGAGTATGAGCGGTAAATTCCGTACGATCTACATCATAATCGATGTGATCCGCATAAATGTCGGCTGTATTTTTGATGCCGTAAGTCACTATCCTCGCCTTGCCCCCTTGAAAACGCTGAATCAGAAGGCGTCCATACGGATCATCAGCATTAAAAAGGTTATAATCGCTTGTCATTCCGAACAACAAGGACTTGGCTTCGAAATATTCCTCCATCGTATGATGAAGCTCCAGATGGTCCGGGGTTAAATTGGTGAATATCCCCATGTTGAAATGGGTATAAGCGACCCGGCTCAAGCTGAGTCCGTGCGAGGAGACCTCCATGATGCAGTCTTCCACTTTGGACTCGACCATATCGGAGAACATTTTTTGTAAAACGATCGATTCGGGTGTCGTATTTTTATTACTGAACCGGCTTTGGCCGATTATCGTTCCCATCGTTCCGATTACACCCAAGGTCTTTCCGGCTTTCTCAAATATGGCTCGAAGGAAATAAGTAACGGACGTTTTCCCGTTAGTCCCCGTGACTCCGATCAGGTTCATTTTTTTCGACAGGTTTCCATAAAAATTCGCGGAGATGCGGGCAAGCGCATCCCGTGCGTTCTGAACTTTTAACACCGTTACCCGTTCCTCGATCCCTGCAACCTCTTTTTCAACGATGACGACGGAAGCTCCGTTTGAAACCGCATTATGAATAAAACGATGGCCGTCTGCTGAAAAGCCGGAAATGGCTACAAACAGACCTCCTTCGGATATTTCCCTGGAATCGCTGGCTATGCCGGCTACATTTTTATCCCTATCGCCCTGCAGCCATTCGTATGCCAAACCTTCAAGTAACTGAGTCAATAGCATGTTTGTCCCCCTTCCACCTTCAGCAAAATAATCTCTTGTTGTAAAATCCCTTCGGTGCAGCTCTGCTAACGATAATGGAAAAGGAAAACAAAGCCGTGCGATCGATGACCGGGGGCCCTTCACCTTTTTTACCTGAAAAGGACACATTTAGCCATCACTATTGAAACGTAGCATAACCAAAAACGGGCGGCCTATTCACCTTATCCGGCCGTGAACCCCTTGCCCGCGGCTCCTTTTCCTTCCGCAAAAGGTACGGTCTCCGTCATTGAACTCAGAATACAAAAAGCATGTTTCAAAAAGATAGCCATCCTGTTTCTAACCTGTAAAAAACCTGCGACCTTGCCGCACTAAGGCGGTAATCCTAATTCCAACCCTTTGCCAAAACACTAGCCCCGCTCTTTCTCCGTAAACGAAGCAATGCCGCCCCGGATCATCTGGATAATAAGCGAAGCCATCTCACCCGGGGGGTTGATGCAGCCTTCGTTGACCCATTTCATCATCAACCCGGTTCCCCCAACCTCGGCGTAGGTGTACAAATATTCGGCGACTTCCGGATCAAGGCTCCCGTTGCTCAGCCATTCGTTGATGCTGTTTTGCCGGACCAGATCCGCGATATGTTCTGCGCAGTCCTTGCCGCCATTGCCGGTAAAAAGCGCTATAAAGACTTCTTTATTCCGAAGCATAAAATCCAGGATTTTCTCAATGACCAGGTAAGGATCTCCGGCTTCTCCCGGTTGGAGATAGGCCTGAATATAAGCATTAACCTCTTGATTGATCTCTTGCTCCACTTGCTTCATCAAGTCATATTGGTCTGTATAGTGGGCGTAAAACGTGCTTCTGTTCAAGTCGGCGGACTCGCAAATTTCTTTGATGGTGATTTTGGAAATCGGTTTCTCGCGAATTAATTCCAGGATCGTCTCTTTTAGAATCCATTTGGTTAATTTGGTACGGCGATTTTGTTTTGGGGTATCCATGCGGCCTCCATTTTTCCGTAAAAATATAAGAACCCGACACGTCAGGCGATGCTTGTCGGTTTTTGCTCATTTTCAAATGAATTGATGGTTGAAGCCCAACACCGTGTACAGTATATTGTAGTCGCGGCGGAAATTCAACATCCTGTCAGGATTGATCGAGCACCTCCCGTTACCTGTACAACCTTGAGTCCCGAACCCGGGAAGGAGACTTGAGGGCCAGGTGCTCATCGAGCCTTTTCCCCGCCATCTCCAGCAAATAGGACCGTTCCTATCCATCAAGCCAAAATTGAAGGAGGCAAAACCTTATGCCGCAGGTTACCAACCCGCTCGCAGCGAAAACCGGAACTGTAACGGAAAAAGGCTCATCAAGCGTTGCCCGGTGGGCGTTTATCGGCTTGCTGCTCGTGGTTACGCTGATTAAATTCTTTATGCCGTCTTCGGCAAAAGATATAGTGGATATCGTGATTTTTCCGGTGATACCGGGTTTAGCCTTTTTTCATGGAACCAAACGTTATGGGCTGAAAAATATGATTATCTTTTTCGTCATCACCTGGCTCGTCAGCAATTTTTTTGAAAGCTTAAGCATTGCTCAGGGGTTCCCTTTCGGAAATTACCATTACACGTCGGATATTCCCCGAATTTTTGATGTACCGTTTGTTATTATGATCGCCTACTTTGGGATGGGCTATATGGCCTGGACGCTCTCCCATGTGCTGAACGGACAATATGGCCGGAAGCTGCGCGGCTTGCAAATTTTCCTGATTCCTTTCGTCGCTTCCTTCATTATGGTCATGTGGGATGTGGTGATGGACCCGCTGACCTCCACCATCAGCAAGGAGTGGATCTGGGAAGATGGGGGCAGCTACTTCGGAGTTCCGATTTCCAACTATTTAGGCTGGTTTTTTGTGGTGTATGTGTTCATGCAGATTTTCGCCCTGTTTATTTCCAAATACGATACGAAAGGCGCCGACGGCTCGTTCAACAAGTCTTATTGGTATGAAGCGGCTGCCGTGTACGGTATTCAAAGCCTTAACTATCTGCTCCTCTGCATGACCGGCGAAGGCCACAGAGACATCTACAACTCCATGGGACTGGTATCCGTGTTTACTATGTTTTTTGTCACTCTTCTTTCTGTCATCACCATACGACAATCCGCTAACTTTACTCCTACGCTTGACAGGAAGCAGCAGAACCAGGCCTTTCTTAATCTGTAAAAAAACAAAAAGGCCGGCGCCCGAAAGGGACCGGCCTTTTAACTTTCCAAAACAAAACCTTGAAACAGTAACCATACTATGTCTATTTACTCCTGTTTCCTTATTTGCTGCTCCAGACCTGATAAAGGAGGACTGCCGCTTCGGCCCGGGTGAGGGATTCCAAAGGCGCTATCTTTCCTCCCTTGCCGTGAACAATGCCCGAGCCCACCAGGGCCGCAACGCTTTCTCGTGCATACCCGGAAATACGGATTTGATCCGCAAAAACCTCGAGAGAGGCACGATCTTCGGCGGTTCGGCCTGCTGCCCTGAGCGCACGTGCCGTCATAACCATCGCATCCTGACGGGTAACGGCGTCATCTGGCTTAAACCAACCCTCTTCGCTGCCTGTCACGATCCCCAATTCCTTCGCGGCAGCCAATTCATTATAATAGTCTGCTGAAAGCTGAACATCACGGAACATGGCCGCATTTCCGTCCGGGCCTTCTAGCTCGAGCGTCTTCACAAGGAGCTTGATAAATTCCGATCTCGTAGTACTGCTCGAAGGAGAAAAACGGTTCGCTGCCGTTCCTTTCGTAATTCCATGAGCATACAGGGCATCAATGGCCCGCTCTGCCCAAGGGACGCTCTGCAAATCCGCAAAGGTACCCGCAACAGCGGTTACTCCATAGGCGCTGAAATGGGTCGTTTTAAATACGATTCCTTGTTCTGCGGCATCAAAACGGCTGTTTGAAACAGGCGTCGTTTGGCCTTGGTCATCGATGTATAAGACGACCAGCTGATCCGGATGAACCCGCTCTTCCGGTGCCGGCATGTAAGGGACGGTTACCGTTACAGGCGTTTTTGGATCGCTCCAGGCCGTAGCCTTGCCGTCCAGAACGAGACTCAGATCCACAACCGGACGGTTTCCGATCAGCATTCGAGCAGCTTCGGTTAGATTATCTGCCGATGCTTTAGCGAAACGAATAGAAACCTGATTGGCGTTCTCCGCTGCAATCCCCAGCATACTGCTTGGGAGGGTTAAAGCTGCAAATTCCGTTTTCAGCACAAGCGTAAAGGGATCTTGACCTGAGAGACTTTGGACGGGCAATTGGACTTCATACGCATTTGCCCCGGCTTGTTTCGGCAACTCGAAACGGATGGTTTTTATGCCGTCTGCTGCCGGAGCGGTCTGCTCAAGGAGCTGCTTCAGGTAGTCATTTGACAGGATCGCTTTGGCCACGCCGTTAACGACGGTCACTTCCGGTTTGCCTGAGTTTGCCCCACTGCCGGATTCACCGGTTGGCCGGGTGGCGGTTGGAGTGCCTCCGCCACTGCTCCCTCCACCGTTATTGCCTTCGTGACCGCCTCCGTTATCGCCACCGTTTGCCGGTTTGCCGGCGAGGGTAAGAATCCCGTAAACGGATGGGTCCTGGTAGCCCTGGCCGGTCAAATCATTCCAGGCAGCCGTACTTTGACGGGCACCGTCCTTCGCATCATTAATCTGTACGTCGAAACCAAGCTGCGTTTGATTGGCCGGCGTTACATATTTAAGCGGAATCTTTAGCTCAACCCGGTAATTAGTGCCGCTGACTTGGACTGCCGACTCAAAATCCTTCCCGATGTTTTCCGGATTGAAGGAAGTTTCGTTCGCATAATTGACCCGGTATTGCCCGTCGTCCTGCTGGTAAGAGGTTGTTTTGCCGTTGTTTTGGTCCAGGAAAACTTCAACCGAATCCTGTTCCCAGGCGTTGGCGCTGGTTTTATCCAGCTGCGTATCCGTGACCTGAATCAAAACGTACAGATTTTGATCATCCCAAAGCGCTTTGGCCACGCCGGAAGCCCCCTGCCAGGCCGATTGGAACCTGTTGACCGGTATTTCGGCCGCCTGGCCCCAAACAGGGTCAACGATGCCATCCATTTGCGGCGTGCCGTAAGCGGCGGTTGCCTCCCGGGCTTCTTCCGAATCCGGCGTGTATTCGGACATATATTTGTCCGGATCGGCAACGCCGTAATAAGCTTTTTTGGCCTGCAGATCTTGATCGAACAGCAGGGGATTTTGCGAAGCTCTCCAGCTTGAAGCGTCATTTAAGCCCCAGAAAGTAACGCGGGAGATATGCTCGGCATGTTTCTTGAACATATCCATCAGCTGGGCGTACAAATAACCTTGGGCATTCGCCTGCTTTTCGGTCAGATTGCCGTCGCTTCCGGCCGTAATATCAAGCTCGGAAATGCTCGCTTCTACGCCCAGCTGGATGAATTTCTCCAGCGACGCCTCCACGTTTTCCGGCTTTGTATTGAGATTGTAGTGTCCTTGCATGCCGATGCCGTCAATGAGCAGCTTCCCGTCATGGGCAGCCGCATAGTTGTCGTTGAGCTCTTGAACCATGCTCGCGATAGCCGTTGCTTTATTCTGGTTGTCTTCGTTGTAATCATTGTAATACAGCTTGATATTCCAATCCGGATGGCGGTCCAGCACTTCGCGGGCGATGAGGAACGCCTGCTCCACGTAGTCGTCCCCGATGGCGGCTTTCCAAGGGGAGTTCCGCAATGCCGCTTTCCAATTCTCCGGGTTGGACGGATTATCGTTCATCGCTTCATTCACGACGTCCCAGGAAATCACTTTGTCGCCATAATGCTCGATTACGGTCTGGATATGGTTGCGCATATTCTCCAAGGCTTGCTCCCGGGTCAGCGGTTTCCCGTCTTCTCCCGTATTCAGCCACTCCGGCGTCTGCTGATGCCAAACCAGCACATGACCATGGAGCTTAAGGCCGGCGTCCGTTATTTGTCTGACCAGAGCGTCCTCGGCCGTAAAATCGAATTGTTTATCCAAGTTGTAAACCTGGTCCGGCTTCATCGCATTTTCAGCCGTTACGACGTTGAAATGCTTTCGGAGAAGCTCAAATCGTTCACCCTGAAAGTCGGTGGAGGAAACGGCGTTGCCGATCAAAAACTGATTGCCGTACACATCCTGCAAACTCGGAATATCCTGCTGGATCGGAGGTGGAGCATTGACCGGCCCCAGATAAGTCAATTGAAAATCATCCAGGAAAAAGGTCCGGTCACCGCCGTCGTTATCCGCGGTTTCAATATAGGCATTGAGTACGGTCGGGGTAACGGCAAGCGTATATTTGCCGGTCAGCTGCACCCAATCGCCGTCCGTGACGGCGGCATTTTGCGAAACGTTGGTAAAAGTGCTGTCCCCGGACTGCACGCTGATCCGCAGTCTCGTTGCAGACTGGCCCGGCGCCATTTTGACCCAGGCGGACAATTGGTATTGGTTGTTCTTGGCCATCTTGCCGGCCGCATTCACCAATGCACCGTCATATTGACCTTTTGTGGTCACCTTCAAGCTTTGCCCGCCGTCCGGCGTATGGTTATCTTCGGTAGTGAGTTCTACCGTTTCACGCCCGTTTCGAGCCGCGAAATTTTGCGTGCCGGTTTCGAAATCGGCCGTAATCCCCGTCTGATCCACATCTCCCGGATCGGTTTCTCCGGAAGTAACATCCGTAATTCTAACTTCATCGATATAGAGATCTGAGGTTAACGTATTTTCCCAGCCTTCAACCCAGACGATCACTTCCTTTGTATCGGCCGGGATTTCGTAAGCTTTGGTTTCAAAAGCCGTCCAGCCGGTATCCGCCACGGTTTGATTGCCGATCATCCAAGGATATTGGTTATCCAGCAGCGGAGAATCGATTTTGGACGCCAAATGAAATTGTCCGCTGCCCGAGCCCAGTCTCACTTTCAGCGAGATATCATATTGATGTCCGGATTTTAAAAGATTAGTTAAAACGAGAGCCGGCCTGGCATTCTGATCGGCACGGTTGGAGAACTTTAACGAGCTGCTTCCTTCGGAAGCAACCTCCGACACAACGGACGTTTCTCCGTTAGAACCCCAGGAAAGTTTTGACCAGCCGCCGGTTTGGCCATCCTCGAAGCTTTGGTTCAACACGACGGTTCCGGCAGGTACATCCGGATTAGCAGGATCCGAAGGGACTGGATCCGTGGGTTCGGGATTCACAGGCGCTTCTGGATCGGCAGGCGCCGGTCCCCCGATGGCAGCAGCGAAGTTGCTTAGGGTGTCACCGTTTTTTATGAGAATCCGGCCCATCGCATAAGGTCCCTCATCGCCGCTCCAGGCCTTGAAGCCAACCTGGATGCCGCTGCCCTGCAGCGCATCCTCGGCAGTTTGGTTGTAGGCGCCGTAAGGATAGGCGAACAAGACAGGAGCTTTTCCGGTAATCTCTTGCAGGAATGTGCCCGCCGCTTCCACTTCGGCCGATGCCTGCTCTTGGGTGATTTGGTCTGTCCATACTCCGCCCAGTGCGGTATCGTTATTGTGGGTTTTGGAGTGATTTTGCAGGCTGACGCTCGGCTCGAAGGCCAGCTGCTGCAATTGTGCTTTCGTCATGCTGTATCCGCCATCAATCCAATCGCTGACAACGAATTCTACGGAGTTGAACTCATATTTTTTTAATACCGGAAGCGCTTCAGTAAGAAAGTCAGGCGTTGCATCGTCAAAGGTCAGCAAAATCGGTTTGTCCGGGGCGTCCTGACCGTTTACGAGGATATCGACATACTCTTCAGCCGATAACGTCGTATATCCGTTGTCTTTCAGGTACTTCATCTGCTGCTCGAATTGATCTGTACTATACTGGTAATCCCCTTGCGGATTGTCGCTGATCACATGATATAAAATGACGGGAATGTTCGGAGCTGCCGATGCATGGGTAAGCGGCGCACGCCATCCCATCGGGACGAGCATCGCGGCTGCGAGGACGATCGAGATGCCCTTTTTAAACCATCTACTCATTGTTTGCTGTCACTCTCCTCCAAAATATAGTGATTAACCGAACAACATACCCCTTAATGGAAACCGCTTACAAAAAAACTTTGCCTTTCCTCCTTTCACAAACTTCATTATAGGAATCCCGGGCAAAAGCGGTACCAGAGGAACTAAAGAATTTACCGAGATTTTTAAAGGTGATTTGGAGAAGGAGGGGGAGATGGATCCTTTATGGCAGCGATCCCTTAATGGCTGAGTTGCATGAATCCGTTTGGAGGATGTAGACTTTATTCCGCAGAGAGGATTACCTGAATTTGCTTCGTTGCTTCTTTTTACTTTGTCAGGGAAACTGCCCCGATTTGAATGCAAAACTTTTTATAAAACAAAACACGCCCTAACCTTTTCACGTATGGGCGTGTTCTCATTTGTATATTATTTCTGCGGTAGGCCGATCCCGTTTTCTAATCATCTGCTCGGCCTCGCTCGAAAAGCTGACTTTATAATTCGAGTTCACGCCCGCTGCATGAACGATATTGCGGAACTTCTTCGATTGCATTCAAGATTCCTTTACCTTGTCTCCACCAAAATAAAAACCTTTAAGCTGTTGATCAAAGAAATCTGTTAAGTTTTCCTGGTCAATGGTATAGATGATTTGTCCGGCCCTTATATCTGTTCTTGTTACAAAAATCTGCTCAAGATCATATTGAATTCTTATTTCTTCTCTGTTCTTTAATCTAAAAACAATGCCTGCGCTAATGCTGGTATTTGAAGGTATATTATTCAACTCTACAAGTTTTGAATCAGGCACAGTATTAATCCAGTTTACAATGTTATTAATCTCATCCTTATTTAATTTCACTTCTATCCAATCAATAAATGCGCCCGAATCCTTTCTGGTATAATGCACTTTGGACATCACGGTGCTTGAAATCTGCTTTACTTGAATGACTTTATTTAATTTTGACTTACCCGTGAAATTAATATCACCTAGACAAAGATATAATGTCCCCACAAAGAGAACAAGGATCATCATTGTTCTACTGCCCTTTAAATTATTGAAAATCGCACTCTCCCCCAAGGTATGAGTTTCTTCCTCCCATTAAAGTAACATCAACTCAGCTATGTAAGTTATTAACGACCCACCCTATAATCATTCCCCCAATCGTATTAACGACTGCCAGAACCCTAATGATCTTGCTTTGCTTCCCTACTTCATAATCTCTTTTCAGAACCAATCCAAGAAAAAAGGCAATCAAACCAAACACCACCGGGCTAAATAAATAGGGTAAAAATGCAGCTATCCAGCTTAGGGTTAATAATATGTTTTTTCCATCTTTCCGCTTGGTTTCTGCCTCTGAGGTAAAATCCCCATCGTTTTTCTCAACTGCTCTTTTAATGAACAAATAGACGGCGAAAATAATTAAAATAGCTGCTACAGCGAATAGCAGAAAATGATTAAGGAAAATGGCGTTTTCAAAGTTGCTCCCTTTCGATGCCGTTTCTGCCATAGTTTAAAAAAACCCCTTTTAGGCTTAATCGTCTTTTCATTACTCCTTGTTATCCCATTCCGGATTCCAAACAATTTCCCACAGGTGTCCGTCCGGATCTTGAAAGTAACCGGAGTACCCTCCCCAAAAGGTATCGTGCGCCTGCACCGTTATGGTCGCTCCTGCCTTCCGTGCTTGTTCCATAACCAGGTCAACTTCTTCCTTGCTGCTTACATTGATTCAGTACCTACAATTCCTTCGGTCGGAAAACCCAGCCCATCTCTGTAAAATATAAGAGCCCGATCAAGATCATCTACACCAATCGTTATAACAGTAACTCTTGCTTTCATTTCATTACTCCCCTTTACTGGACGGATCATCCGTTGTTTACCTTACTAGTTATTTAGCGAAGTTCATCAATCGCTTGAATAGACAGTTCCAACGCTTTAATTCTTCTTTCCAGAAGGGTTCTTTGCGGACTGCCCGTCTTTGCCTTAGCATAACTGTTATTGATGGATGGAATTAAGCCGATAATAACATCGCGGGCTTCTGTTAGATCTTCCTGAGGATAAGGCTGGGAACTTTGATTCCAAACGTTTTCTAGCGCAGCCAGGCCGATGCGGACAGCTTTAAGTCTTTTCTTAACCAGGGTCGTATTTGCGCCATGATTAGTCATTTGGGATAAGGCATTTTCGAGCTTGCGAATGGTCGACTGCAAAGCTTTTATGGATTCCAACTTATCTAAATCCGGTACCACTTCCATCTAGACAGCATCCTTTCTTAGCCCCCGGGACTAACATCAGGCTTAAATAAAAAACCGCCTTAGGCGCTAACCTTCGGGCGGATCTTCGATGCTTAAGGAAAACATGCCTTTAATCGTCCTTCCTATTGTACCATTATATACCATTAAAATGAAGAACGATTGTTCGTTTTTATCTTGATCCTTAAACTCTTTAGTTTCGTCTATCATTTTAGCTCCTACAAAAACTTGTTCCGGTATTGCTGCGGGGTTTCACCTAAATACTTCTTGAAAGAATAGCTGAAATATTGAGCGTTCTCATAGCCCAAATCCTCGGAAATCTCCATAATCTTCATTGCTGTGCCGGCCAGCATTTTTTTAGCCTCCTTCATCTTCATTTCGATGATGTATTCATTGATCGTTTTTCCCGTCTCGCGTTTGAACACGGCACAAATATAGGTAGGGGACATAAATACTTCATTCGCAATCTCGGCGAGTGAAAGATTGGCTTTATAATGCTGGCCTACATAACGTTTAATGCCCTCGACCAAGGTACTATGCTTTTTGTTATATTTCGCACTATAATATTCGGCCATGCAGCGCAGCATATGGCTGACATACGGTTTAATCTCCGAAATGGACTCTGCCTTCATGATGGATTGCAGGCAAACCATGTAAGCTTCAGTTACCTCTTCGACTTCCCCTTCGGTCTCGCATATTTCGCGATGGGCATCAATGATTAATTCAAGAAAACGTCCCCGAATATACTCCTGAGAAAACTGATTGGCTTGCGCCAGCAGGGAATAATAGTCTTCAAACCTTTTTAGTACTTTTTGGTATTTGCCCATTTTCACCTCGGTTAACAGGAACTTTTGCAGTTCGTTTAATCGGGCATTATGAGTCATATCCGTTATTTTATCGGATGTATTGGAGCGGATAATATCATCAATATGAATGATGGAATTATTGCCTGTATAAAACTTGTAGCTTAACGCCTTGCAGGCACAATTATAGGACTGATTCGCCGCTCCGACGTTTACAGCGTTTCCGACACCGATGGACAGCGAAATTCCCTCGAAATCAATAAGCAGCTGCTCAATGCCCTCAAAGATCTGACTCATCTTCTCTTCCCGGCAGTACTCGCCGCTAAAAATCATGACAAATTCATTATCCTTGGTCGTCAAACAGGTTCCGGCCTGAAAATGGTTTAATATTTGCTCGATGATGTTTTTAATGGAGAAGTTGAAAAATTGCACGCGCTCAACGCCTTTGCTTTTTACCCGTTGTTCGTACTCATCCATTTTGGCGACAGCAACCGTAATGTCCTGTTCCATCTTTAACGGCAGATTGAAATAGGACAGACGCTCCCGAAGCTCATCTTGGCCCTGCATCCCCTCCAGGACAAGATGGTTCAAAAATTTATCCCGCATCAAGGACATGTTTTCGGAAAGCTGGGACGACAGACGCTCAATCACCTGTTCGCGCTGGCACTCCATTTCGATCGTGTCCCGCACCTTTTTTAGAGTGGAGACCACCTCTTTAAGCTGAATGGGCTTAAGGATGTATCCGGCCGCTTTTACATTTAACGCCGTTCTGGCATAGTTAAAATCCTGCACGCCGCTAATTAGGACGATTCTGGTTTGGATGTCCTGTTCCATGAGCTGAATAGCCACTTCCAAACCATTGCAAAACGGCATTTGGATATCCGTGACCAAAATGTCCGGCCGAAGCTCCAGACATAAATCGAGAGCCTTTCTGCCATGATCCGCCATTCCAACCACCTCCATGCCCAGCTCGCGCCAAGGAATGGAATCATTTAAAATTTCTGTGACCATCCAATCGTCATCTGCAAGAACTACTGTTATCATCTTGTTCCTCCGGCGTATAATTCTTGGGAATTCTGACTTCAACCGTAATTCCTTCTGATTTGTTTCGGGTGTAGAGAATGCCGTACGCTTCTCCAAAAGTGTTTTGGAGCCGGCGGTGGACGTTTCTGACGGCAAAGGAATGCTCCATCGGTTCAGCGGAATCGAGCAGCCGGTTAAGTTCTTCCACATCGGCGCCGACACCGTTATCCGTGATCAGAAGGACTATTTTATCCTCTGTCTGCCTGGCCGAAATCGTAATTTCCAGCTCGCCCTTTTCATGATCAAAGCCATGAAGAATTGAATTTTCGACCAAAGGCTGGATCACCAGCTTGACGATCCTTTTTCTCCGGAATTCACGTGGAATGTCTATGCTATATCGCAATTTGGAACCGAACCTTTTGGATTGGATCTCCAGGTAGCTATGGGTATGGTTGATCTCCTCATCAAGAGTGATGATGGCACGCCCTTTGCTGAGAGAATACCGGTAGAAATTGGCAAGGGAGTTGATCATTTCGCTGATGACCGGCACGTTATATTTAATGGCATACATATTAATCGAATCTAACGTATTGTATAAAAAATGCGGGTTGATTTGGGCCTGCAGAAACCGGAGCTGTGCATCCTTGGCAAGCAGCTCCGCCTGCTGCTTATTTAAATCGCTAACGTACAATTTTTCGATTAAATCCTTGATCTGGCCGATCATTTGCTTATATTGCCTGATTAAGTAGCCGAATTCGTCCTTTTTGTTATATTTGATGCTGATCTCAAAGTTATTCCCTTTCACCGTACGCATGGAGGCAACCAGCTTCGTAATCGGACTGGAAATGTAACGCGAGAGAAAGAAAGCGGCCAAAAGGGCCAAAGTCATGCAAAGGATAAGAATAAGCACCACGATTCGCGTGAGCCGGGTTTGATCGGAATTGATTTCGCTTAAATTCGTTAAATCGACGATTCTCCAATCGATATTATCCATCATTTTGGAGGAGACAAGCACTTTTTCCCCTTCCAAGCCCCTAATTTGCGATTTGCCGGCCTTCAAATCAAGCGTCTGGATAAAGCTGTTTTCGGCTTTTGTCAGAACGTCGCTGCTAAAAATGATTTGATTGCTGCCGTCCAGAATGCAGATTTTGCTCTCCGCTGAAGGCTTGTAGCTGGCCAGCACGCTGTTGATCGATTTATTTTCCAGCTCAATCGTAACCAAAGCGGCGTATTCATATTGATCCGCGTTCTTTAAACTGAATATCCTTCTTGCCACAATCATATGGTCTTGACCGGGAAGCGCATCGACTACAAAATTTTTGTTTTTGCTGTTCACGTACCACGGTTCATTTTCTATCGCGGAAATATCCTGAACCTTGGATGAAATATCATACTTCCGATATTCCGGCCTGTTGATTAAATAAATCGTAGGCACGATAGCTGAAATGGGGGAGGCGTAATAGTTCGACAAATAATAGCTGTCCAGTGCGCGGTCCAGCTTAATAATCTGCCTGATGTTTTCGGACAAATCCGTAGTCGGACTCTCGCCGAGCACCTCTTGAATCATGGGATTTAATGAAATCAAGGTGGTCATCTCATTGATGAATTCCAACCTCTCCTGAACAATTAACCGCGCGGAATCCAAATTTTTCTCAATGAGCTCGCTCATCTTTTTGTTGATAATTCCGGTTGAGCCCATATAAACAATTACCGTGATAATGACAGAAGGAACTAATATCGATGCAAGGAAATACACCACTAAACGCTTACGTATATTCATAGGTATTCTCCACCCGCTCAGATCCCCTCTTCGAGTATCATGAAGCCTCCCAAGTACAACCGAAATTATAGCATAGCAAAAAGATAGCGCATACATTTGCATAATATTTTTAACTTTTTCCCTCAAGTTTTTATATTTTAATGCTTTTCTAAACTTGCTAACATAAAACGCGAAAGCGCTTTACAAATACTCAAAGGGGGAACTCAAACTTGAAAACACGTAGATTAAACCTGCCTCGCCGCCTCGGTCTGGCATGCCTGAGTTTGGTGATGGGCGCCGCCGTCTTGGCCGGCTGCTCCAGCGGCAAATCCGGCACCGGCAGCTCTTCGGGCAGCAATTCGGAAGCCGCACCCGCAGCCAAAATGGAAACCGTACGCGTATGGACAAACGACGCTTCCTACAAACCCGTTATGGACCCTATCGTTGATAAATACAACAAAGGCCAGGGCTTAAAAGACGGCATCAACATCGAATACAAAGTGTACGGAAGCAACTACGATGATGTATTAAAGGTTGCGCTGGCAGCCGGTCAAGGTCCGGAGTTGTATAAATTTGTCGGCACCGTCAAAGAGCCCTTCATTAACTCGGGGTGGATGCTTCCCATTGACGATCTGCCGGGAGGAAAGGAATTCCTCAGCACCTATCAGGATATTTTGATTAAGGGGTATACGACGTTTAATGATAAGACCTACAGCGTCCCTTTCAAAGTGTTGACGACGAAATTTATGTATAACAAAGACTTATTGAAAAAGTCAGGGTTCACGGAACCTCCCGCCACTTGGGATCAAGTCGTTGCCTATGCGAAGAAAATTACCGAGGACAATAAAGGCAGCGCTTACGGTTACGGCGTACACTTGAAAGATTCGGCTTCTTCGGGAAAATGGTATTTCGCCTCCCAGTTTGCAAGCTCGGTCGGTAATATGGGATTCGACTTTGCCACCGGCAAATTTACTTTTACAGACTTTAAGGACAATATCGAAAAAATACTCCAAATGAAGAAGGATGGAAGCATCTTCCCAGGAGGAGAAGGCATGGACAACGATTCGCTTATGGCGCAGTTCGCTGCGGGAAGAATCGCTATGCTGCCGGGCGTGAACTGGGATGTCTCCACACTCGATAAATTTTGGCAAGAAACCGGAACCAAATTTGATCTTGGCGTCACCGACACTCCGGTCCTTGATCCGGCGGATAAGCACAAAAACTATGCTCAGATCGCAGATGCTCTTTGCGTCGGGCCCAGCGCCAATAACATGCCGGAGAAGGTTATGAAGGTCTACGAATTGTTCCACAGCGACGAAGCTTTGAAAGCGATTCAAAATAACGAAATTGATTTTATCGCCAGAAAGGATATTCAGGCTCAGGCTCCCTCCAGCTATAAAAAAGCGGGAACCGCCGAATTTGCGGACACGTCCAACTCTTATTTTTCACCTACTCCGCCCGATGGCGTCATTACGATTGAAGGGCAGCCTTACCAGAATACCATCGTCAATCTGATCGCCGGATCCAGTTCGGATGTGTCAAAGGTTCTTACCGATTTGACCAATCGTTATAACACAGCTCTGGATCAAGCAGTCGCAAACGGCTTGGATCTTACCCAGTATGTGGATAAAGACTGGGATACCCAATCTTCCAAATAGTGCAGAGCGTAAACAAAGAGTTAACCATCGAAAGTATGGCACACTTTCAATTTTAAGAAAGAAGGCAGCGCCTCTATGAATGGTATTCAACGGAAATCGGCCGGAAAGCATCTAAACTTTCAACGTAAAGATAATCTCCAAGCCTATTTGATGCTGGCTCCGATGCTCATCGGATTTGCCTTGTTTACCATTTACCCGATGGTATGGCTGATCCGCTGGTCATGGTTTGACTATAACGGCATTTCAAATGCAAAGTTCATTGGGCTTGACAACTATGTTCGCGCTTTCATGCGGGACAGCAACTACTGGGATTCATTAATCAATACCGCATTCATTGTGGTCGTCAAATTTGTGCTGGAAATCCCTCTGGCCCTGTTTCTTGCCGTTGTGCTTAACAGTCAGAAGAAAATCAATTCCTTTTTCAGGACTGTATTTTTTTCTCCCACAATCGTCAGTACAGCTATTGTCGGGATCGTATTTTTTCTCATGTTCGAACCGTTTCAAGGCGCCGTTAACCAGGTGCTTAAATCCCTCCACCTCATTTCTGCTCCAATCAACTGGTTTGGGGACAAATGGCTTGCCGATATTGTCATTGTCGTTTCCAGCGTCTGGAAGGGTTTCGGCGTTAACATGATCTTCTTCATCATGGGTCTTCAGAACATTCCCCGGGATATTTATGAA
The DNA here is from genome assembly GCF_058267595.1 of Paenibacillus mobilis. Taxonomy (NCBI): domain Bacteria; kingdom Bacillati; phylum Bacillota; class Bacilli; order Caryophanales; family Paenibacillaceae; genus Paenibacillus; species Paenibacillus mobilis. The sequence continues at coordinate 39,211 of NZ_JBZCMS010000009.1, forward strand.
TGCGCGGAAATCGACGGGGTAACCAAATGGCAAAAGTTTAGCAAAATTACCCTGCCCATGCTCGCTTCCACAGGGAAAGTTGTGATGATGCTCTTCATCGTAAACAGCATAAAAATGTCCGATCTGGTTCTGGTACTGACCAATGGGCAGCCGGGCGGCTCGACAGAGGTCGTGATGTCTTACACCTTTAAGTACTTCTTCTCATACGGTGCGGCCGATGTGGTTAGCCAGTATGGCTACTCTTCAGCGCTGGCCGTTATAACAGCCCTGATTCTGTCCGTTGTCGTCGGCCTGTATTTGAAGCTTACCCAACATGTAGGAGACCATTACTAAGGGGAACAAAAGGATGAAAACTAGAACAGCCATTGAGGTCATTTCGCTATACCTCTTTCTGGTGCTGCTCACCATTTTGGTCATTTTTCCGATCTTTTACATCGTGATCAGCTCATTAAAAAACACAGCGAGCATTTTAACCTCTACCTCCTTTTTTCCGGAGACCGTTACTTTTAACAACTATGCGAGAGCCTGGAATTTGTCCAATTTTAAGCTTTACGTGTGGAACAGTGTTTATATGTGCGCGTTCATCGTCATTGGGACCATCCTGACTTCCATCTCTTCAGGTTATGTGTTCTCACGCGGGCATTTTGCAGGCAAACGCCCTTTGCTTGCTCTGATTACCTTTTCCATGTTCATTTCCGCAGGGAGCTTGTATCTCTATCCGCAGCTTAATATTGCCAAAGCCCTGCATTTGAACAACTCGCTATGGGGAGTCATCATCATCTATATTTTTGGCATCAATGTCACCAATCTTTATTTAGCCAAGGGTTTCATCGACGGCATCCCCAAGGAGATTGATGAAGCGGCCAAGGTGGACGGGTGCAGCTTTTTCAGAATCTTTTACAACATTATATTCCCGCTTACCAAACCTCTGATTGCCACCGTCGGATTGCTGGCCTTTATGAATTCGTGGAACGATTACCTGCTGCCTTTGGTCTTTACCTTGGGGAATCCCGACAAGCAGCCTCTTGTGGTAGGGATTGTGTCCATGAAAACCTCCGGGGAATCCGTGACCTCCTGGGACTTGATGATGGCGGGCACCGTCATGTCCGTTCTGCCGATGTTGATTGTATTCATTGCGCTGAACAAGTATTTTGTCTCCGGACTGACCAGTGGGGCGGTTAAAGGGTAAGGGTTTCCTTTCGGCCATTCCATAGGTTTATTTCTACCCAAAAATTCAAAACAGATTGGAGAGATTTCAATGCAAAGCAAACTGATCACAGGTGTTCTCCCTGCGCTGGTCACCCCTCTCGACCATGAAGGGAACGTTAGAACGGAGCTGGCTCCAGCCTTGATAGACATGTATGTGAAGCAGCAGGCGGACGGTTTGTATATGCTTGGCTGGACCGGGGAAGGCCAGTATTTAAGCGTCGCCAAAAGAAAACAATGGGCCGAAGCCGTTTTAAAGGCTGCCGGGGATCAATTCCCGATTTTTGTCCACGTCGGTTATAACGACAATTTACAGGATTCCGTCGACCTCGCTGCCCATGCGGCTGAACACGGAGCGTACGCGGTAGCTTCCGTCGGTATTTCCGAGCATGCTACCTTGCAGGACAATGTGGATTACTTCAAACGGATTTCCGCTGCCGCTCCCAACGTCCCCTTCTATATTTATTGGGTCGCCATGGGAAAAACCTTGACCGGCGGAAAAGACATTGAACCTGCACAGCTTCTTGAGGCCATGAAAGAGGTACCTACTTTTCGGGGGATTAAATTCACGGACAACAACTTTTATTTCCTGGAAAGGTTCAAAAAACACCAGCCCGGCCTTAACATTCTAACGGGGGCTGACGAATTGGCCGTGTGTTCACAGCTTATGGGAGCGGATGGCAATATCGGGGCCCTGCAGGCCATTACCTGCTATCACCATAAAGTGATGATGAGGAAAATCAATGCAGGCCTTTATGATGAGGCCCGGCAGCTTCAATACCGCGCCAACGAAGTCACCGAAGCGTATTCCAAAGCGGGGATCGGGAATTTACCGGGAATCAAATTTATTTTAGAAGAAGTCTTTCACATTCCTGTCGGTTACTGTTCACCTGACGGCCCCTTTGCGGGCATCCATCATACAGCCGCTACAGCCGGTGAGCTTCTTGAAGTTTTCAGGAAAAATATTCTGATCAAAGAATAATCCGTTTGGGTCGTGTTTAAAATCTAGGCCCGGTACCAGACGGTACCGGGCCTTAGCTTTTTTTAAGAGGGATAATTCTCAAGAGAGCTTTGGGGCTAATACGTTTTGGGGCTGACTCTTTAATTTGTATCCCCCTGGATTTATTCGATTTATTTTTTCGCTTTTAAATGCTGAATGTGCACTCCGATATGTCCTATACCAAGCAGGATAACAAATGCAATCAGCCAAATAACTTTTCCATAAATGCCCAGCAGTAAAAAAGCCATAACAGGCAGACTGGCAAGAGGTACGGGAATCCCATAAAAACTACGATAAAATTCTTCCTCTGTCTGTTCATTAGTAAAATATCTAATCCAGCAAATTTCATAACCAATCATGAGTAAAAATGAGGCTAGGAGCCACAAACTCCAAGCTGAAAAAGCCGCAATGTTAAAATCATTAAAAATTAACACACTGCCCGTACAGCCTACTTGTCCAATTCGTTCAAACCCTACTAATCCTTTATTTTCATGCGTTTTTTCATGATCAATCGGCTGCCTCTTACTCCAAATGAGATTTGGGATAAACAACATTAATAAATAAATCAGACCTACATAGGAGAAGCCTAAATGTCCCAGCATATCTTATCTCCTCAACCTGTTATGAATTAATTGTCCGTCGATTTCAGTTAGCGTTCCCGTGTTCACAAAGTCCTACCCACCTTAAGCCCCAGTGGGGCGACCGGGAGGCGATAGGTGCGAGGATGTGTCCCTGGACCAAGAAGGAACCGACACATCAAACATTTTTAGGTTTTGTCCATTCATACTTTATATCTTCAAGCTGCTCTTCATTTTCATTTCCTCGACTAACAATCCTAAAGCCGTTTCTTTCGTAAAATTTCTGAGCTCGCTTGTTGACTTCAAAGGTGTATAAAAAAAGCCTGCCATTCGATTGCTGTTTGGCAAGATTTAGAAGCCTTTTCCCTATTCCTCTTCCTTGATATTGAGGATGAATATACAACTGATTAATCCAACTCTCGTTACAAGCTAGCACGCCTATTACTTGTTTACTTGCATCTTCAATTGCAATATAAACTCTATTGTCTTTAATCAATATATGATTCAGGAAAAATACATGATCTTCAAAAGAATGTATTTCTTTTTGCCCAATCGCTTGTTCCTTGCTTTCCCTCCACATCTTAACCGTTTGTAATGCGAAGGAGGGGTCATATTCGATAATTGTAAATTCCATTCGAACCAGCTCCTCATTTCAATCCAGGAGCCAACGGCCCCGCAGCTTGAATGCTGTGTTCCAGATGTCGTCGACTGCCTCGGGATTTTTGCAATTCGCATTTTTACTTCATTGTTTCTTTATCCTTATATTCATAAAAAATATTTCCGTTTCCAAACGGATCTATCACACAACATTCCTCACTTCCCCAAGGAGTGGTTTCCAACCCAGGCTTTGAATAATTATTTTGCTTATTAGCGTGAATATGATCGATAGGATTCGATAGGATGTTAACGCCTTCTCGAACCACTATCACCATTTATTTAACTAGAGCGTATATATGAGTATCTCTTATCTGACTCTTATCTGTTGATAAATCATCACCTCTTAATGTTCCTTCTAATTGAAAACCTAATCGTTCTGGAATCGCCTTACTCTTATCATTTAAAGTATCACAACGAATTTCTACTCTTCTCGCTTTTAACTCTGTAAAAGCAAAATTGGTTATTCCTTGAACTGCTTCAGTCATATACCCATTACCGCTCATACGCGTATCAATCCAGTATCCAATTTCAAATTTACGTATCTCCCAATCCGGCTTAATCAATCCGCATAAACCAATGAATTTTCTAGTTTCTTTATCGAATATCAGAAATCTAAGATCTTCTCTCTTAATAAACTTTACATGTGCTTCTCGTAAATTTGCTTCGGTTGCCTGTTCAGAATCTTCAAACTGTGCAAAAAGTAGCAGCCACTCCTTGAGTTCGTTGAGCGATGAGATTATGCTTTCATACACGATCTTGCCATCCCCAGGTAGAGGTCTTCTAATCAATAACCTTTCAGTTGTAAATTCGTTTGGAAAATCTATTAGGATTGGATTCATTTTATAATCTCCTCTGTATCTATTAATATGTGTTTTATCCGACCCAGTATGAATACAGGGTTATGCGTTCCAACTCTATTTTTTACTTTGGTATACAAACTCAACTTCACCATCTAGTAAATATCGATATTCAAATAATTGCATTGTTCTTTCCCTAATTCGCTCCCTTATAACCTTGTCTAGGCTTACTGATCCTTGTGATCCAAGGTAACCATTATTAATAAATGTCTTCTCTACAAATTTTGTTTCACTTAAGTGATACTGTAACCATTCTTTCTGCGATTCAATGAGTGCTTCACTTGGTTCTTTATCCAACTTAGAAAGAAGCTTTTCATATATTTGATTCAACTCTTTATCCCAAATCTCTGTATATTTGCTTTCTAACGCCCCCCATCCCAATGTTGTAGTAATCTCTTTGGAATTTTGTAATTCATTAAATTCGACTTCATAATCATGATCTATAGGATTTCGAAGCATTTCATCATAAAATTCTCCAGTCAAATCATAGTTCCCAATGCTCATGGATAACACTTCATTGTTAGAAGGATCTGATGGCCCTCCCGTTATTCCTTTCGATTCTGTATCATTACCTGTACTCCTTACATCAGGAGGCTGTTCAGAATTCATTATTGATTTAGTTTCGCTGTTCAAGGCAGTAGATTGACTAATATTTTGACAAGATGAAATCACTAACGTTATAAAAAATAATAAGAGTATCTTACCTTTCATAAATTCTCTCCTTAAATATTCTCTTTAATATTTACCAGTAACCTGATGAATCCACCTACTTCGATTAAACTAAAACATTCTCCTATTCCTTGTATACAGTTTTTTCTTTATTCTTTTATATATAGTATTTTCCCTTTAGCTATTGTCTTACTATTTAGTCATATAAATTCTTTTTCTTCTTTCAATAAATTGTTAAGTACTTCTTTCGAGTCATAAAACATAATTGATGTTGAAAAATCATTAACCGGTATATTCTTTTGTCCACCTTCATTTTATCGGAGTTCATGCCCTCCTTGAATTACTATACAATTATCTTGTACCATCCTGTATCTCCTAAAAAATCATCTCTTGTTACATGATCTTCTCCTAATATTTGTCGGTAGTTATTAATTGTTCCATCATGTGTGATTAAATAAACAGTACACTTCAAAGTCTTTATCCATTCAATAAATCGTTCTACTAATTCCTTAAATAATAATCCGTCAAGTTTATTTATTCCTTCAATCCATATATCTTCATTAAAATCCAACACTTCAAAATCCTGATATAATTCCTCAATCTCTTTTCTTTTATATATTTCATCGCATGTTAAAGTAATCCATTCATGGGCTTACAATAACAATGTCTTTATGTTTTAACAAAAGTATCTCAGATAATTTCCGGGCCTGTTCTTTTCCCCTTTCAGTCAGAGTCGGATGAGAAATATTTAGACTCATTGGCAAATTAATAGTGTGTTCTCCTTGAGCATGCCTAATAAATATCATCTCCATCGAATCACACCTTTCTTAACAAGCTTGCATAAATTTCCGGTAACGCCTCTCATATTCACGAAAAGACCCGGCCTTAGATAGCTCCTATCTTAGGCCGGGTCGCGTGTTGTCTGAGCATGCTTCCATGTTTATACATTTGACACCCAAGGGGTAAGCCTCGCAGCGTGAATTCGATGTTATAGGATGTCAATACCTCTCCGAAATACAAAACCATCCTTCATTTTTAACTATCATTCCCGTTAGTTCAGCCCCGTTGACTGATTGGATAATGCAAACTACTTCACGAGGCTAGTCATCTAACCGTCTGGTAATAGAGACCAATGGCTCCTGAATCGAATGTTTTATTTTCGATAAGTTTAAGATTGGTCTTCTCTTGGAGTCCTTGAAACAATGGCAGCCCGCTGCCAATCAGGACAGGAGAAACCGTGATTTTGTACTCATCGATTAGATCAAGACCCATCACGTAATGCGCAAACCTGGGACTGCCGAGGATGACCATATCCTTGCCTGGCTGTTGTTTGAGATTCTTGATCTCTTCCTCGACATCTTCCTTCACCAGTCTGGAATTGTTCCATTCGACTTTCTCCAGCGTCGTGGAAAATACGATTTTGGCTGTCTTTTCGATCCACTCGGCATGATTCCGTTCATATTGCGAAGCTGATGGGTTCGAAGGCACAGATGGCCAGTAACTGTGCATCATCTGATAAGTCCCACGTCCCCAAATGACAGTGTCGGCAGTACTCAAAATTTCTTTCGCGTGTTTCTCCAAATCAGCATCGTAGGAAACCCAGCCAATGTCCATTTCACCGTTCGGCCCTTCTACAAAACCGTCAAGCGATGCGTGCAGGAATAGAACGAGTTTTCTCATTTTCAGTTCTCCTTTGTTAATATGATGTAATGTACCGACTACAAGATACCATGTAAAGGTTAGGTATGTTTCTTATAAATTGCTAATCTACCCTGCCCGTTAGTTTAATTCAACAAAACATTTAAACAGGTTTTGATTTGTTTATTCTTTCACTATTTCCTATAACGTTCCCGTGTTCAAAACGTCCCACCACCTTAAGCAAACGTAGTGAGCGGCAGCGACAAGGTTAGGTGGTGCGGACGTATCCCGGCGGCAACTGCTTCCTCGACTTATCTTCGGAAACAAGGCGGCTTATCCGCCGATGCGTGAATAGGGTATTAGCTCATATGTGCGACCTTCTCGAATCAACTTTCAAGAAAATTGTTTAGTGTACTGCGAGTCCTTCCGTATATTCTCTTCTCTGTGTAGTTACGTCCTTTATCCAATTTGTCAAATCAGTTTTGCTAATAAATATTTCGTTATTAATTTTGAAATATGGAAACATCTCACCTGGAAATGATCCCATCGTATTTAATGTATTTTGTTCCGATTGGATAATATATGTTACTTGTTCTTCTGTAAGGTTAAGATACTCAGCTGCTTGTTTAATGTTTAGTAAAGGTGAGTTAATTAATTTCTCTTGTCCTTCTGCAATATTTAATTCCTGCTTAGTTTCCGTTACATCTTTCGTTGTAATTATCAAACAACCTATGATTAATGAAGCGCCAATTATTAAACTACATATAACGCTTGTTATATGTGTAGCCCTCATGCTTCACTCTCCTACGTTTCTAATTTTTCTTTTATATGCTTAATTATCAAATAACCCTCTGCCAATCAAATTTGCAGTAACCGGCTTCACGCCAATTTCTCGTGACCATATAGATAATTGACCGATGTGATGGATCTCGTGGGCGATCACGTGCCGCATCACTTCGCCGTATTTATGAGGCTCCCTTTCCCCTTCATCCGTAATATCAATCATAATGCAGTCTTCCAGACTGTCATTCCAATCATAAACAAATGGGGCTAGTTCCTCGTGGCAACGGGCGGAAAAGTCTTTTAACTGCTGTAAGCTTGCCACTTCCTTGAATTGTGGGATATTAATCGCTTTGTCTTGTATTCCACCACATATCCAGCCATACTCGACTGCCACTATGTGATACAACGTGGGGAGAATGTACCCAATACCGCCAGTGCGTTGGTTCAGTAATTCTTCTTCACTTACAGTTCCACACCAATCAAACCAATCTCTGCGAACTTGCCAGTTATATTCGAATAGCTTTAACATGCGGTAGCCTCCTAAAAAAGATACTCATTCCATTCGCGGAATCCTAACTATATCTGAATGTTGGTTGCATAATGCTCCTCTGAGAACGCATTTTATCAGCTCTTCGGAAGTTTCGCATAACGTTTCCGTGTTCACGACGTCCCACCACCTTAAGGCTCCGTAGGAGCCGGCCGCGATGCGGTTAGGTGGTGCGGATGTGTCGATGTGTCCCGGCAATCACTTCTTCGACTTATCTTCCGGGACCGAGGAGGGGCGTAGCCCCGACGTTGCGTGAACACATTGTTATCTGAAGGAACTACCTTCTAAGAATTAGCCAAAAAATCTCTTTTAAGTATTGAATACATTTTTTGGTCTTTATAGATTCCTTTTATTTTCAGCTGTTCCCGCAATGTACCCTCTAAAGACATACCTAATTTCTCCATGACTCGGGCTGACCCCACATTATCATGATTACAACGCCCTTCTATACGATTCGCATCCAATTTGTTAAAGCAATACGATATGATTTCCCTTGTTGCTTCAGTTATGACTCCCTGATTCCAATACTGTTTCGACAATACAAAACCAATCTCAGTTTTATCATGAGCTGGGTCCCATGAAATCAAGCCAGTTCTACCTATTAACTTCTTACTGTCAATATCAACAATTCCCCAGTGGTAAGATTGTTTAGACTTATACTTCTCAATTACACGATTTAGGTATTGGAAAGAATCATCAATGGTTCTGTGGGTTTTCCACAGCGTATATGTTGTTACCTCAGGGTCAGAAGCAAAGTTAAAATAATCTTGCGCATCATTAATATCTATTCTCCGAAGTAACAAACGATTCGTTTTGAAGTCAGGTGATTCAGAGAACAGTTTTTCAACATCCATGAGATTGCCCCCCATAATACGAATTGTAGTTCTTTCAGATAACGTTCCCAGTGTTCACGAACCTGAGAGGCTTAAAGGAGCGCATGCGACTGGATCCGCTAGGACTTAGCCTCGCAGTGGTTGTCGCCTGATTCCACTTCCCTGCTACTAAATTCGCTACATTATGAATCCCTTCTTCTACTTCCAGGCGACCTAGGAACCTTCAGGTTCCGCAGTGTCAATACGCTGTTATAAGATGTTGGCGACTTCTTGATACACTTAGTTAATTCTTTATTAAATGACAACACGCCCGAACATTTTCATGTATGGGCGTGTTGTCATTTGTATATGTCACCTCTGGGTCCTATACGGATTACAAAGACGATGAGTTCATTATCAATGATTTCATATATTATTCTATAATTACCTACTCTTAGTCTATAGATTTTATCTTCCTTTCCTTTCATTTTCTTAATGTTGGGGCCATGATAGGGTTCTTCACTCAATTGATCAAGCGCTATGATTATTCTCTTGGCAGTAGATCGATCTAACTTCCTAATAGTCTTCTCTGCTTCGTTTGAAAATTTAACTTTATAGTTCAAGTTCACGCTTTAAATCCTCCAAGGATTTCGTCTGACCACTTCGGTATTCATTACGTCCCTGTTCTATCGCCTCTAAATCAGCTACGGTCAAATATTCATCGTCTTCTTCCATTTGTTTTTCTAGTAGCCAAGATAAAAAACTCTTTGCAACCACTTTATTCTTCTCATTCAAATGATCTATAATTTTTTCAAATTCATCCTTGGGCATACTCATGAATTTACCTCCTTTTCATGATCATCTTAATTATACTCCAGTATAACAAGATGATCCATATTGGATCTTTATATACCTCATCTGTGAAATACCTTCATATTACATGTTTGCGCCAATTTCTTATAACGTTGCGCATCTACGACGCGACCCGACCTTAGATAACTCTTATCTTAGGTCGGGTCGTGTGTTGTCTGAATATTCTTCTAGCCTTCACACCTGACATCCAAGGGGCGAATGCCCCGCAGCGTAGATGTATTGTTATATGATGTCGGCGACTTCTCAGATTCCTCTTATTAATGCCATTCATTCTATTGGTTAAGTATGTAATTCTAATGTTTTCAAGTCAATAATAAAGCTGTGTTGTTTAAGAATATCCAATCCGAGCAACCCTTTATGGTCCTTCGGCAATATACCAACATCTATTTCTATATTCTCAATGCTTCTTGTACCTATTTCAACCCTGTCCATAATTTTTGTATAGAAAGGAACGCTTCCCCCAATCCCATATGCTTCATATATAGAATCACCTGTTTCGTAGGTCACACCTATTTCCTCCAAAATATCAGGACTAATTATAGTATGTGAGGACCCTGTATCTATAATCACATCATCTATTCTTAATGCTCTTCCTCTGAATGTAACGGTAAGCGACGTCGTAATTAACTGTCCATCATAGTTAATTTTCATTACTATTACGTCTCACTCTTATTAATGGGTCCCGGCGAATATGGATCACAAATTCTTGATTTGAAGTATGGTATACTAAATTCCCAGGCTCTGCTTGAAAAAACTCTTTATTAGCCTCTTGCTTTGATATAGTACGAATTGGTGCAACTTCATCTACTATTTTTTTGTTGCCTTCCTCATGATAATTAAGTATGGACACCAGAACAAATTGGTCAGGAAACAATTCTCTTACTTCTTGCCATTTCATTCGTTCTACCTCCCACAAATTCTTACCATTTCTTTTTCCTATCTTGATTTTATCATACTTATAGTTCAGCATTCTCATTGTATTTTATATCATCTTTTTTCCGCCGATTACATATAACGTTGTTGTATTCACGACGCCCCACCACCTTAAGGTCACGAAGTGACCGGCCGCGATGCGGTTAGGGTGGTGCGGGTGTGTCCGGCTGAATCTACCTCCCTGCTGCTGAAATGCCTCGCTGAATCCACTTCTAACTCCGGCCGGACCGAGGGCCGAATGGCCCGATGCGTGAATACGGTGTTATATGATGCTGGCGACCACTTGATTTACCTTCAAAATTGATTGTTATTCTATTTTACAAATTTTTATCATTAGTTTATTTTAGTGGTGAGTCTTCTTTTGTCCATTCAGTAGGTCCTTCGGAATTAGGCATAAACTTCCTCCAATATTGACCAGTTTGTTTATCAAATATGATTACGTTATCGTCATTTGCACTTACAAATTCATATCTTTCTTTAGATTCATTTCCCTTTATATTTGTTGATGCCCCCCTATCTTGAAAAAATCCTTGAATAAACCCTAAAAGTATAAATCCAATGATTACTGAAAATCCTAAAATGAGACTAGATTTAATATTCATGGTTTCCTCCGATCCTAAATTTTATTTGCAATTCACAAGTTTCAGATAACGTCTTTGTATTCACGAAACGCCCCAACCTTAGATAGCTCTTATCTTAGGTTGGGGCGTTTGTTGTCTGAGCTTCTTCCATGATTATACATCCGACAACCAAGGGGCGATAGCCCCGCAGCGTAAATACGGTGTTAAGCGATGCTTCTGACCTCTTGGATTACATCCCAATTATTATTGGAATTACTTCGATTCCGAGTTCACTTCGTACAGTCTTTGTATATGCCGGATTTGTTTCGGTTCCGAATTCACTTCGTTATAGTCCTTGCATTCGCCGGGCTTGCCTCGGTTCCGAATTCGCTTCGTTATAGTCTTTGCATTCGCCGGGCTTGCCCCGGTTTCGAGTTTACTTCATACATTTCTTGTTTTTGTAGATGTTATTATGAATTCTATAGTCTTTCGGAAGTTTCGCTTAACGTTCCTGTATTCACGACTCGACGTATGTCGAGTGTCCGGCGCATGCCGGACCCAGGACGCATGTCCGCAGCGTGAATATTATGTTATGTGAAGTCATGTGATGTTAAAGTCATAATTCTAAAACTTTCTGCTTATATCTTTTTTCGAAATCGTTTCATTTTTAATTTCACTTACTTCTTGAGCGACAATATCGAATATAGCATCTAATAATTCGGATATATAAGGATTATCTAAGTAAAGGAGAAGATCAGGATATTGCGACTCAAATCTGTTCAACATTTTTTCTTTTATACTCGAACTTGAAGTATACATTGCTATCCTCCTAAAATAAGCTGCTTTTTCGTTCATACTTATTTGTTATTGTAATAATGATTAACTCAAGGATCTCAACCAGATCATCAAGTGATAACTCAACTTTATTTTTTATATTAAAATATTTTTCTATGTTAGGATCTATATTTAAATATTTATTAAATTCTTCATTTATTTTCTTCTTTTCGTCTACTGTCAAATCTGGAATACCTACGACTCTTTCACTTAAAATCATTTCATTCAAAACATTTTGTTTTCTATTAATTAAATCTTCTAAATTAAAAATTGATCTAATACCTGCTTCATTGCCCTCAATTTCTTTTCCCAAATTTTTTATTTGAGTTTTTAAAGAATCAAACGCACTTTGTTCGACATTGTCCATTTGTTCAATATAAGAAATTACCTCTTCTTCTAAAGACAATAATTTTTCTCTAAGGTAACTTGGCATTTGATAATATCTAGAGTCGTTTTTGATTCGCATCCACACTTCAAATTGAGTAAAATTCCGATTCCTTCGTACTGGATTAAATGATATTTGCACTACATTATTGTTAGATAAATCTTTATAAAGACTTTTGAATTCAATAAGCAAAGGTTCATAGATTGTTTTCTTATTTATTATCGCACTTTTTATATGATTACTTTGAATCAATGAATATATAGTAACAAAGTAAGTTATAGCTCCACCCACAGTAGCTCCTAATAATGATGCAAGTATCGCTACACTACCTGAATTATTAAGAAATTTAAAAACATCTAAATTGGACGAATTGAAAAAATTAATCAAGAAATTAGATAAAACTGCAAGAGATAAGATTAAAATAATTATCAAAATAAACCTTAATATAATTGGATGTTTTAATCTTGCCTTTGCTAAAGATGTTTTTAAAGACTTACTCATTTTTATCCTCCTCTTTTTAATGATTTCACATAACGTCATTTATCCGAACTTCACATAAATACCACATATCGGTAATTCTCCGAACTTCTTCTAGTATAATCCATAAAGAGGTATAGGCGAAGTACATTTTGATCTACCCGCCTATTCCCTTTTCTCCAGATCCATCCGATCAAGCGGACTCTGGATACGTTGTATGTTTTTTGTGCTGACATGGGTATAACGCTGGGTAGTTCGGGCACTCTGGTGACCGAGCAGCTCCTGGATATACCGGAGGTCGGTTCCGCCCTCCAGTAAATGAGTCGCAAAAGAGTGGCGCAGCGAGTGAATACTTACTTTTTTGACTATCCCCGCTTGTCTTCTCGCCTCTTCAAACACTTTCTGGATAGTACGCTCGGTTACGTGACGTCCGGGATTCTGTCCTGGAAACAACCATTCCTCAGGCTGAAACTGAGCCATATAGGATTGCACCATGTTCATAGCCGCTCGAGATAAGAGAGTATTCCGGTCTTTTCTCCCTTTCCCTTGCCGGACACGCAAGGTCTGCCTTTCCGTATCCAGATCGGTCATCCGCAGCCGGACCACCTCGCTTACTCTTAGCCCGGAGGAATAGGTCAGATATAGAACGGCTTTATGTTTGATATTCGTTACAGACTTTAAAAGCTTTATCACCTCGTTTTCCGACAAAACGTTGGGCAAGGTATGCTGCTTTTTAGGACGGATATACTGGATTTCATTCACCGGCTTGTTTAACACGTACTTGGCGTAGAAGCGGATCGCGCTGATCGTCTGATTCACGCTGGAATGGGAGATGTGATTAGCCAGTAGAGCCAGACAATATTTCTGAACAGCCTCGCTGCTGATCTCGGGCGCATCCGGCGGAAGGGTCTGCACAAAACGCTTTACCTGGCTGCAATAGGCCTTGATCGTCTTGCTGCTGTAACCGCGCTTCTTTAACTCTTCGATCAAGACTGCACGATTAAAACTGTTTTTGTTCCTCTCGTCTTTTTCAATCGCTCCCATCCATTCGCACTCCTTCAGCAGCATGGGTTCAAACGAAAGAAGCTTTCTTGGAAACATCTCAAGCAGCTGCAAAATGACAGATTTCTTATACGGAACGATCCACAATTTCTGCTCGGCATCCCAACGTCTTCCCTGAATCCTGCGGATGGACATATGCCCGGATGGTAAGGCAGCTTGATGCCCAGTGAATCAGCGTTCAATTTTACAACCTCTATCCTGGTCATGACCTCTCCCTTTCGAAAAAAGTTACCGAAAACCGTCTTCGCCTAGTTTCCTTCAAACGCGGATAACAAAAAAAGGCCGCTTTCTCCCCTTAGGGAAAAGAAAACCGCCTTCCGATACTTTCGGAATCTATTAAAAACCCCTATGAAATGAATCTCCTTTCATCATTCTATACGAAGCAGACGAATCCCATCAATAGCAAGCAGCCCAAGCAGCCAGTCATTCGCCTCCACTTCATTCCTTCCAACAGCGAAATCCCCGCCTTGTAGACAACCCTACAGAAGCCAGCCCCCCACCTTCGTTCCCCCTACAGAAGAGCCTTGCTTCCGCCAAGGGTTAACGACTCTAGTACTGCTTCCGCCAGGGGTTAATGCCTCTAAACAAGGTTTAACACCCCTTAATGGGGTAATAATAAAGGAATACCATTTACGGGAAGGTGATCGAAAATCATGAATACGACCTCTCAAAACCAGCAAGCAGTGGAGCAAGTTCGTGAGCTGATCAAAGGCATAGAAACGGCGATGCTGACAACGGTATCGGAAGAAGGGCTGGTCTCTCGTCCCATGAAAACCCAGGAGGTAGAGTTCGATGGCGACCTCTGGTTTCTGACCCAAAAAGACACGGACAAATTCCACGAGCTGCTCCATAACCGCCAAGTGAATGTGGCTTATGCCGGCAAATCCTTCGTTTCCATTCGAGGCGAAGCCGAGCTTGTGGACGAGCCCGAGAAGCTGAAGGAATTCTGGAGCCCGGCATACGAGAAAGTTCTGGACACCACCCCTGACGATCCGAATCTTATTCTGATCAAGGTAAAAGCAGATGCCGCCGAATATTGGGATGCGGGCAACAAGTTTAAAATGGGGAAATTTTTGTTCCGCAGACTGCTTGGCAAAAATACCGAAGATACCGATATCAACCGAACTATCGAATTAAATTAAGAGCCCGAGCGCTTTTCTTGGTTTAGCCTCTACTCCCCCATAAGATCCCAACAATCGCCAATAACGCCCCTCCGACTTTCGGACGGGCGTTTAATCCGTGTTTCGACTTCTTTTTCCACATTACTTCTGTTCTTTAGTTACTTCTCCTGCTCGTTCTCCTACTCCTGCCCCTTCTCCTGAATCACCTGCTCAATCCCGAGCAGAATCAGCTTCAAACCAAATTCAAACGCACTGTCGGTCCCCATCAGCTCGAACAGCCCATGGGTGAACATTCTCCGGAACAGTCCGGCTTCCGAATCACTCATGGTGTCCAGAAGGCGGACCATTTCCTCACCCGGAAGCGCGTCTGGATCCTCCTTAACAATAGCAGCGACATTACGCTCATGCTGATAGGCGTCCAGAACGAAATAGAAGACATAGTTCACAAGCGTGGTCACCACTTGCATTTTCTGCTCTTGCTCCAGCGGCGTCGATTCCACGCAAAGCAGCATACGGTTGGTAAACCGGATAATATCCGGTTCGTGAGGCAGCGTCATCATCATAAGCTGCGTGGAGCAGGGATACCGGCTGAGCACGCTCCTCACCGTTACCGCCAGTCCCGTCAGCTGCTCCTTCCAGTCCCCCTCGGAGTGGAACTCCTCCAGAATGATTTTCGATACCTGGTTGGCCAGGCGCTGGTAAAGATCTTGCTTGCTTTTAAAATACCAGTACAGAGAAGGAGCCTGGATTCCCAGCCGGTCGGCGAGCCGCCTCAAGCTAAATTTCTCGATCCCCTCTTCCCCCAGAAGCCCCCACGAGGCTTCTAAAATCTTATCCTCCGAAATCTGAGGCTGCTGCTTTTTCATAAGATCCATCCTTTTATCTAACAGTGTAAGTTTATGCTTTACAGGTTTATAAGTTCATGATATCATCTAACACTGTAAGGTTCAAACTAACACTGTTAGATTGGGACAAAATCTATCAAAATCTATAAAGAAAGCCGTGATCCGCATGGATGCAGAAAACCTCCATTACTTTGAAAAAGTACCCATCTCCAAAGCCGTAGCTCACTTCGCCGTCCCGATGATGCTGGGCACGTCAATGAGCGTCATCTATTCCATCTTGAATGCCTATTTCCTGGGCACACTCAACAATACCGCCATGTTAACCGCACTTGCCTTAACCTTGCCGTTGTTCGCCGTCATTATGGCTTTAGGCAATTTGATCGGCATGGGCAGCGGGACTTTCATCTCGCGTTTGCTTGGGGAGAAAAAATACGAGGATGTCAAACACGTGTCCTCCTTCGCTTTTTACAGCAGCCTGTTTCTAGGTCTTCTCGTTATTGCCGTCGGCCTCCCGTTGATCGATCCCATCGTTCACGGCCTGGGCGCAACATCAGACTCCTTTAGCTTCACGAAAGACTATGTCACGGTTATGCTGATCGGTTCGCCATTTGTTGTCTTATTTTTTACATTGGAAAATATCGTTCGCTCTGAGGGGGCGGCCATCACCTCGATGATCGGGATGATTCTCAGCGTTATCGTAAATATTTTGCTCGACGCGCTGGTCATCTTCGTCTTCCATTGGGGCGTCATCGGCGTTGCCTCTGCAACGGTCATTTCCAACATGGTCGCGAGTGCCTTCTACGCCTTCCATATGGGATCCAAAAGCCAATTCCTAACGGTCTCCGTAAAATGGTTCCGGGCTACCAGAGACATTCTCGGCAATGTTTTTAAAATCGGGGTGCCCGTATTTATTATGAGCATTTTCCTCGGGGCCATGTCGCTGATCTTTAACCGTTTCCTGGTTGAATATGGGGATCAGGCCGTAGCGGCTTACGGCATTTCCTCCCGGTTGCTGCAATTTCCGGAGTTTATTCTGATGGGCTTGTGCGAGGGGGTTGTGCCGCTTATTGCCTTCACTTTTACAGCCAATAAATTGCGGATGAAACATACGATTGGATTTACGATCAAAACGATTGTAGCTTTAGCCGCCCTATTCGGCGTGATCGTTTACCTCATTTCCGACCACTTGATCGGATTATTTACGAATGACCTGCAATTGATTCAAATGGGCAGCTACATTTTGCACGTCACATTTTTATCCTTGTTTATTACAGGCATGACCACGTTGTTTACCGGGATCTTCCAAGCTACGGCGCAAGGAACCGCTGCGTTCATTATGTCCATTATTCAGGGAATTACGCTGATTCCGGTGCTGTTTATCGCCGATCGGCTGAACGGCTTCCACGGGGTGGTCTGGTCCCTCGTCATTGCGGATGCCGCCGCGTTCCTGGTTGGAGCCGTCATGCTGTATGTTCTGCGGAATAAACTGCAGCCGGATTTGGAGCAGCTGGTCCAGTAGCAGGCCGTTGGTTCAGTAGGCGGTGGGTGTAATATAGGCCGCTACAGTAAGCAGTCAGTCTCGTAAAATACAAAAGGGCAGCCGGTCAAATGACCCGCTGCCCTTATTATTTTTATGGAGCTAAAGCTCGCTTAACCGAATGCTAACACCTTACATGCTTGCGTTTAAAACCAAGTTTCCCTCGGTCCGCCATCTTTTGAATATTTTCTACAGCGTTTAAAGTCTTGATCTTCCCTTTATTGTCTTTGACTTCTACCGGATGTACCGCCTTCGCGGCTGCTACGGCTTTGTCATGAAGAGGTAAATAGGAAGTAGCCACCGTATACAGGAAATTATTCATCGAATATTTCGTTCGTTCAGGAGCGCCCGGGATCGTTTTTTCCACTTGTTCAAGCATCCGGCTCAGTTTGCCTTCTGAAAATTCGCTATCCGGACGGCTGCCCAGCAGCCAGCAATAGCAGCTCCAGCCAGCGGACATTTTTAAATCTTCGCCGCTAGCCATCCACTTATCCGCAACATCTTGGGCAATATCCGCTTCCGACAAGGTTACCGCCACTACAAAATCGGAAAGCATGTAGAAATAGGCTGAATCCATCCAACGGTCATAGTCCGACTCGGTCATGGCGTTTGGCTCCGCAATAATGCCGGCAAAATACATCGCATCATAATTTCCCGTCGCATAAAGCTGCTCCGCCAAAGCCTGATTGAGCTTCGTTTTCTTGAAAATGGGCTTCATTTCGCCGGTAGCCACGCCAAACAGCGGTTCCCTCGCCCCGTTGGACAAGTACATTTTCTTGAGCCTTTCCTTGCCGAGAGCCTCAAGCTCCTGCATAACCGTTTCAAAATTCATCGTTCTACACTCCTTTAAGGGTGGCTTTGCCCTGCCGGATGTTTCTATCGCTTTAAACCCGATCTGCTCTGAAATCAGAATCAGTGCGTGTTTACGGGCGACACTTCACGCGGAGCTCTTCTGACCAGTCCGAAATAAGCCAGCATCGCAGCCGTGCTCGTCACCAAAATAATGACGCCCAGCGGAACGGCGGTGTCTTCACCCGCGATCCCCACCAAAGGAGCGACCACTGCACCCAGCAGGAAAGGGATCACCCCTAGCAGCGCCGCAGCGCTTCCAGCCATATTGGCCTGGCTCTCCATTGCAAGCGGAAATGCGGCCGTAGAGGTAATGCCAATCGAACATACAAAGAAAAACAGCGGGATCACCAAAGCGAACAGCGGGCCATGGACTAACGCTACCACTAAAACGGCCACGCTTGCAAATAAAGCCACCCATAAGCCAAACAATAAGAATGTCTGTTCAGATATGCGATTTGCCATACGTCCCACCAGCTGCGAGCCTATAATCAAGCTAATGCCGTTCGATCCGAACAGCAAGGCGAAAACGGCAGGCGTAACCCCATAAATATCTTGATAGATAAAAGGGGTGCCTGATACATAAGCAAAAACCCCGGCAATCATAATTCCCTGTGCCAGCATATAGCCGACAAACTTGCGATCGCGTAAAAGCAGCCCGTAACTTCGGATTTGATTCATAAGGTTAGGAGTCTCGCGGCGCTCAACCGGGAGCGTCTCCTTTAAACGCCATTTGGTCATCGCCAACAAGTACGTTCCCAGCACGGCCAGTACGATAAACACACCCATCCATGTCGTAAAGGAAAGAATACCGCTGCCTGCAATCGGCGCAGCAAGAGGTCCCAAGTTCCCTACAAGCAACAGCAATGAGAAAAATTTAGTGAGTTCATGACCGCTGTAAAGGTCGCGGGCGATCGCTCGAGAGATTACAATCCCTGCGGAAGCGGCAAATCCTTGGGCAAACCGAAACAGGATTAACAATCCGATATTAGGTGCAAACGAGCATGCTAACGAGGAGATGACATAAATAGCCATCGAAATAAGCAAAGGATTTCTCCGGCCGTAAACATCGCTCAGAGAGCCCATAACGAGCTGACCGATACCTAATCCAAGCAAACAAGCCGTCAAGCTGAACTGCACCAGAGAGGCATTTGTATTAAAATGCTCAGCAATTTGAGGAAATGCCGGCAAATACATATCAATAGTAAAAGGACCCAACGTCGAAAATAAACCCAGCAGCAAAGCCAAGCCAAAAACATTCCAATTCTGATTTGTTCTCATTATAAAAGTAATCTCCAGTTCCTAGTATGGTTTCTATTTTTAAAATCTATTAAATCCACTCATGCTAAAATATTCATTTTTTCCAGACCCTGCCCGCCTGTTTAATCTTTGTTATTTTCCTCCTATCTATTCCTAGCCGCAGCTTATCCTTTGTATTAGTACGTTTTAGTTGAAGTATAGGCCATAGAGTTAACTGTAAGTCAAGAATTATTGTTAAAAATTTATTCAATTCACTTCCGCATAGTCAGGGTTTAATTGAAAAAAACTCAGGATTCACACGTTATTCCGGACGTTTGCACAACAAAAACAGCCGGGCATTTTTGCCGGCTGCTTCGTATGCTGATCGAACTATTTTTTCCGTCCGTGGAATAATCTGCCTCTTGAGCTGAGCTGTAAAAAGCGCCTTCGCTTGTATCCGGTTGACTCAACCGAAGATCAAATCAAGAATATTCGACCCCGCCGAAGACTGCTTGTTATAAAATTCGGAGTAACCGCAATCCGCACAGTAGACGACACTAAACTGATTGTGCTGGATATCGAACATTTTGGAAAGCCTGTGGTTTCACGCGCTGCTTCTTCGTTAAATGCCCTTCTCATCGGCAGTGGGACCGTACATCCCCGGCAATGGAATATCGAGCAAACGCAAATAGACCCCGAGCTGCGCCCGGTGGTGGATCATGTGGCTTAATCCGAATGTGCGAAACGCAAGAGCCCGCGGTTGGCTTAGAATAACATGGTCGCCGTTTCGCAGGGTCCATTCCGCGGCAAGCCCATCCTCCTCGCATTCGTCCAGCAGTTTTTCAAGCTTAGCGACATTAGCGTCAAATTCCTCCAGCACCTCTTCGCGTGTTGCCAAAGCTTCCCTTTTCATCGGAACGGTTGAAAGATCAAGTTCGGAGGAAAGAAAAATGGCGACTTGCCAGTTCAGCAGATTTACCAGGTGTGTAGTTAAGCTACCCAATGTCATCGATTTTGAGTGCGGCTTCCACGACATATGTTCATTAGGCAAGTTCTCCAAAATACGGCGGGTATTCGCCAGTTCGTGTCTGGCATCTCCAAGGATTAACTGTTTCACTATCGGTTGCCTCGCTTCCTTATTAGAAATTATATCCGCATAAAATGATATCCGCTTTTATATTAACACATATTGGAAGATTTTTGGGACAAAAAGAGAGGCACCACGCCCGCCAGGTAGGCAATAAAAATCTACGACGGCTGTAAAATAGCTCATCCCCAGTTTTATGTTTTTCACCTCTCTTTTAACAGATCGGCAAGCTTTTCCGATGGCTTATCCCTTAAGTCCAGCATCCTTTCGCTGTTGCTATTTTTGATCAGGAAACCATTTTTGGTTTCAAAATCCATATAGAGGCTGTATCCGACCGCCTTGGAATCAGCGTAAGTAACCGTCATCCGATAAGTTGGCGGGCCCACATCAATAGCTCCGCGTACTTTTTTTACGGTTCTTATAGCCTCTTCGAAGATTTGAATGCTTTTTGAGTCAGTCTCATTGTAGGTGTAAGTGATTCCCGTTGCCTCGGATACAAGGCTGATCTTGACGATTTCTTGCTTCGGTCTGACCAGTACAAAAATAATAACCAGCAAAATCATCAGCGGAAATAACAGGATGCTAATTTTTTTCATATACGGCCTCCTTGCTAAGGAAAGAGCGAGACTAACCGGTATTAACCGGCAGGAGTCACTCAAATCGTTAAATCATTTTCTGATTTTATTTGAATAACTTTTTGTAAAAGTCTTTGGAGAACCGCAGTAAAAACGGCGATCACCATAGAAGCGAAAATAATGGCCGATGCCATGGGCATAAAACTTGGAGGATCGATTTTCTTCGCAAGGAGATAGTAGAGCGGCACACCTAACAGGTACAAGATACTGATGCCGGCGGCACAGTATTTTATATTCTTTAAAGCCTTGACGGATGATTCCGCAAACGCCTGGTTCTTCTCCATATAGCTTAAAAGCTTAAATGCCTGATACAACGCAAAATAAAAAGGCACCGCTGCCGCGTACATATCAAATAAAACAAGAGGTTTCATATAAGCCATATCCGGATACAATCCTCTTGCAAAACTCCCGATCTTGGGCACTAAAAATAGGCACAAAGCAAGAACTGCGATTCCAATCAGCAAGACAGCCATCTTCAAAAAGAGTGTTGTTCCCCGTTTCATAAAGCGCACCTCACCCATTGAATTATAAAATTGACTTTAGCAGAAAATTTATCGTTTTACAATAAATTAGTGTTGTTTTTCATCGAATTCATAACTTATTGAATCAATCTGATCACACAAAAAAATGGCCATAGGTTTTTAGCCTACAACCACTTTGTAAAGTGTAACATTATAACATGAGACATACAGCTTCATGAGCGCCCTTTTCTCAATCCTTGTGATACATAACTCCGGCTTATCCCAAGCTCCTTCGCGAATTCGCGCTGCGGCGCTCTTCCCCGCCATGCTCCAGGCCAAACCGGCCTTTAATAATCTCTTACTCGCGTTCACTGAGGATATCAAGGCGTCTCTGGCTCATTTGCATCGTTTGCTGTATCTTGTGGATCTCTGATCCAGAAGGTGCTCGCGATAATATTAAAGAGGTGATCGGCCCGTGGCGCGAATGAAGGTTGGCCGACAAGCCAGCCGAGTGCCGATATCAGGGCGAACAAGTCGTCCCCATTCATATCGGCGCGCGCCGTTCCCTCGGTCTGAGCACGGAGCAATAGTCGCTCGCCTGCTGAGTGCACCGCTGCGCATGTAGCGTAAAGCGCAGAGTCCGGGTCCGCGTGGGCGCTCGCCATCAAGGCGACAACGCCGCTATAGCTTTGGAGAAAAGCCACTTGTTCGCGAACCCAAGACACGAGCGCTTCGTCAGGTGGTTTCGACGTTTCGAGTTCGCCTGCCTTCTGCGTCAGTGCCTCCAGATTCGTACGCAGCAACGCTTCGAACAAGGCTTCCCGTGTCGGGAAATGACGAAGCAAAGTGGCCAACCCGACGTCGGCCCGGCGGGCTATATCTCGCATGGACGCATCGACACCATGCTCGGCGACGACGTCACGCGCGACTGCAAGTAGATGATTGTAATTTTTTCTGGCGTCGGCTCGCATCATGTTTCACCTCACTCAAATAGAAAGCTTACTGTCACGATTAGGCGTTGGTATCAAAGGGAACGGATCTCAATTGTTCTTCTAAGCAGTATTGATCAATTACTCGTTGCCGGATGCGGCCTCTGATTTCTCCCAGCCAAGCGAAATTGAACGTTAGTATTGCTTACGTAACATTATCCCTTAAAAATACCGAAGGCTAGCATGATCATTATATCAAATTCAATCTTCCTCGTCAGTATCATACCATCCGGGCCGCGACGGTGCAGACCACGACCGAAGCTCCATCGTTTTGGCGTTCAAACCGTCCATACGCGAGCTCCGCAGCGCCTTCGCCATCGCACAGCCGCAAACGCTGGCGAAAGAGGCGAGGGTCGAGCGCCTTCGCCCGACCCTCACGCCCGACCAGGTGCGCAAGGCAAGAGTGCCGAGCCCGTCAGCTCCCCGAGCTGGAAGGCGTCAGACAGACCCACAAGCGCGCACGCACCAGATGATCGGCAAGCGTCTGCCTATCGGCGTCGTCTTTGCTTCAATCAAATTGTGGCTGCCCGTATCCACAAGACATGATCGCATCGAAATTTGCGATCACGATTCATCAGTCGAACTTGACCAAATCCTTAAAGATCAGTTGACCCCAGCTCTTTCCGCGCGCCTGCACAAGCAGTCCGCCTTCCGAAAGCCCGCCAAGTTTGATCGGCGCGAAACCGAGATTTTCCGCAAGAGCACCAATCTCCGCTGCTGCGCCGTCATCGTCGCTCGCCAGGAACACGACTCTCCTGCCGCCATGAACGGTCGGATCTTGGTCAAGGACGGCAGCCACCAAATGGTTGAAGCCCTTGACCAGTCGTCCACCCGTGAAGGCCTGCGCGACGAACTTGGAAGAAGGCAGTCCTCCCAGTTCCTCAGAGGGCACGCCGTAGGCATTGGTCACATCGACGATGGTCTTCCCCTGCCAAGTCGGGAGCACCTTCGCAACATCCGGGTGAGACTCGAAACGGACAGCCAAAAAGATGATGTCTGCCTTGACGGCGTCCGCCAATTTTTTAGGAATAATCTCTGGTCCGATCGCAGACGCAGCGGATGCAAAGCTTTCCGGGTCGCGAGTGGTTGCAACGGATACTTCGATGCCGCTTCGGGCAAACGTCCTAGCAAGGGCCTGGCCGATCTGGCCGAAGCCAATAATTGCGTAGCTCATATGTTCTCCTCCTTTGGGTTACCACGCCCGGCAGTCTCCGAATATCGAATGGAGTGACCGGCCTGGGCGTAGCGCGTCAGATTTGCGCCAGGCCGCCGTCGACGGCGACCTCGCTGGCGGTCATGAAGCTGCTGTCCGATGATGCGAGAAATGCGGCCACCGCCCCGATCTCCGACGGATCAGCCATGCGCTGGAGCGGAGTCATCGAGGCGAAGACTTTTTGACCCTCCTCGCCTAGCGATTCCTTCGCGAGTTCGGTTGCCGTTGCTCCGGGCGACAGCACGTTTACCCGGATGCCGGTGCCCTTCAGGTCCTCCGCCCAGGTCCGCGCGAGATTGCGCACGGCCGCCTTGCTCGCGCTGTAAGCGCTCATTGCCGGGGCGCCCGTGGTGCCGGCGCTTGATCCCGTAAGGATGATCGAACCGCCCTGGCCCATCAGCGGTAGCGCCTTCTGTACCGTGAAGATCGAACCCTTCACATTGGTGTCGAAGACTTCGTCAATGTGCTCAGCGGTGATCTCGCCAAGCGGAAGTTGGCTTCCCGCCCCGGCATTGGCGAAGACGATGTCGAGAGTTCCGCGCTCGAACTTCACCGCCGCGTAGAGTCGGTCGAGGTCGGCCGGATCGGAGACCGAGCCCTTCACCGCGCGGGCATTGGGCCCAAGGTCGGCCACAGCGGCGTCGAGTGCTTCCTGCCTGCGACCGAAGAGGAAGACGAAGGCGCCCTCCTCGATGAAGCGCTTTGCTGCGGCGCGGCCTATGCCGGTAGCGCCCCCCGTGATGACTGCAACCTTACCTTCAAGCTTTCCCATGAATTTTCACCCTTTCGTTATGTTGGACAGCATCTCTGGCCCATCTGCACAGCTTGCTGTACCTTATGGAATTCACTGATCCAGCTACCGATTATCATAACCGGATCAGTGATTCAATTGTAGTGGATCAGTGATCCACTTGTCAAGGCCCCCTGCGAGCCGACGCCAGAAAAAAATTACAGTCATCTACTTGCGGTAGCGCGTGACGTCGTCGCCGGGCATCGTGTCGAGGCGTCTATGCGAGATACCGCCCAAGCTGGAGGGAGCTGAACCGCCTAAATGAAATATGAAAAGCCACCTTCGATTTTAATGTCAAAGGTGGCTTTTCATGCCGATTTGTTACTGCTATACGTACACAAATTTAAACTCAGCGGATTCATCAATTCCCCTTGATATGATCCTCGTTAATAAATCGACCGATCCCCGGATCATACCAACGAGCACGGAGGTACTTTACTTTCACATATTTTATAAATTAAAAATTCATGAGCCCCTGTCTACTGAACAGGGCCACTACTTCTCACACCAATTAGAATTATAATTGACACTCCCATTCCTTTATTTCTTCTTATAAAACTCATGATACAACTTCATTAGCGCCCGTTTCTCAATCCGCGATACATAACTCCGGCTTATCCCAAGTTCCTTGGCGATTTCGCGCTGCGTGCGCTCTTCCCCGCCATGCTCCAGACCAAACCGGCCTTTAATAACCTCTTGCTCTCTTTCATCGAGAATATCAAGATTCTGATAGATTTTACTTTTCTCCATTTTCAGTTCCACATGGTCCGCGACGTCGTCGTTGTCGCTGCCGAGGATATCTATCAAAGTAATTTCATTACCTTCCTTATCCGTTCCAATTGGATCGTGCAGTGACACATCCTTACGGGTTTTCTTTAGCGATCTCAGGTGCATGAGGATTTCGTTTTCAATACAACGCGCGGCAAACGTGGCCAGCTTCGTGCCTTTGCCGAGCCGGTAGCTTTCTATCGCTTTAATGAGGCCGATCGTTCCGATGGAGATCAGATCCTCCAGGTCTTCGCCGGTGTTGTCGAATTTCTTGACGATATGGGCAACAAGCCTTAAATTGTGCTCGATCAACAGGTTACGGCTGACGGGATCCCCTTCGGCCATGCGCTGCAGATGCAGGGTTTCCTCCGCTTCCGTTAACGGCTGGGGAAACGCGTTATTTTTGACGTAAGAGACAAGCAGGGTGAGCTGTTTAATAAACAAGGCAATCGCACTGAACAGTCCGGGCAAGGATGACACCTCCTGAAGAAATGTGCATTTGTCTGCGGTCTGTTCATTGTATGTGGGCGGGGGCCCACTCGTGCCTGTACGGGGAAAAAGAACTTTACTATTCGTATTTACACATCCCCCGCCTCATTTCCGCCAACTTCCGCACATATAATGGTGAAAAATGACCGGGAGGTACCCAGGCAGATGGACCAAGTCTTGAAGACGGCAACCGAGGCTATAAACCGGATGATTGAGGAGCTTGTTGAGCAGCAGCGGCCAGATGGAACGTGGCGGTTTTGTTTTGAAAATGGCACCGTTATCGACGCGCTCTCCCTCATCCTCTTCCGGAGTCTGGAGCTCGATAACGAAACGCTGATCCGGGAGCTGCACGACCGCATCCTGGCCGCGCAGCAGCCGGACGGCTGCTGGAGATGGTATGCCGATGAGACGGAAGGAAACCTGGCCGCTTCGATTGAAGCTTATTTCGCCCTGCTCTACTCCGGATACAGCAGCAAAACGGACGAACCCCTGGAGCGGGCCAAACGGTATATTTTATCCAGAGGAGGAGCCGGGGAGTCTTCCAGCATCCTGACCAAAACCTTACTTTCCGTGACCGGGCAGCAAAAGTGGCCCCTTTCCGTCAAATCCATTCCACTTGAGGTGCTGCTTCTCCCGCCTTCTTTTCCGATCAGTATATTTGATTTCTCCGGTTATTCCCGGATGCATCTGATCCCGCTGCTGATTATGGCGGACCGCGATTTTTCGATTCAAACGCCGCAAATGACCGATCTTGGCGATCTCTATGCCAGACGGATAGCCGATAACGAAAAACCTCCCGAAGAACACCGCAAGCTGATTGACCACATTACATCCGGACTGAGCAAGCTGGCCGCTCCCGGCCGCCATTTGCACGAAGCTGCCACGGAAAAAGCCAAACAGTTCATGCTGACGCGGATTGAGGCGGACGGAACGTTATACAGTTATGCCAGTTCTACTATCTTAATGATTTGGGCATTGCTGGCCTTAGGAGTCGATAAACGGGACCCGCTCATTGCCCGTGCCGTGGACGGGATCACTGCCATGCGCTGCACGGCCGATGACGGCCATACGACCCTGCAGAACTCGCCTTCCGACGTATGGGATACCGCTTTGCTGGCTTATGCCCTGCAGGAGGCGGGGTTACCGGCGAGCCACACAGCTATCAGAAGCGCCGCCGAATACCTCCGCTCCAAGCAGCATCACAAGCTGGCCGACTGGAGCGTTCATAACCCGAACCCCGTTCCCGGGGGCTGGGGATTTTCCGAAAATAACAGCATCATCCCTGATGTGGACGATACCACCGCCGCTTTGCGGGCAATCCGCCAGTTGGCCCGGACAGACGAGGCCTTCCGCGATCCCTGGAACCGCGGCCTGAACTGGGTCATTTCGATGCAGAATAAAGACGGGGGCTGGCCCGCTTTTGAGAAAAACACGAATAAAGAGATGCTCACCTGGCTCGCCATCGAAGGCGCCAAAGCCGCGGCAACCGATCCTTCCGAAGCCGACCTTACCGGGCGAACGCTGGAATATTTCGGCCATTTTGCCGGACTGACCCTCAAACACCCGTTTATCAAGCGGGGCGCGGATTGGCTGATCGAACATCAGGAGCAAGACGGCTCTTGGTACGGAAGGTGGGGCGTCTGTTACCTCTACGGCACTTGGGCCGCGTTGACCGGACTTGCAGCCGTGGGTCTCCCCGCTGAGCATGACACGGTAAAAAAAGCCGCCCGCTGGCTGCTGGATAACCAGAACTCGGACGGAGGCTGGGGCGAATCCTGCCGGAGCGATGTGGTGAAACATTATGTCCCTCTAGGAAAAAGCACCCCCTCGCAAACCGCCTGGGCCCTGGACGCTTTAATTGCCGTTTCGCCCCGTCCCACGCCCGAAATTGACAAGGGCATCCTTCGATTGGCCGATTTTGCAGGTTCTGCAGGTTCGAACTCAATCCATAACGATCCCCTGCTTTCTTATCCGACAGGCGCCGGGCTTCCCGGCAATTTTTACACCAACTATCACAGCTACAGGCATATTTGGCCCCTGCTGACCTTCAGTCATTACCGGAAAAAGTACCCCATATAAAGGTCCGCCCGGATCCCGAGCCCTAGATTTATGGGTCAAAAATCTAAATTGACTTCCCGATAAACACATGCTAAGTTCTATTTATAATTAATTTACTAGGAATAATCGGTTATAAACCTGAAATAGGCCCATAGGATCCACAAAACAGGTTAATTCCTTTGAAAAGAGGTGTCCAAATGAACGAAATCCCGCTTCCGCTCATTAAAGCCAATCAATCCGGCATCGTGTTGTTCGTGCTTTTATCCTTAATATTTCAGCAGCCGTTTTGGATCTATCTGGTCTTTCTGGTGCAGCTGCTTCCCGTGCTGCTCGGGCCGAAAACCAACCTGTTTATTCTGGCGGTGAAGCCTTTTCTCAGCCCAAAAAAGCTGAAAAATTCCGAAACCCAAGCGGCAGAGCTGGCACGTTTTAATCAAACCATAGCCGTAACCCTGCTTGGCCTTGCTGCCGTCTTTTATTTGTTCGGATGGAATGTGCCTGCGTACATCGCTTCCGCTTTGGTGGGCGCAGCCGCAACTGCCGCCGTCCTGGGTTACTGCATCGGCTGTACGGTTTATTTTCAATACAAAAAATGGAAGCTGCTGCGCTCCCGCGCCCACTAATCCATCCTCCGGCCCCATCTGCCCATCTGAAGAAGAAACGCCAGCAAGCCGCACCGGTCAAATCACACTGACACGGGGCGGCTTGCATTTAGTTATTGACCCGAAAATTCTCTCTTATGCTCTCCCCGATTCTTCCGAAAGCGTCCTCATTTTTACAGCTTGTATGGTATAATAAAATCCCGAAATCATTTTAAGTCGAAGGGATGCTCCCATGAAGAAAGAAACCGGCTTTAACGAACTGGTCCGCAAGGTTCGGAAAGAATTGTTCGGGAAAGGTCCCGAACGCATTCATACTTCTTTTATAGATAATCTGGCCATCAGCATGCTTTACGGCAATCTGACGCAAACCGAGAAGTTTTTTGCGATGGAACCAAACGGCAAACAGATGGTCAAGGACGCCAGAACCAACATGATTCAAAAAGTGTATCCGACCAAATTTCAGCCCGAAATCGAAGAATACATGAACAACAAGCTGCTTCACCTGTTTACAGATATCGACGTCGAGAAGGACGTGGCCGTTTCCGTCTTTGTTTTTGAGGATAAGATTACGGTCTAAACAGCAGGGATAGACTGCATTCCTATTAGGCCTGACAGGCCCCCAATGCTCATAATGATTTATCCGTTTGTGCCGAGTGCCAAATTTTCCAGTCTTTCATCGAAGCGGCCGGAGAAGTTCTGGATCCCCGGGAGAAAGAACCCCTTTAGCTTTTGCATGCGTCTTAAAAAACACAAAAAAGCCGCCGGAAAAGCGGCTTAAAGCCTGCCCGCTGCGGCAGCTTTTTTAGCTTGTCAGCTTCTTACCCTCTCTCGCATGATTCCTGAACGCCTTGAGGGTTCCACTCTTTTTCCGCCGGGTCCCCGAAAGCTCCGTCGCCGATCCGCTCCGGATGCGTATAAATATTTAGCGAATCCCCGCGGATAAACCCAACGGTCGTGATCCCCAGGTCTTCCGCCAGCTCCAGGGCCAGCTCGGTCGGCGCCGATTTGGACAGAACTACCGCGCAGCCGATTTTGGATACCTTAAGCAAAATTTCCGACGAAATCCGTCCGCTGAACACGATAACTTTGTCCTTCAGGGAGATATCATTTTTCAGGCAGTAGCCGTAAATTTTATCTAAAGCATTGTGGCGGCCGATGTCCATGCGAGATAACACGATCCCGTTTTTGTCGCATAAAGCGGCATTATGGACGCCGCCGGTCTGCTGAAACGTTTCCGCCGAGTGCTGCATCAAATCCATCAGCCGGAAGCAATCCTCAAAGCTTAAATGCACGCTGGCGTCCGCCGTCGGTTTGGCCATTTTGGCATCGTTCATGAAATAAAACCCCTGCCGGCTTTTGCCGCAGCAGGACGTAATGTACCGTTTGGAGTGGAAATGCTGATAAAAAGCGTTCAGCTTGTCGGTTTTGATATGAACATACCCTTCCCGCTCCTGAAACCATAGCTCGTCAATATCCGAATATGCCTTAATCACACCTTCGGAAGCGAGAAAGCCAACAACCATGTCCTCCACATACTCCGGCGTACAAACCATCGTGGCGAATTCCTCTTTGTTGATCTTGATGGTGACCGGATATTCCGTCACGACCTGATCTTCGATCTCCAGAATCTCACCGTTTTGATAACGGTTGACTTTGCGGCGTACTTCAACCGGTTTGCCCATAACGTTCCCCCTGTCCCCGAATTCATTCCAATCGGCCTTTATCGTAAAAGGTTAACCCCGATCAGCCTCCGATATGCGACATTTCAACCTTCGGCAAATCCGAGGTCTGATGACGTCTTTCCTCTGAATAGCGGTCCTTCCGGCCCTGCCAGATGTCGGAAAGATAAGCCTGAATATCCTCATCCGTCCGTCCGGATCTTAATTGCTCCCGCAGGTCGTATCCTTTTGAAGCAAACAAGCAGGTATACAAGGTGCCTTCCGCCGAAATTCTCGCCCTTGTGCAGGTGGAGCAAAACGCATCGCTGACCGACGAAATGACGCCCAGCTCCTGGCCTGTGTCTTTATAACGGAATTTGGAGGCTACCTCTCCTTTGTACAACGGCTCCGCCGGCTCTACGGGCATTTCCCCGTTAATGCGGTCAATGATCTCCTGTTTGGTGATCACGTCGTCGAGCCGCCAGCCGTTGGAGTTGCCGACATCCATAAACTCTATAAACCGCAAAATATGCTTGCGCTCCCGGAAGAAAGACGCCATCTCCAAAATCTCCTGATCGTTGACGCCCTTCTGGACAACCATGTTCACCTTGACCTGCAGCCCCGCTTCCGCCGCAGCCTCCATGCCGTCCAGCACGGCCTGCACGCCGCTTCTGTTTCCGTTCATATAACGGAAAGTTTCATCATGCAAAGAGTCCAGGCTGACGTTAACCCTGGCTACTCCGGCCTTTTTCAGCTGGGAAGCGAATTTCGGGAGCAGCACGCCGTTCGTGGTCAGCGCGATATCCGTAATCCCGGGAATGGGCTTCAGCATTTCAATCAGCATAGGCAGATCTTTGCGCAGCAAAGGTTCGCCGCCGGTTATTCGCAGCTTCGTGACGCCGAGGCCGGCAAACAGCGATGCAAGTCTTGTGATTTCTTCAAAGCTAAGTACTTTGTCTTTAGGCAAAAACGGATAATCCGGTCCGAAAATTTCGGCCGGCATACAGTAGCGGCAGCGGAAATTGCAGCGGTCCGTCACCGAAATTCTTAAGTCACGTAAGGGGCGGTTATAAACATCCTGAACGGGATTCCCCATCGTTTTCACCTCAATACGTATATTTATTAACCCTTTATTTAGAACGTTATTTGTTTATGAATTCCCAAATGGAGTTTATCTGGACTTTAACGCTAACCAGGGATTTTGTCAAAAATTAATTTAATCTTATTTTAAAATAGACGTAAAAAGACGCCTTTAAACCGCCTGATCCCATTTCGATGGATTCCCTCCTTACTGAGAATGGATTGAGAATCTTTGCCCCTCAGCCGTTCCGCCCGCATCCAAGCAAAAAGGTAAGGTAAACCCTTCTTCCCATGGTCAATTTTCGGTTGAAATCTATGACATTCCGCACTATAGTTAAATAATGTGATATAGCGTTTTGATCGTCGTCCGGTGCGTCCGTTTGGCGGTTAATAGCTATGGATAAAGGCATTTTGGCTATTATAAAGGCGATTGGCTATCAAGTTTTTTAGCTTGATTTCTATTCCACCGTGAATACATGCGTTGTTTTTGGACAAATGTATTTATAGTGGAATTTTTTTTTTGATTCATAGCCTAGCCGAGAGGAGTTTTGATCGTGACAGAAACTACATTTAAAATCACGATGGACGACAAGGAGTATGAAGTCCGTAAAGGGCAAACCATCCTCGAAGCCATCAACGAAAACGGCATTCAGCATCCGCAAGTCTGCTACGTGCCTGAAGTGGATCCGATCCGTACCTGCGATACCTGTATCGTAGAGGTTAACGGGCAGCTGATGCGTTCCTGCTCGACCATGGCCGAAGAAGGCATGAGCATCCAGCTCACCTCCGCACCGGCCAAAGAAGCCCAGGTCGAAGCGATGGACCGGCTGCTGGAAAACCACATGCTGTACTGCACCGTGTGCGACAACAACAACGGCAACTGCCGGGTGCACAATACGGTCGAGTTCATGGAGATTGAACACCAGAAGTATCCTTTTAAACCTAAGGGCGGAGCCCAGGCTGTGGACATGTCCCATCCTTTTTACCGCTATGATCCTAATCAATGTATTGCCTGCGGACAATGCGTGGAGGTCTGCCAAAACCTCCAGGTCAACGAAACCCTGTCCATCGATTGGGAAGCCGAACGCCCTCGCGTCATTTGGGATGACGGCAAAGCCATCAACGATTCCTCCTGCGTCAGCTGCGGCCACTGCGTAACCGTATGCCCTTGCAACGCTTTGATGGAGAAATCCATGCTCGGCGAAGCCGGCTTCATGACCGGACTCAAAGAAGATGTGCTTGACCCTATGATTCATTTGATCAAAGAAGTGGAGCCGGGCTACGGCGGTATTTTTGCAGTGTCCGAAGTCGAAGCTTCCATGCGTGAAACCCGCACCAAAAAGACCAAAACCGTCTGCACGTTCTGCGGCGTAGGCTGTACCTTCGAGGTTTGGACCAAAGGTCGTAAAATCCTTAAAGTCCAGCCGACCTCCGAAGGTCCGGTCAACGGCATTTCCACCTGCGTTAAAGGGAAATTCGGCTGGGATTTCGTCAACAGCGGCGAACGTCTGACCACTCCGCTGATCCGCCAAGGCGACGAATTCGTGGAGGCCTCCTGGGATGAGGCGCTGAGCCTTGTAGCCAGCAAACTGGGCGGCATCAAGGAAACTTATGGCCCTGAAGCGCTTGGTTTCATTGCTTCCTCCAAATATACGAACGAAGAAAACTATCTGATGCAGAAGCTGGCCCGCCAGATCTTCCAGACCAACAACGTGGACAACTGCTCGCGGTACTGCCAGTCTCCGGCTTCGTGGGGTCTGCAGCAAACCACAGGCATCGGCGGCGACACCGGAACCATCAAAGACCTCGCTGCAGCAGGTCTGGTGATTCTGGTCGGCTGTTCTCCGGCCGAAGGCCACCCTGTACTCGCTACGCGGATCAAACGCGCGCACAAGCTGCATGGTCAAAAGCTGATTGCCGTCGACCTGCGCAAACACGAAATGGCCGAACGCGCCGATTTGTTCATCCGTCCGAACCAGGGCACCGATTATGTGTGGCTGACTGCGGTTGCCAAATACATGATCGATCAGAACTGGCACAAACCGGAGTTCATCGAGAAACACGTTAACTTCTATCCGGAGTTTTTGGAGCTGATTCAGAAATATACGCTGGAGTTTGCTGAACAAGTAACCGGCATTCCAAAGGAAACGCTGATCCAGATCGCCGAAATGATCCGCGACGCCGACGGCACCTGCATCTGCTGGGGCATGGGCGTTACGCAAAACATCGGCGGTTCCTACACGTCCACGGCGATTGCGAACCTGCTGCTCGTAACCGGCAACTTCATGCGTCCGGGCGCCGGCGCTTATCCTCTGCGCGGCCATAACAACGTGCAGGGTGCAGCCGATATGGGCACAATGCCGAATATTTTCCCAGGCTACCAGCCTGTAACCGACGACAGCATCCGCGCGAAATTCGAGAAGGCTTACGGCGTAAAACTGCCAGCTGAACCGGGTCTCGACAACATCCTGATGCTGGAAGCGATCAACAACGACAAAATCAAAGGCATGTATGTATCCGGCGAAGAAATGGCCTGGGTCGACTCCGACTCCAACCATACCCAGGAAATGCTGGCCAAAGTGGACTTCCTGGTTGTGCAGGACGTGTTCCTGAGCAAAACGGCCGAGTTCGCGGACGTCATTCTGCCGGCTGTGCCTTCGCTGGAAAAAGACGGAACGTTCACCAACACGGAACGCCGTGTGCAGCGTCTCTATAAGGCCTTGGAACCGATCGAAGACGCCAAGCCGGACTGGTGGATCTTCTGCCAGCTCGCCAAAAAAATGGGCTTCGACTGGAACTACAGTCATCCAAGCGAAATTTTCGACGAAATGGCTTCCCTGACGCCTTTCTTCGCGCAGTGTGACTATGACGTGCTTGAGGGCTGGGGCAGCTTCAACTGGGGTTCGCCGGACGGCAGCAATACGCCGCTTCTGTACCTGGACGGCTTCAACTTCCCGGATAAAAAAGCCCGGTTTGCCTTGTTCGACTATGTGCCGCCTAAAGAGCTTCCGCCGGAATATGACCTGTTCCTGGACAACGGACGTTTGCTGGAGCAGTTCCATGAAGGCAACCTGACCGATAAATCGCATGGCATTCATCTGAAGCTGCCTAACGTATTTGTGGAGATTTCTCCGGAGCTCGCGGAAGAACGCGGAGTCAAGGACGGTTCTCTTGTCCGTCTGGAATCCCCTTACGGGGCAATCCGCATCCACGCCGTCGTGACGGAACGGATGCACGGCAAAACCGTTTACGTGCCTATGCACTCAAACAGCCACGAGAGCGCCGTTAACCTGCTGACCGGCGGTGCCGTGGACGTGCAAACCCATACGCCGGCCTACAAGCAGATGAAGATCCGGATGACCGTGCTGGAGAAGGAAGGCAACAATCCGCTGCCGCTGACGAACCCGCGTTACAAGAAACGTTTCCCGCAGCATGGCGTTGAAGTGCAGCGGAAATGGAACCGGCCCGGCTTTGTTTCTCTAGTGGATCAGGAGAAAGGAGACTCCCCTCATGGCGAAGCCCATTACATTCATTAATAAGAAGGTATTGACGGAGGAAGAGCAAAAGCAGCAGAAGCTGCAGAAGCTTGCGGACGAAATGGCCGAAAGCAGCGACGCGCTCCAAAATACGCTGTCGATCATGAAAGAGCTGAACGACATCGGCATTTTGGAGGCTGCCCAGTCCATGCTGAAGGCCAAAGAGGAAATCACCAAAATCCTCCTTTCCCAGGTAACTCGGGAACCGGTGACCAACGCCATCAACAACCTGATGGGCGCGGCCGGCGCTTTGACCGAAATGGACCCGGCGACAACCGCCAAGCTGATGAAGAGCCTTTCGAACGGCATGGAGTCCGGTGAGGAATTTTTGCATAACCAGAAGAAGATCGGCCTGATGGATTTGATGCGGGTGCTTAAAGACCCTGACGTCAACCGCGCCGTCGGCTTCGGCATTCATTTCCTTAAAGGGCTAGGCCAGGGACTGGCCGAACGCAAGAATGACGACGAGGAGTTTATCTCCAAGGAAAAATAAGAAAAGGAAATAAGAAAGAAAACCAGATAAAAGCCCTCTTTAAACGGATGCAGCATCCATTGAAGAGGGCTTCTATTTGTTATGGCCGATTTTTATGACCATTTTATTCTAATTCATCAAACCATTAAATACGCCAGGCCGGACAGCATAACCGATACGACAACCATAATCAGCAGCGGGCGCATCGCTTTGCTTCTGACATCCTTCAGACTCACGTTCAGCCCAAGTCCGATCATCGCCATGCTTAGCATAAACGAAGTCAGGAAAGATATGTCATTCAGCAGCGGCTCCGGAACCGTAATCGATTTGCCGAGCACATAGCTGCCGAACAAACTCATCAGGATAAAACCGATCAGGAACCAGGGAAACTCGATTTTTGAAGCGGCTTTCGCAGCTGGTTCCTGCGCCGTCCCCGTCCCCTCTCCGCTTCCCGTTTCTCCACCCACATAAGGTTCGCCTGCTCTCGCTGCTGGTTTCTTGCTATTTTGGCGGTTCATCCAAAAGAGCAAAATAAAGCTGAGCGGCACCAGCAGGAATACCCGGCCCAGCTTGGCCAGCAGGGCAATCGCCAGACCGTCCGCTCCGGCGGGAGCGCCGGCTAAGGCGACATGGGCGATCTCATGCAGGCTAGTACCGGCCCATGTGCCGTATTGCTCCGGCGTAAAGGGCAGAAACGGCCGGATCACCGTATAAGCAATGGCAAACAGCGTGCCCACCAAAGCGATGAGGCCAGCCCCGATGGCGGTATCCTCTTCCTTAGCCTTTACGATCGGGGAAACGGCGGCAATGGCTGCCGCCCCGCAGACGCCGGTGCCGATGCCCAGCAGAAGCGAAAGCGATAGATCGGCCTTCAGCCATTTGGCCAGAAGCAGGGTCGCGGCAATCGCAAAAACAATCGTGACAACGTCACGGGCAAGCAAACCCAAACCCTGGTGCAGCACGACGTCCATATTCAGCTTCAGGCCAAATAAAATGATGGCGAAACGCAGAAGTTTTTTCGAGGCAAACTGGATCCCGGGGCGAAGCGCCTCCGGATATCCGGCAAACTGCCGGTAAAGGACGGCGAGCAGGATAGCGCAGGCCAAGGCGCCGACATGATCCAATCCGGGCAGCTTGCCCAGATAATAACTGATCAAGGCTATAATAAACGTAAAAGCAACGCCCCCGCACCAGCGGAGCCAGCCGGACGTTTTGCCCAATGCCGACTTCGGGCTTTGCCCCATTTGCTCCTGCGATATGGGCTGTGAGCCGAGCATTGCCTTAGATACTTCTTTTGGTACTTCCTTGTATTGCATGCTTGAATTTGTGTTCTTATTCATGTCTAATCCCCCCAGCTCCTTCTTGGTACATGGTTCATGTTATGCTTGAAGATTTAATAAGTAAAATAAGTTATAATTATTATTATAATAATATTTAACTTATGATTTTGACGGATATCACGAACATCAAAATGAGAAAGCTGAGGGGCCCATTAAATGGAACAATCCTTGCAAGTCTTCATTACCGTTGCCGAGCAGCGGAATTTTACCCGGGCAGCCGAACTGCTGCATATGACGCAGCCGGCCGTCAGCAGCCATATCCAGTCGCTTGAGCGAAACTTGGGCGCACGTCTGCTCGACCGGACGAACAAATACGTTCAGTTGAACAAGGCCGGAGAAATCGTCTATCACCATGCGAAAGAGATTCTGAACCTTTACACCCGTATGGGAAATCTGCTCGACGATCTCCACCACACCGCCAGCGGACCGCTGACCATTGGAGCCAGCTATACATTTGGCGAATACATCTTGCCGCATGTGTTAACCAGGCTGCGCGAGCAGTACCCGAAAGTATCCCCAAGCATTACAATTGCCAACTCGAAAGATATTCTGGACCTGACCTCGCGCAGACAGCTGGACATCGGGATCGTGGAAGGCGAACTTACAGCGAAAGAGCTGACAGGAATCAGCGCTGATTCTTTTGCAGAAGACCTGATGTTTATCACCGCTTCCCCCCGCCACCCGGCAGCAGGTCAACCGGAGACCACGGCCGCCGATTTGGCGG
Organism: Paenibacillus mobilis; assembly: GCF_058267595.1. Classification (NCBI taxonomy): domain Bacteria; kingdom Bacillati; phylum Bacillota; class Bacilli; order Caryophanales; family Paenibacillaceae; genus Paenibacillus; species Paenibacillus mobilis. Next base: position 76,575 of record NZ_JBZCMS010000009.1, read on the forward strand.
AGCATACGTGGATCGTGCGCGAAGAAGGCTCCGGAACCCGACAAATGCAGGAAAAAGCACTTGAGCAGTTTGGCTTCCAGCCGGCCCATCTGCTCGTCATCGGCAGTACGCAGGCGATCAAGGAAGCCGTCGATGCCGGCCTTGGCCTCACCCTGCTCTCTCGCTGGACGCTGCGCAAGGAATTAGAATCCGGTTCCCTAAAGCTGCTGCAGTTGGAAGGCTTTCCGCTTAAACGCCAGTTCTCGCTAATTATGCCGGAAAGCCAGTTCCGGACGAAAGCAACGGAGCTGCTGGCGGATATGATTCGGGAAGGAGTGGGATTTCCAGAAGATGCTGGAACCGGATTATATCATACTGGATATCATGCTCCTGGACATCGACGGCGTTGATCTCTGCCGAAAGATCAGGGAGACAAACAATGTCCCGATCATGATCCTAAGCGCAAGAGGAAGCGATACCGATAAAGTGCTGGGATTCGGCTTCGGAGCGGACGACTATATGACCAAGCCCTTCTCCATTACGGAGCTGCTGGCGCGTATTAACGCTCACTTCCGCAGATATGAAAGCGTCAATACGATACATCAAGATCCAGATACGCTGCGTTTCGGGAACCTTGAAATAAATAAAAAAGCTTACATCACCACGGTAAACGGTAAAGAAGTATCCTTGTCTGCAAAAGAATTTGAACTGCTTTATCATTTAGCCGCTCATAAAAACTATGTATTCTCCAAATCTCAATTGCTAGATGCGGTCTGGGGCTATGCCAACTATGGAGATGAGAATACCGTGACCGTGTATATCAGGCGGCTGCGGGAGAAACTTGAAGCCGACCCATCAAATCCTGCCTATCTCAAAACCGTATGGGGCGTAGGCTATAAATTCAGCGCAAACTAACCGACAGGAGGCAAAGCGATATGTCTTTAAGAGTCCGGACCCATCAATCGCTGACCCTTGCGTTGCTGCTGCTTGCCGGTTTGCTAGGGAGCAGTTTATATTGGCTTTCATACAGCCTTTCAGGTGGCAAAGAGGCTCCTCCGCAAACTGTGATTCAGCAGGTGCGACTGGCGATTAACCCACTGTTGCTCTATTTGGAACAACATCATGACGACATCGGAACGGCAGAAACCCAAACCGAATTAAACTATTTAGCGACCCAGCGCAAGATTGGCCTAGCCTATATTCAATTGGATGGAACTATAAGCTTTCGTTCGGCAGCCCTCTCGCCCATCGATCAAGACAATGTCAACCGATTTCTACGCTACGATATGTACTCAGGTCAACAGGCTGGCGGGTTATTCCAGATCGCTTTTCCCGTCTTGGACAAAAACTCTCAGTATCAGGTCGGAAAAGTCGTGTATTTCCTGCCGGAAGCCCAGGTTTTTCCTGTTCAATCGCATGTCCGTCCTGTTTATTCCTTCGTGATCATCGCTTTTATTATCCTCTGCCTCGCTTTGCTTCTCCTCTTTATGAAACGGACAATCCGGCTTCATTTGATAACACCGATCCTTCAGTTGAAGCTTAATACCGAAGCCATCCTGAAGGGGAATTATGAACAACAACCGACCTATACCGGCTTGAATGAAGTGGACCCTTTTTATGTGCGCCCCCTCCCGAATTTTTTGATGAATTTCGGGCTTAATTAGAGGGCAGGTGGCTAGCCATTAACACATGACCTTCCCGTTGTAGAATGTTCAGTTGCGTCCTGACATTATAAAAGTCGGGCTATCCCTCTGATTAGTTGCGATGACTTTTCAGTAGGTTGCCTTCTCAGTGTCTATATCGAGATAGGGTATTGTTCGGTTGCGATGGATTTTGGAAATAACCGCAGAAAACGAAGCTAACAAAAAACAGGTCAATCATGGTGGTAACTGACCATAATCGACCTGTTCGATGTATCGGTATAGCGTTATTTAGGTTACAAATTCAAGCATGGAGTAGTTGATGTGCGTACGAACGATTTCATGAAATCATTATACGGGTATTACATGGGTTAGGTATGTTGTTGGTTGAATGATGGGTTCATTCAGCACTGGGTATCCCCGCCAAAGAAAAGCGGCTCTCTCCATCAGAAGAAGGCCGCTTGAAACTTGTTATTCATTAAATTCGTCTATCTCTTTCTTTCGCTTCAAAAAAATCCATACTGCTTCATCTTCGCGCTCAATAAGGTCATCGTGATGTGAATCAATAGCTACAAGTTCTTTGTAGCCCCAAATAGCACTGATACTGCTTTCATTCCCGAAAAATTGATAATACCACTCTAAGGGAAGTAACATATCTGTTACCTCAAATAATTCGGCAGGATACCAAGAAGGGAGGTTTTCAAAAGTCCCAAGCAACAAGTAACTCAATACCCCTTTATAGAGATGTTGTCCGTAGACAGTATATTGTTCACCAATCTTTACTGAGTATCTAGTTTGGTCAGAATTCCCTAGTTCCATTGTTTTTTTTGATAGTTTATCGCCTGTATTGGCAATACACCTGACTTTCATAGTATCACCTCGTTATTTAATCTTAAAATCATCTAATTCTCCAGTTTTAGTATTATACGTATAGTGTACCTCAACACCGTTGACGTTTTGAGCTTTTTTGACCCACCCTTCATCAGCAGGCCATCTTGGGTCAGTGTTTTTCCCTTCCAACGTCTTGCCTGCGGCAGGGTTCGACATAGATTCTTCCACTGCAAGCTGTTCTTTAAGATTGGTAGGTTGATGGCCTCCCTTTGACTGTCCCCTTCCTGCAACTGTAGGAGTCTTAACTTCTCCCGCACCCTTAACAAAATTGCGCGCAGCATTGTTGGCTTCCCACATGCTTCCCACACCAAACATACCGCTACCGGCCGCTTCAAGCAAATACTGCATATTCCAATCGCTATAGGCTTCCAATAATTGCCCCTCAGCCCAACTCGCATTGCCAGAATTATTTCCATACGGGCTTGTTTGGGTCAATAAGCCATACAGATATTTAAACTGGTTGTTATTCTCGTCGTCAAATACCGGTGCAAAAATAACACCAAAGTGGGCTCGGAACAACCAATAGTCCTCTTGTGAAGTAGAGCTCACAGTTTTCATTGCGAACTCTAATTCGTATTTTACCTCTGCCAGGTCGCCGGATAAATAATAGTGCCCACTCGGATCCACAAAACCGAGCGGATTATTCCCCACATACGTATACAAATTTAAACTCAGCGGGTTGTCGAGCTGTCCTTCATACGTATCCTTTGAAATAAACCTCGCCGTACTTGGATCATACCATCTGGCCTGGAGATACTGAAGTTTGGTTGTTCCATCCCAATACTCCCCGGAATAACGGAAAGGATTCGAAACCGTTTCTTCCTCGGTTATCGGGTTCCCCCAAATATCATAGCTATAGCTATTTAACACTTTCCCATTGCTGTCTGTCAGACCAACAACATCCCCATGGCCGTTAAACTGATAATACTGAACCGCTCCGCTCGTTTGCTCTACACGACACTGTAAATGGCCTGATAAGTCATATAGATATATAAATTTAACCTCAGGTGTTCCACTGCTTACATCTGCTTCGGCAATTAGTTTGGCTTGCTGGTCGTAGTAGTAACGGGTAACCTTATCGTCTTCCTTCCGCTCATACAGCAAACCGTCCCCTGTATAGGTGTAGCTGACCATCTTGCCATCTTCACCTTTAACTTCAGTCAGCCGGTTCAGACTATCAAAGGTATAATCAGTACGGGTCAAGCCTTTAGCGCTTTGCCCCGCAACACTCATCAAATTCCCACGCGAGTCGTAACTGTAGGTTTTATTTTGTTCTCCAGCCGACTCGGTTTGTATCCGATTCAGTGAATCATACGTAAAGCTGTCATTGCTGCCGTTTTGCATGCGGATAATCACATTCTTATTGTTATCGTACTGATAATTAAATTGATAAGCGGCCATTCCCCCGGTTTCACCAGGGTCGCCAGCAGCATTTGCCGCTTGCTTCATTCCTGCAGTTTGAGTCTGCATTTGCAAGGCGACTTCATTTCCAGCAGTCATGCCTGTCAGGTTATATCCTTCATATTCAAAGGACGCTCCTAAACCGCTTGCGGACTTCTGGCTGCTTAGCAAGCCATTACGCTGATAATCAAAAGTAATTTGATCTAATACTCCGTTAGAAAGTGAGTTCGTTTTACCAACGCTTTGAGGGGCCCTACCACTGGAAATATCCATTGTTTTAACCCGATTCATTTCGTCCAAAGTAAACTGAGCACCCGCTGAAGCTCCATTTGCTCCGGTGAAGGTATAGCCGGACAACATTTGATTATTATAGTTATAATTGATTTTTGTACCGTCAGAATAGGATACTGAAGTTAATGAGCCATCTGCCGAATTGTAATCATAATGGGTCTGACCTGTTGAATCCGTCATTGAAGTGGTCCGTCCCATCGGATCATACGTATACTTTACCTGATTTTCCGCAGCGCTGATGTTGGTTAACAGATTATCATCATTATATTGATACTCCGTAACTTGTCCTGATGCATCCATTAGTTGGGCTAAGTTGCCGCGGGAGTCGTAATTGAAAATTTTCGTTCTTCGATCCTGATCGATTTGTCTAATCAGATTTCCCAATTCATCATATTCTTTTTCCACCGTGGTACCGTCAGGGTATTCAATTTCGGTTAAATTCCCAGCCAAGCTGTAATTGTACTTCGTTATCTTTTGCTCAGGGTCCGTAAGTGAAGTCGTACGTCCCAATGCATCGTAAGCATAAGTCGTTGTTTTGTTATTTCCATCTATTTTGGCAACTGCATTACCCGCCAAATCATACGTAGTTTGTTCCAAGGGGGCATATGTCCCGCCTTTTTCCTCTTCAATTGCAAGTACATTGCCCATCAGATCCATTTTTTTACGCTGCTTGATACCAGCTGGATCAACATAAGTAGTTGTTCGGTTTACTAAATCGTACAAAGTTTGTGATTTTGATCCGTCAGCGTAAACCGTTGAATTTAACAGGCCGAACCCATCATATTGGTGTATCTCTTTGGTTACATTGAATTTGGAGATAAAAGAATCGTAGTTGGCTTGCCCGGCTTTCAAGGCAGAATAAATTTGATATAAGGAATATCCTTTTGCCAGTTCACCGTCAAGCCAAGCTTGAGTGACATTGAAATCATGGAGTAATCCAGAGAGGGTTATAATTTGCTGGTTTCCCAGCTGTTCGTTGCTAACAAAAGGAGAAATAGAATTCTTTGTTGCCTCTGCCGAAGCAGGGACAGAGTTTAATATTCCTCCAAGCAGAAGTGTGACACTTAAAGTGCAGCTCCATATTTTCTTAGATAGAGTGTTCGACATCATCTTCACCTCGATTAGTCAGATTAATTGAACGGGAATATTTTCTTGGTTCTTCGTACCAGGTTACCTTTTTCATCATATTCAAAAATCAACTTGTCTCCGCTAGGAAAAGTCAGCTCGTTTAGTCTTCCGGAAGGACTATACTGATAGCTAGACTCAGGGAGCAAATTCAAAATGGCAACCGTCAATTGGACTTGCTGCAAAACAAGTGAGTTTAGTTCCGATAAGGTTAAATAATAGGTTTGACCAGCTTCCAATTTAATTTCAAGCACCGTATAATCAATTCCAAATTCCTGATCCACTTCTTTGCTTGATAACAGTGGGTTTTGAAGCTCGAGGTTGTCATATAATGTAAGTAGTGGTTGTTTGGAGAGATCGGTAGTTTCCTTTACGACAAAACGATAAGTTCCCGCATCCGGAGCCTTGAACCGGTAATAAGCAGTTTTTCCTGCTTCATTGGAAACCAGCACAATTTGACGATTAAGGAGATCGGTAAAGTCATACTTTTCTGGCTCAGCAAATATAAATGCCCGATAAGGAGCCCCGAAGGTAACCGGTTGAACTGCAGCTGAAACCTGAATAACTGCGCCGGCAGGAATGGATATAGAAGTGAATGTCTGCTGATCGCCTTTCAAAATGAGATTGCCACTTTGGTCTTTCATCCAGTAATCGAAATAACGATTTCCAGCGGCACTTCCATTAGTCATCAAAGCTGCGTTAAATATACTGGTATTCTCAAAAGCTGCGCTGCTCCCTTGACTCAAAGTGCTTTTGAGCAATGCGGGCTCGGTACTTGGAGCCGCCTCAAAATAGGTTCCATAAGTAAAGGTTACGCTTTTCGGTGATACCACAGTAACAACAATAGATTGACCAGATAATAAGGATAGGCTTCCACTACCAGACATCCCCCCTTCATTCGGCTGTCCGTTTGCGCTATAAACAGCATAATCAAAGGAGGAGGTGCCCTCAGGAGAGGCATCACTTATTAAGGTATGAGTTTGGGTATCCGTGTTGGTGAAGACATAACTTTCATTTTGCGACAAAGTTACAGTCTTATCGGTAGGGGCCTCACCCTCTCCACCAACAAATGCAGAATAAACGCCGCCGAAGGTCACGGGCAAAGTCAAGGGGTATACTTGCATCGTATAACCTTCATGCACACCCACGGAGTTAAAATGATCATCATCTTCCGAATATACGGTTCCATCCGGTTTAGTAATTACATAAGCGAAATCATTCACACCCTGAATGGAATCAGGATAAATCCATTCGGTTTGATCACTGATATTGGTGAAATAATACAGTTCACCTTGCCGTAAAGTTTTTCGGAGCATAGCTGGATGTGGAGCCGGTTCCAAGGTAAATGTATCCGTGTAGGAAACTGTTATGGCATTGGCAGATTGACCGGTTACAATGGCATAACCATTAGAGGGAATAGATATATTCCCTGTTTCGTCAAAGCCAGCATCGTCTACGCTGCCGTCCTTTTTGTATACCGCAACATCGTATTTACCCCCGACATCAACCGCATTTGTTTTCATTGATTCGGTTTGAGAACCTGTATTTCTGAAGAGATAGGTCTCATTTATTCCAACTACTTGTTTGGAAATGGCAGCCCCATCTTTCCCTTGCCAAGAGAACAAACGATACATGGCTCCAAAGGTCACGGGAATATCTGAAACCGGAGTAACTACTCAATTTTTTGTTCGATACAATTAGAATTATCGTTCATATTCTTTTTTACTTTATAGTAAAAAAGTACCTTTTTATCTTAAAAATAGATTATTTTTAAAGTAAATAACAAAAAGCAGCCGCATAAATCTGCGGCTGCTTCACATGTTAAACAAGTCAAAAAAATATAAAAATCAAATCCATCATACAATGTATCCTTCGTTATTTCTTACTCCCTAATCCTCAAACCTACTCGTTCAAATAAACCGCCTTACCCGTGCGGGCCGATTCGTAAATAGCCTCCAGGATCTGCGAGACTACATAAGCCTGCTCCGGCGTAACGACCGGATCGCGGTCCTGCTCGATCGAATCGATCCAATCTTTCATTTCCAGATCGGTCCGGTTCATTTTAACGCCATCGTAGAAGGCTACGCCGCCGGAACCCAGTTCGACTTCCTTGGCAAAAAGGTTGCCGTGGTCTTCGCCGTTGATCCGCAGCCCCTGCTTCATGTCGGCTCCGCCTTCCGTTCCGCTCAGCGAACATTTCGCTTCATCGATGTCCAGCGTGTTCAAAGCCCAGCTCGCTTCCAGGTTGATGGTTGCGCCGTTTTCCATGATGATCATGCCGAAAGCCGAATCCTCTACCGTAAACTTCTTCGGATCCCAAGGCCCCCAGGCATTGGCCGCATTTTCGCGCTGGGACAGCTCATGATATTTGGTGCCGAGCACAACCTTTGGACGGTAGTTGTTCATCATCCAAAGCGTCAAATCCAAGGCGTGTGTACCGATATCGATCAGCGGGCCTCCGCCTTGCTTCTCTTCGTCGAGGAACACGCCCCAGGTTGGCACCGCTCTGCGCCGGATGGCATGCGCTCTGGCGTAATAAATATGGCCAAGCTCCCCGGCGTCGCAAGCTTTCTTCAAATGCTGGCTGTCCGGACGGAAGCGGTTGTCGTAGCCGATGGTCAGCTTTTTACCGGTGCTTTTCGCAGCCTCCACCATCTTCTTCGCATCCGCGGCGCTTTTGGCCATCGGTTTCTCGCACATCACGTGGTTGCCCGCCTCCAGCGCGGCAATCGAAATTTCCGCATGGGAATCGTTAGGCGTAAGTACATGTACGATGTCCAGTCCGCCGTCTTTCAGCAGCTCTTTATAATCCGTATAAACCTTCGCCCCTTCGGCGCCGTATTTCTCGGCCGCTTGTTCTGCCCGCTCCGGAACGATGTCACAGAAAGCGACAAGCTGAATGTTTTCCATTTTCCCCAGGCTTGGCAGGTGTTTGCCGTTTGCAATGCCGCCGCAGCCGATTATGCCCACACGGTATGTTTTACCCATCTTCGATCATCCTCGCTTCTCTTGTAAGGTTCTGCGGTAAGCCGCAGGAGTCATGCCGATTCTTTTCCGAAACACATTATGCAAATAGGTTACATGGTTAAAACCTTCCGACTGGGCGATCTGCTCCACCGTCAGAGCTCCGTCTTCAAGCTTGCGGCAGACCGCCTTCAGCCGGATATTTTCCAGCGCTTTGCTGAACGTTTTGTCCGGGCAGGCCTGGTTAAAAATCCGCTGCAGCTGCCGCGAGCTGATGTTCAGCCTCTCCGCCACGTTCTCCAGCGTTATCGGTGAAGCATGGTTCGCTTCCATAAACTGAATGGCGTATTGATAGCGGTAGGTGAGCATGTCGCGTCTCGGCGCCTCGGATTCCGTCTGAATTCCTTCCGGCACATAAGCCCTGACCGTTTTCAGCAGGATACCGACCACCAGATGTTTGATGGAGGTGTAATAGCCGGGCAGCTTGCCGTCGCATAACGCATAAGCTTCCAGGAAACAATCCATCGCCTTGTGCGTATCCATGGTTGGCGCAAGCGGCAGGCTCCTGAGCTTCTCCACGCATTCCTGAGCTTCCGCAATTTCCCAAGGGTCCACGCCGGCCCGGCGTTTCTCCGCAATATCGACATGCAGGCAAAATTCGTCCATAGCTTCCGCCGCGTCCGCCTCCTGGTGATGCATGACGCCCGGGGGCGTAAGATAAAGCATTTCCTCCGACAGCGCATGTTCCTGCCCATCCTCCCCGTCTCCGAAGATCACTTTGCCTTTCCCGGACGGAATGAAATGAAATTCAAATTCGGCATGATTGTGGAATCCCACGACCCGGCCAGCCGGGAAGGTCGTAAGATGGAAACGTAGCACCCTCAGCTCGTAATGTCCCCACGGGACGGTGATGTCGAGCCGCTCCAGCAGTTCCCGTTTGTCAAACCAGGGTTTAAAGGTTTTAGGGTCCATGACGAAATTCCTCCTGATTAAAAAAGTGCAGCGATCAGCCGTCCAGTTCTTCCAGCGTTACGATCCGTCTTTCCGCCGCCGAAAGGTTGGCTGCTTCCATCAGCGAAGTCAGCTGGGCGGCCGCCGCGATATTTTCCGAAGCTGCCGTGTCTTTCTGAATATGGGCCACCCACTGGTCAAAGGCGCTTTCCCGGTTAGGCTTAAGAGGCAGCTCTACCCAGCTCTCCTTCGCCTTCGGATCTACGCCTTCCACTTCCCTGCTCGTCTTGAGCAGCAGCTTCGGTTCCGGCGTTCCGTACAGCAGCGTGCCTTCGGTGCCGTGAATCTCGATCGTAAACGGAGAATGATTGTTGACGAAGCCCGCTTCGACGACGCCGATCGCTCCGGAAGCCGTGTAAAGGGTCGCTACAGCGTTGTCTTCTACATCCTTACCGGTCACATAGCCAAAATTCGCGCTGACGCCCGTAATCGGCTGATTCAGGAACAAGTTCGTCAAATACATCGGGTGGCAGCCCAAATCGATAAGCGCACCGCCTTGTGCCTGTTCCAAATTGTAAAAATGCTCCGGAAGCCATCCCGCCGTTGCCCCGTTGTGCGACAAGCGCACTCTGACGTATGTAATCTGCCCAATCGGGTTCCGGCTCAAAATATCCTGGATGGCTAATGTATAACCATCGTTCAAGCGGGGCAGGGAAACCGTAAACTTGATCTTATGATTTTCCGCTTCCCGCAAAATTTCGTTTAATTCTTGGGTGGTGGCGGCAATGACTTTCTCCGTAAAAATATGTTTGCCCGCCTTCGCTGCGGCCACCATAACCTCGCGGTGCCGGTTGGTCGGCGTAACGACAATCACGCCGTCGATATCTTCCCGGCCCAGCAGCTCACCCAGGGAGGCGATGAAAGGAACGCCCAGCCGCCCGGCCGCCTCTTGTCCCCGCTCGGGAAGTTCATCCCATACCGCGGCAATCTCTACATCCGGATGCGCCTGTGCCTGTTTCGTATAGTCCCAGGCGTGTACATGCCAATAGCTGATGATTCCGACTCTGACGCTCATTCGCTTTACCTCCGATATATATTATTCTGACAGCCACCTTTAAAATAGCACAAAGTTAAGCGCTTTTATATTAGAAAAATGCGACAACAAGATTATAATATCACGACATATAAAATCCATAAAAAACGGCGATGCCTGTCAGATTTTGAGGCCGTTTCCGCAGCTAACGCCGCGCGCAGCAAACAGCCGCTCCCCGGGGGGAGCGGCTGCAGCCTGAAAAACATTCAAATCTCGAGAGGTTCCCAGCCCAGCAGCCGTTCGCTCAAGCTCCAGAGGCGCTCGGCCGCTTCGGGATCCACGGCGTAAGGTTTTACGCCGGTTAACCGGGTCGCGTCGCTCATCCCCGTCTTTCCCTCAAACACCGGCATAAACGGAGCGATGTCGCAGTTCTCGCAGTAAACGCCGCCCCTGCCGTCAAGCTGCGGATGGACCGCGCACCAGACAGTTGTCGTGGCTCCCTGCTCAACCGTTTTCAACTGCTTCGCCGGATCAAGAATCGGATCCCCGTCCGCATCGAGTACGCCGCCGGCGATCAGCTCTTCCCGGGTAAGATATTTTTCGAGCCCGGTGTTGACAATGCTGCCCGGATGAAGCGCGAAAGCGCGGATGCCGTCCTTTTTCCCCCTCTTGTCCAATTCGACCGCAAACAAAATGTTCGCGGTTTTGGACTGTCCGTAAGCCGCCCAGCGGTCATATTCCCTTCTTTCAAAGTTCGGATCTTCAAAATTGACCGGGGAATAACGGTGCCCCAAAGAGGATACCGATACGATCCGGGCGCCGCCTGCCCGGCGCAAAGCGGGCCAAAGCCGGGTGGTCAGCTGAAAATGGCCCAGGTGGTTCGTGGCAAATTGATATTCGTATCCCCGTGCATCTCTGGCAAGCGGACAAGCCATGATGCCGGCGCTGTTCACCAAAATATGCAAAGGCCGCCCGGAAGCGACAAATTTTTCGGCAAATCCGTCAATCGAAGCGGGGTCCAGCAGATCCAGCTGTTCAATTTCTACCCGCTTTATATCTTTTAACGCCTTATACGCCCGGTCATAATCCCGCGCAGGCACGATGACCGCGGCTCCTGCGGAACTGAGCGCCCGCACGGTTTCCAGTCCAAGTCCCGAATAACCTCCCGTGACTATGGCCGTTTTTCCGTGAAGATCAAGGCCTGCAAGCACCTCATCAGTAGTTGAAGCCGCTCCAAATCCGGAGCCGATCGGCTGTTGTTTTGTGGTCATGATAATTCCCTCCTTTGGTTCTGCTTTTGTCTCATTCTAGCAACCGGCGTCCGGCGTCTGTCGATACATGCGTCCGTTTTTAGCGGTCGATGGTGGCCATCACCCAATCGGGATACCGCTGGCCTGAAATTTGATCAGGGGCCAGGGCTTCGTCCAGCGCATTCATCTCGGAAGCATCCAGCTCAACATCTGCGGCAGCGAGATTTTCTTCCATATATATACGGCGTTTGGTCCCAGGAATGGGAACGATGTTCTCTCCCTTGTGGAGCAGCCAGGCAAGCGAAATTTGCACGGGCGTCACGTTTTTCCCGGCTGCCACCTCGAAAACGATTTGCGCGGCCTTCTTGTTAACCTCATAATTTCCGCCCTGATAACGGGGATCGTGGCGGCGGTAATCGCCTTCCGGATATTCCTCCGCCCGTTTGACCTCTCCCGTCAAAAAACCGCGCCCCAGCGGGCTGAAGGGGACAAGTCCAATGCCAAGCTCCTGCAGGACCGGAAGGATTTCCGGCTCCAGATTGCGTTCCCAGAGCGAATATTCGCTTTGCAGCGCGGACACCGGATGGACGGCATGGGCCCGGCGAATGTTCGCAATCCCGGCTTCCGAAAGCCCAAAATACCGGACTTTTCCTTCTTTAACCAACTCGCCGACCGTGCCGGCTACCGCTTCCATGGGCACTGCCGGATCAACGCGGTGCTGATAGAGTAGGTCGATATATTCCGTTTTTAAACGGCGAAGGGAGCCCTCTACCGCTTCCCGGATCTGTTCAGGGCGGCTGGCTCTTTCCGCGCCGACCTGTTTTCCGTCCTTAAAAAGAAAACCGAATTTGGTGGCAAGCACCACCTGGTCGCGGCGGTCCTTAAAGGCGCGGCCAAGCAGCTCCTCATTGGTAAAAGGGCCGTACCCCTCTGCCGTATCAAAAAAGTTGCAGCCGAGTTCAACGGCCCGGTGCAGCGTAGCTATGGATTCCTGCTCGTCCGCAGGCCCGTAGGATTGGCTCATGCCCATACAACCAAGACCGATTGCAGAAACCTCAAGTCCTTGACGGCCCAGTTTGCGCCGATGAATAACCATGGTATTGTTTCCTCCCCTCTGCTATTCCCCCCGACTAAAGGAGGTATAACCACATTATCCGGTAAAAACGGAAGGCTCACTATACCCATTCCTGTACAATAATTGCCTGAGTCTGCAAGTATTTGTTTTTTCCCAATCGATAGCTATAGGATTTGGTCCGGAAATGCGCTATGCTTGTTGCGAGCTCAATGGCTGGGAAAAGGTGCAATTGGCTCGGCCAAACGGTTATCCAACAGGGAAGGTGAAAAACATGCTCCAACAGGAAGCTTTGCTGCAGCATTCAGATATAACGGACGTTCCAGACCATCAAGATCTATTAAACCTGCTTATAGCCAAGGCAGAGGAGCTAACCCGCAAAGAAGGGCCGACCGAAACGATCATTCCTTTTCTTTCCATTCATAGACGCCACCGGCCCGCCCCTCTTACGCCCGGCGTCATCACGCCTTCCTTTTGCCTTATTCTGCAAGGGAGCAAAACTCTTCATCTTGGGGACGACGTTTTGTATTATCATGCCGGCGATTATGTCGCTTCCATGATCGACATGCCTGCCTCCGGCCAGGTGATCCGGGCAACGCCCGAAACGCCTTTTATCGGCCTGCGGATCGATTTTACGATTCAGGAAATTACGTCCGTGATCATGGAAGCCGATATCCACATAAAATCCAAGGATAAAAAGCTGAGCACGGCAGCCTTTATCGGCAAATCCGATGCGGATCTGCTGGAGCTGTTCATTCGGCTGCTGAATTTGACAGGCAAACCGGCGCATGCTCCTTTTTTATCCGAACTTATCAAACGTGAAATGATTTTTATTATGTTGTCAGGGGCTTACGGCCATCTGTTCCTGCAGCAGGCGCTGTTCGACCGGCAGGAGAACGGCATTGCCCGGGCGATCGCCTGGATCCGGACCCATCTGTCCGAGTCCTTCACCGTGGAGGAGCTTGCCAAATTGTGCAGCATGAGCGTATCGGGATTCCATCACAAATTTAATGCGGTAACCACCATGGGGCCTTTGCAGTATCAAAAAAACCTCCGGCTGCAGGAGGCTCGTCGCCTTATGCTGGCCGATTCCCTGGATGCAGGCTCTGCGGCTTTGAAGGTGGGTTACCAAAGCGCCTCCCAATTCAACCGGGAATACCGGCGTTTGTTCGGGCTGCCGCCTCTGCAGGACATCAAGCAGCTGCGCAAAAATACCGCTCCGGACGCCGCGGAAGTAAAGTAAAGTAAAGATGAAGATCCAGAGGAGCCGCGGTCCCATTAAACCCCTTCGAACGCCAAAAAGACGTGACTGCCGTGATCATTTAAGCGATCGCGTCCAGTACACGTCTTCTTTACTTGCGCAGCCAGCTGCTTTCTATTTCCTTCTTCCTGCCTCTTGCCTGAAGCCTCCTTAGCTCCTAGTCCTTAGACCAGCTTTCCGTCCTGCAAATGCAGCACCCTGTCGCAATAATGGAGCATCCGCTCGTCATGGGTGACCATGACGGCCGCCTTACGCTCCGCCTTCACCTCATCGGCGATCATGCGCACGACCGTATCGCCGCGTGCGGCGTCCAGGCTGGCCGTCGGTTCGTCCGCCAGCAGGATGGAAGGTTGATTCATCCAGGCGCGGGCAATCGCGGCCCGCTGCTTCTCGCCGCCGGACAGCTTCTCCGGATAAAAACCGGCGCGGTGCCGCAGTCCAAGCCGCTCCAGCAGCTCACCCGCGCGGCGCCGGGCTTCGCGTTTGTCCATCCCGGCCAGCCTGGCGACAAACCGCAGCTGCTCCTCCACCTTCAAATAAGGGACCAGGTTGGCGCTTTGGAACATAAACCCGATTTCCCGCAGGCGGAGATCGGACAATTCCCGCCCGTTCAAACCCGCAAGCGTCCTTCCGTTGATCGTAACTTCGCCCGAGGTCGGGGTCAGCAGGGCCCCGGCGATGGACAGGAAGGTGCTTTTTCCCGAGCCGGAGGGCCCAAGCACCGCCACGAATTCCCCTTCTTTTACTTCAAAAGACAGTTCGTCCAAAATCGTTATCGTGGAATCGCCGTCGCCAAAGGTCCGGGTTACCCGGTTCAGCTTCATCATCGTTGTCATCAGGCAACCCTCCCGATCGCATCCAGCGCATCAATTTTGGCGACCCTGAGCGCCGACACCAAAGCTCCGGCCGCAGAGACAACAATCATAAGCAGCGCAGTTCCCGCCATTACGCCCGGTTCAAGCATAAACGGCATGCCGGAAGGCAGCGCGAGCGCCATTCCCCAGGTCAAGACGAGGCCAACCGCCACGCTGACCACAGACAGCAGCACCATCTGCAGCAGGACGCTGCCTGCCAGGTAGCCGGTTTTTACGCCGATCGCTTTCAGCACGCCGAATTGGCTTGTTTTCTGAAGGGTTATGACATAAGCGAACACCGTTAACACAAAAGCGGCGATCACAAACAAAAAGGCGATCATCATCGTTAAGGACGCCTGTTCAGCCGAATAACCCGGAATGGCGGAGATGGCCTCTTTTTTCGTGATCAGATCCACGTCTTTCAGCGTCGCGGCAGCGGCATCCGCCGTTCCTCGGTTACCCTGGACAGCAATGGCATTATAAACCGCTGCCCCGCCGCTTAGCTTGCCCCAATCCGCCAAGTTCATATAGACGACCGGAGCATGGCTGTAGGAGGCGTCGTCCGTGAACCCGCCCACCTTCCAGGATAAACCGCTGCTTTGATCCTTGATCAGGCTGCCCAGCTTGACGCCAGCCTCTTTGAGCCCGCTGTCCGCCAGCACTTCTCCTTCACCTGCCGCGCGGAGCGGCGTCCCTTCCGCAGCCTCGGGGGCCAGCAGACCGTCCGGATCGATTCCGAATACGGCAATATCCGTCTTTAACACGCCCCCGTCAACCGTGATCGTTCCCATGCGGACGCCCAGCGAAGTGGCATGCTCCTGTCCAATCGCCGCCTGGGCCTGCTGAATCGAAGATGAATCCAGCTGCGAACGGCTGAAGCGGTTATCCGAATTCTGCTGAAGCAAAAAATAGCGGGCCGGCATATTTTCCACGGAAGAAGCGTTGGCGTAAGCCAGCCCCCGGGCCAAACCCGTCACAAACAAAACCAAAAAGGTGACCAGCAGCATAATAACCAGCAGCAGCATATAACGCGCCTTGGCATGCCGGATTTCCCTGATCGATAAAAACATATCGGTTTCACTCCCTACCTGGCGTATCTAATTTACGTGCCCAGTATAGGAAGCCTGTATGAACGGAATATGAATTTCAGTTTACAAATGCGGGGAGCGTTACGGTAAAGGTGCTGCCTTCCCCAACGGTGCTCTCCACTTCGATCGTGCCTTTATGCAGGGTGATGATTTTACGGACGATGGAAAGCCCCAAACCGGTTCCGCTCGACGTACGTTCCCTTGATTTATCCGTTTTATAAAACCGGTCGAATACCAGCGGCAGCTCCTCGGCTGCGATGCCTTCTCCGGAATCCGTTACCGCGACCTTGCACCATTCGCCTTCTTTCCAGGCCCGGACTTTGATCGTCCCGCCGCTCGGCGTAAACTTCACCGCATTTGCCAGCAGATTCATCCAGACCTGGTACAGCAGTCCGCCGTTTCCGGCAGCCGTCAGCTCCGGCACGTTAAGCAGCAGTGCAATCTCCTTCTCGGCCAGCGGATATTCCAGCACCTGGGCGGCCTGTCTCAGCTGCTCCCGCAAAAGGACCGGCTCCGCCGCGAAACCTTCCGCCTGTTTGTCATCCAGCATGGACAGGGTCAGCAGCTGTTTGCTCAGAGAGGATAAACGCCGGGTTTCCTGCTCGATGATGCTTAAATAATGCTCCTGCTCTTCCGGCGAAGACTCCTGCTTCCTTAGGGCGGCCGCAAATCCCTGAATGGAAGCCAGCGGAGACTGGATTTCATGCGAAACATTGGACACGAATTCTTTGCGCGACTGGTCGGAACGTTGGATCTCCCGGCTCATTTTCTCAAAATGGGCGGCGAGCTGCCCGATTTCATCGCGGCGTCTGGTATACAGCTTGATGTCGTACCGTCCGCTGGCGATCGCTTTGGTCGCTTCCGTCAGCCGGGTGACCGGACGAACGACATGCCCCGTTGCGATCAGAAACAGCAGGATGCTGAACAGGACCGTAAACAGGAGGATCATCGCAAAAAAGCTCCGCAGCTCACCGAACTGCGCTTCCGTATCCGGCCGCATAAACAGCGCATAATTTCGCCCGGCGATCGTGACCCCGGCGCCTACCGTATTGCTGAGCCTGTTCTCGAAGAAGCCGGTAATCAGCGGGCCGCCGGGAAAATCGGCAACCCCGTGATAGGCTTGTCCGGCCAAAACCGACTTTACCTGCTGCTCCTTGAGATCAGTGATCCGGAATTTTCCACCATAGTAACTTTCCTCTCCGGCCCCGTCCGTCAAATACAGCTCGTATCCCAGCGCTCCCACGCTCTGCAGGTATTTGTCCGCGTCAGAGGTTATGCCCGGCTCTGGCAAACCCGCCGCGCCCGCAGCCTCCTGTTCCAGAAACGACCGGACCTGGTCCAGCATGCGGGAAAGCTTGACGTCATTGTAAGGCTTCAGTTTGGCATGATAATAAATGTTGGATACCATAAATCCGAACAGGCTGCTGACGATAATGGTAGACAGCGTGACCATACAGATGCGTAGGTATAAAGATTTCATTGGCCTGCAGCTCCAATCTTTAGACTGCGGGGCAGCCTCAGTCCGGATTTTTGTTCCCTTCGGAAACGTCCAGCTTGTAACCAAGCCCCCGTACCGTTTGAATATGAAAGATAGGCTCATAATCCGCAAAACGCTGACGCAGCCGTTTCACATGGACGTCCACCGTCCGCTCGTCGCCTGCGTAATCGCCGCCCCAAACTAAACGGATCAGCTCATCCCTTCCGAATAAACGTCCGGCAAATTGGGCCAGCTGCGCAAGCAGCTCAAATTCCTTGCGCGGCAGCAGCATGACCGCATCCCCGTCCCGGATTTCGTAATTCCTGCGGTCGATCATCAGCGGGCCCAGCCTGATGCGTTCTTTCGAAGCCAGCGAATAACGCCGGAATAATGCCTGGATGCGGAACAGCAGCTCCTCCGGCTCAAAAGGTTTCGTTACATAGTCATCCGTACCGTGGCGGAAACCTTGCTCTTTGTCCGCCAATTGCTCCCGGGCTGTCAGCAGAATGACCGGAATATCGTAGTTCTCCCGAATATAGCCGCACAATTCAAGTCCATCCATTTTGGGCATCATGACATCGACCACAGCCAGATCGAGGTCCTCGGCCGCCAGCTTGTCCACAGCCTCCAGCCCATCTTTGGCTTCAACCACGCTGTAGCCCTCCGCAGTCAGAAAATGCCTGAGCAGGGTACGGATATGGGCATCGTCGTCCGCGACCAGTAGTTTTTTCATAACGGGTTCTCCCTTTCCTTCACCGCTTATCGTTCCTCTTTAAAATTCAGTTTGAGTATAACATAAGGTTAAAAAAAGCACCTGTTCAGGCCGAAACCTGAACGGGTGCTTCTTCCGAAAAAATATTCACCGAAACGCAATCCTTGTTATCGGATCACAATCACATGCTCCGCCGTCGCTTTTGCCCCCTTATCGTCCGTAACGGTCAGCGTTACCGTGTACGAGCCTTTATGGCTGAATTTGTGGGAGGCAGACTGCTTGGTAGCGGTATTGCCGTCGCCGAAATCCCATTGGTATTTGACGATTCTGCCGTCAGGATCACTGGAACCGGCGGCGCTGAATGTGATTTTTTCCTTCTTGTCGCCATGGTCGGCAGCCTCGATCACCGCTAACGGAGGCAGGTTGGCTGGAGGAGTCGGATCTCCTGGGTCACCTGGGTCACCTGGGTTTCCAGGGTTTCCGGGATCCCCTGGTTCGCCGGGATTTCCGCCGTCCGTTTCACCCACATAAAGTTTGCCTGGAGCTTCGGCTTCAACCTCATTGCCTGCGGCATCAGACGCCGTGATGACGATTACGCCGCCGTCCAGCTGCAAGGAAGCAGGCGTTGAATAGGTGCCTTCATAATGTCCCGGCTCCGTTTCCGTCATGACCACGCCGCCGCGGGCAAAAGTGCTCATAGGCAGCGGTAGTTCGATTCGGAAGGAAGCCGTCAAGCCAGGCACGCTGTCAAACGAAACGGTCACCGGCTCTCCGGAAGCAATATGCACGTCTTGCGAAGGCTCCATATTCGTCAGCTCCGGCAGAGCCGTGCTGACATGAACGGTGCGCACTTCCGTCGTTTCGTTGCCGGCCAAATCCCGGGCCGTAACGGTAATCGTATTATCTCCTTCTTCCACGATAAGTTTTGAGGTAAAGCTGCCATCGCTGTTCCGCTCCACCGGCTGTCCGTTCACGAGCAAGGCGTCAAAGTTCTCGTCGGACGTTGTGCCGGTAACCGTCACGACTTCGCCGTTCATCAACGTGCCTTCAGCCGGCGTGGTTACAACCAGCTCAGGCGCCGTCTGATCCAGCGTGATCACGACCGGTTCCGAACGGTCGGTTGCTTTCCCGTTCACCTCGGCCTCTGCGGTTAAGGTGTTGCTGCCAGGATGCAGCGTAACGGGAACGCTGAAGGCCTTGTTTTCAATAACGCCGGTTCCTGCAGCCGTATCGTCATTGTAGATCGTAATCTCGGAGCCTTCCGCAGTGGAAGTCCCGGTAACGGTCAAATCGGCCGCATTTGTGTAAGAGGCGGTAACCGGCGTCAAAATAACAGGCGCATTAACCGCGTATTTGACTTCGGCCCGGACCATAAAGTTGCCTTCTACGGCGGACGGGGCCCAAACTCCGCTCACCCGTTCCCAAGCGCGTCCGGTCGCTTCCGTATCTTCGTCCGTAGCAAGCGCCGGGGAAGCACCGCCCGCGGCCGGCTGAATGTACACGATGTAGAAGTCGCCCTGAACCGTAACCGGCTGCGGCAGTTCTACCTCCGTCCACTGCGTTTCGTCCCGAAGGGCGGTCGCATCGAATGGGCCCGCTACCAGGTTGCCGGGAGCACCATCAGCACCGGTTGCGTCATACACGGCATATTGGAAAGCCGTGCCGCCCGGAGACGGGAACGTTTCATCCCAGAAGACAAGCCGTGCGCCGGTAATCATTGCCGCTTCGGAATCCGGCGTAAAGCGGATGCCCCAAGCGTTGCCGCCGGCGTTAAACGCCCAGGCGTTTTCCGCGGTTCCGTCGTCATAGGCCAGTTCACCTTCAATGCCGACAAACGGCTTCAGGCTTACCTCAATCTGGGTGCTGTCGTTCCCGGCGACGGTGACCGTTTCGGTTTTGGAGTAATAATCGCCCGCTTGTACCAACAGGCTGTAGGTTCCTTCAAGCAAAGTCAAAGTAAAGCTGCCGTCTTCGGCAGTTTGCGCCGGGGCTACTTTCGTATCCTCCACGGCCAGTACCCGGGCATTCGCAATCGGCTCGCCCGTGCGTTCATCCGTGACCACGCCATGCACCACTCCTCTAGGGATCGGCTCCAGGCTGAAATTGACTTTGGCGGTTTCGCCGTCTGCAATGGTCACCGGTTTGGTTTGCGGGTAATAACCGTAGGCTTCCGCCTTCAGGTTATAATCGCCCGCTATATGCGTCAGGCTGTATTTGCCTGAGGCCGGATCCGTATTTACCGATCGGCCGGTTTCAAGAACCGTGACGGTTGCGCTGGTTGGCAAACTTTGAATGCCGATATCCACGGCGCCGCCTTCAGGCCGGGCCGAAACACCGGATGAAACCGCGTGTTCAGCATGGGCAGCGGATTTTGCCTGCTGCTCAAAGGTTTTCTGATCCGTTACCGTCCGCTTGAACAACGGTTCTACGGAAGGATTTTTAACCGATTCCGGTTTCGCTTCGACCATCCGGTCCCGGGAAGCGCCTTCCGGCGAGGAGACCGCCAGGATGCGGAAGTCGTCCAAGTACCAGCCCGGGAAAGTCACGCTGCCATCCGAAGTAAGCCGGAAGCGGATCTGAACGCTGGAACCGGCGTATTCCGTCAAATCGGAGATCACAGGTGTCCAATGCGTGCCGTCGTTAGCTCCGGTAAAGCCGGTCAGCTCGTTCCAGGTAGCTCCGCCGTCGCGGGTAATTTCCACGTAGGCATTATCGTAACCGGCCTCTATCGCATACCAGTTGTTAAACAGCAGAACAGCTTCGGGAACATTGGTCAAATCAATAACCGGCGAATAAAGAGAAGCGTTTGCGCCGTTTTCATAACTCCCGTCGAGGTCGGTTCCCCATACATTCGGCGGGGAAGCGGCTGCCTGCAGCTGAGGAACGTTTGGCGTTCCCCGCTCCCATTCATCCTGCGTTCCGGAATGCGTCCAGCCGTTATCGCTGTCCGAATCAAAGGAATCGCTATAGACGACCTCAGGGGCATGAATGTCCAGGGAAACTTCATTTGAGTCTGGCCCCGTATTGCCGCTGTAATCAACGGCTGCCACTTTGTAATAATAGGTGGCGTCCGTCGCCGATAAAGTATCCACATAACCCGGCTCCTGCGAGGTGCCGATCTCTTCATAACTTGCGTTATCGTTCTCGGAACGATAAATCTTGAACTGTTTAAGGTCCTCATCCTGCGGAGCGGTCCAGGTCAAGCTTACATTCCCCAGAATGTCCGCCGATGCGGTCAGCCCGGTTGGCGCCAAAGGAGGCGTTTGATCGAGATCCTCCACTTTAAAATCATCGATATACCAGCCGGCCGCCTGGCCGCCGCCATCGCTCACAAGGTCAAACAAAACCGAAACGGTTTCGCCCTTGTACGGCGTAAGGTCCAGGTACTGCGTTTTCCAGCCGCCGCTTTGGCCGTCAAACCGGTTCACCGGCACGAATTCATTCCCGGTGCTTTCGGAGGCCAAATACACGGTGCCGGAATCGAAATTATCCTCGATGTCGTACCATTGCTTGAACGAAACAAGCGCTCCGCTCTCGCTGTCGGTAAGATCAATAGGAGGAGCGAGCAGGTACGAATTAGAGCCCGCCGCATAGGTGCCGGTCAGGTTGGTAGCAAACACCTTGTCTCCGGAAGCCGCCGATCCCGGACCGCTGACCGGTGTTCCCCACTCCCAAGGTTTCCCTGCGCCGCCTGTCGAGAAGCCGACAAAACCGTTTTCAAAATCCTCCACATAACCCGCTTTGACGCCGCTGCTGACTTCTACCGGATAAATTTCCGAATCATATCCGTTGTTGCCGTAATCATTGACGCGGATATAATATTCCAGTCCTGCAGGCTGTACGAGGAAAGAAGGGATGGACGCGGCATAAACGCCGTCTTTGTAGTCGCCGGAAACCCGTTCTGCCGGAATATACACGTAATTGGACATTCCTTTGGTTCTGGCATAAACGTCTACGTTCAGGATACTGACGTCATCCGTCGCATGGATGGTGATCGGAAGATCGGAGCCGACGAACGCAGCCGTTACCGGCGTATGTTCGATCACCGGCTCTTCCGTATCGTCCCCGCCCGTGCTCACTTTCCCGGAAACGGAGCCTATGCCCTCCAGGACGGAGCCGACGGCGTCAAGCGCATTTACAATGCCGTGTCCGTACCCGTTATTCGGAGAAGTCGGGAACTGGCCGTCGGTTCTTGGCACCGCCGTGTCCATCAGGATGTTCTCCAGGTCATCCACCGTTAAAGAATGGTTGGCCTGCAGCAGCAAGGCCGCAATAGCCGTCGTGTGAGGGCCTGCCATGGAGGTCCCGTTCCAGCCCCCTTCATATCCGCCAGGGACGGAAGAACGGATGTTGACGCCAGGCGCGGAAACCTCCGGTTTGACTTCGCCGTATGGCGAAGGCCCCTGCAGCGAGAAATCCGCAAGCTGATCATTGATGTCGGTTGCCCCGGTAGCAAAAGCCTCCGGATAGTTGGCCGGATTCGCTACGGAGCCCGGACCGCCGGGATTGGTCAAGGTCGTGTTGCCGGCAGAGAACTCCGGAAAAATCTGGGCGTCCCGCCAAGCCTGAACCGTCGGCCGGAACCATTCATCCAGCCCGGGGCCGCCTCCCCAGGAGTTGTTCACCACGTCCGGAGCCAGCTCCGGATGCAGGTTGCCTTCATCGTCCACCGGAGCCATCAGCCACTGGGCTCCGTCCAAAATGATGCTGTCCGTCGTATCCGGATTAAAAATCCGTACGGCAATCCACTTGGCTCCCGGCGCTACGCCGATTTTGTTGGTGCCGTTTTCTTCGGAACCCACCATGGTTCCCATCGTATGGGTGCCGTGTCCTTCGTTGTCATTCGGCAGCGGATCCCCGCTGTAGGCGTCATACCAGCTCAGCTCAGGGTGAACGATATTGCCGTTCGCGTCCAGGCCGCGCCATTTTCGTTCCAGCGCCGGGTGCGTATAATCGACTCCCGTATCGAGACTCGCCACCACAATGCCGGTGCCGTCGATGCCTTTGGCCCATACTTCCGGAGCGTTCACACGCTCAATGTTCCATTCTACGTTAGGGTCGTCTGCGGTTGGCGATTTGCCGCTGCCGCTTTGTGAAGTTTTGGTGTCTTGTCCCGTTTGAACGCCAAGCGAAATTCCGCTGGACGATCCGGGTTTCGAGGTGCCCGGAGCAGGAGCGGCCGGGGCTGAGGAGGCCGCAGGCGCTGCGCCGTTTTTCCCGCCTGCGCTCCCTTTGTCCTTGTCCGCCGCAGCGCCTGATTGGGGAGCGCTGCCGCTTGGCGTCTGCACGGCGGCCGCCGGTTTTTCAAGGGTTGGCGTCACCGTCGTATCCTGCAAATACCGGGTTTCATCCGGCAGGATTTTGTCTACCTCGCCCCGTTTGGCGATGGCCTCCATCACTTCCTTGGTACTGGTGACGGCAAGCGCGTTCACAATAAAGTAGCTTTTATAAGTTTTGACCTTTCCTGCTTCCATGGCATCATCCAAATATTGTTCAAGGGAAAATTGCGTTTGCGAAGCGGTTGCGCGGAGGGAGCTGACGACGGCCGAACGGGCCGACAGCTTGGCGGCGGATGGGGTCGCCTTTTGCAGCGAAGCTTTTTGCATCGCCTGCCGGGATACCGAGGTCGTGTCCGTCTGCTCCTTCATTTTCACCAGATAGGTGACATATTCCGATTGATCAAATTGTTTGTTGAGTTTGGGATCCACTTTCACGGCCTGCGTTTCTACATGGGTGTTTCTCAAGCTGAAATAGTCAGCAGATTTTGCGCTTGCCGGATTAAAGGGCGTGATAAGCGAAAATGTTAGCAGCATCGTCATTCCGATCGAAAAATGCTTGTTCAACCTGTTTCGATTAACCAAACTTCACCGCTCCTTTTACTAGGAATTTAGATGAATTTTTTTACTGCCTCTTCAGTCTGCTGACCTCAAATAAACCTGAAACATTCGAAAATTTTTCCTAAAGAAGCATCACCTCCTTTCAGAGAAACCTCAAATTCAAGGCGAAAGCAATAAGTTTGGAATGGACTAGCTAGGATATTTAAGTTGGTGATCAGGGAATACGTTAATGTGCAGGGATCCTGGCTTCTTGTCCATGAACCCGCAGGCTCCGTTAGGAGAAAATCAGACAGGAGCAGATCGTAGGAGTGGCGAATAGAGGTGGATAACACTTGACAGCCAATTTAATCTGTCAGGTTATGAATAGAATTGACGATAGCTTGTTTGAATTAAAGTCAGTATAATTGCATAAAAATGGAAGCACAAGCATGAATATTGGAAAATATCTGTATTTTTTACATTTTGATTCATTAGTCCCACTTCGGATAAGACTGAAGTAACTATCGAATTGACCGTCGGTAAGTCCATTTCTCCCGGTTCGTTCTTTTTTCCTATGACAACTTGTGTCAGAAAAAGGGGAACGGCTTAACTTCTTTTGACAATTTCGCCTTTACTATCATACACTATATATGAGCATATGCTCATATATAAGACAACCAAAAAACGAATGGACAGATTATAAATATCAAAGGGTATCTTAATCCAACAAACTCGACCGAAAGCGGTGAACGGAAATCATGAAACAGCAGGACCACGCCTTTTTAACGGAAGATACGGTCGATCGGGCTTCAAGAATTTTTAAGGCGCTAGGCGATCCGACCCGGATTAAAATTTTATATTTGCTCTCCCAGGAAGAATGTTCGGTCAATCATATTACGGAAGTGCTTAACCTGACTCAGTCCGCCGTCTCCCATCAGCTCGGCTTTCTGCGCAGCCTGCGGCTGGTCAAGTTTCGACGGGAGGGAAACACTTTATATTACACTTACGAAGACGAACACGTTATCACGATTCTGAACCAGGTTTTAAGCCATATCCAATGCGGTCTGGAGGTCGTTTAGCATGGAGCAACACAGCCAACACAGCCATACTCATAGTCATAGTCACCAGCACGGTCATTCCCACAGCCACTCCCACCAGCATTTCGAAGAGCTCAGGAACGGAAATTCCAAAGGACTGACAATCGCTTTAATCACAACCTCCGTCATCCTGCTGCTGGAATTTTTCGGCGGTTTGTTCACCAACAGCTTGGCGCTGCTGTCCGATTCAGGCCATATGCTGAGCGATGTGGCGGCTCTGCTGCTCAGCCTGATCGCCTTCAAGTTCTCTTCCAGGCCGGCAACACCGGATAAAACGTTCGGCTTCTACCGGTTTGAAATTTTGGCCGCCCTGCTGAACGGCATTGCCTTGTTCGTTATTGCCGGTCTGATCGTATGGGAAGCGGTCGGCCGCTTGGCTCACCCGCCTGAAGTAGGAAGCGGCCCCATGATGCTGATCGCTATCGTCGGCCTGATTGCTAATCTGATCAGCGCCGTTTCCCTGATGACTAAAGGTGATGTGAAAAATAACGTGAACATGCGCGGCGCCTACCTCCATGTGCTCGGAGATGCGCTCGGTTCCGTCGGCGCCATTGTGGCCGGTATTTTGATGTACGCCTTCGGCTGGTATATCGCCGATCCGATCATCTCGGTTGTCGTGGCCCTGCTCATTCTAAAGAGCGGCTGGGGCGTCATTCAGAATTCCGTTCATATCCTGATGGAGGGCACTCCGAATACGGTCAACCAGGAAGAGGTGAAAGCCGAGCTTGAAAGCATCGACGGCGTCGTCAATGTCCACGACCTGCATATCTGGTGCATCACCTCCGGGCTGGATGCGCTGAGCTGCCACCTGCTGATCGGCGAAGAGCAGAAATATCAGGATGTCCTGCAGCAGGCCATCAACCGGCTCAAGGACAAATTCGGTATCGAACACACGACCATTCAGGTCGAATGCGCCAAGATTAAACATCAGGAATTGAAGATCTAATGCGAAAATGATAAACGGCAAAAAGCCCACCCACGGAAGACTGAAGTTTCACGTGAGCGGGCTTTTCCTTTGATGCCATCGTTGCGCCAACACCAACGCCAGCCACGCCAAAGGCCTTGAGGCCCCTAATCTGCGGGCTTGCATTTGGTTTACATTTGAATCTCTACAACCGTACGGCCGCCGCCGGAAGGAATCCGGCAGCGGTCAAATTCCTCCGCTTTCACCCGCAAACCTCCGGTCCGGTAGGGGTTCGAAATCCGCTCGCCGGCAATTTCCTGACCATTGACCGTCACGCGGCTGACCGCGCCTTCCCGAATCCGGTAAACAAAGGTCACCGGTGCGCCCCCGTATTCGAAGTCGAACGAAACGCCGTCCAGCTCGGCGGGTAGTACCGGATCGACGATCAGGTCCCCGCCTTCCTCACGGATGCCCAGCACTCTGGAGATCAGCTGGTTCATGTAGATGCCGGGGCCGCTGGAATAAATGCGCCAGCCTCCTTTGACCTGTGCTTTGCCTTCCCGCAGCTCGCCAAAACGTTCCTGAGCCTCGTATCGGGTTTTGAAATCCCCGTCGGAGCTGCTGAAATAAGCGTTGCTTTGGCGAAGCGCCGCATTCGGCACCACTTCCCGGATCCCGATCGGGTTGATGGCGGCAAGGCCGTTCCAGGCCTGCTCCGGCTGGCCGATCTTCGCCATCGCTTCCACGTAGCGGATATGCGCATGCACGTACTGCAGGCCGATTTCCCGGCCGAAGTTGGCCGCCTGCTCGGCACGTTTAAAATGCACGCTGACCCCGCCGACATATTGGGCCGGCCGGTTCATCAGCCGCACGCCGTCCGGGCACAGCAGCTTTTCCTGAATAAGTTCGTAATGGGCTTTCATCTGCTGCGGCGTCAGCAGCTCGCTGATCATGCTCCGGGTCATCGGAAGCAGCCGGTATTGGATGCCGGTTTCCTCATCCGTAGGATGAAGCATCAGCTGGGCTTCTTCGGGGTTCTCAAAATACAGGAAACCCGGGATAACCTCGGTGCCCAGCATATATTGGTTGAAATCGCGCCGGATTCCGCCCGCCAGCTCCTTCAGTTCGGCGGACCACTGCGGATCCGTCTCCTCCAGCACCTTGGACAGCTGGGTTACGGCCTGATAAGTAAGCGCCACCGTCCAGCTGCTGACCATGTACTGCTTGAGCTGCGCGTTAGCCGGCTGCAGCGTGTCGTCCCAGTCGCCGTCCCCGTAGGAAGAGAGATACGTGTCATGCAGGAAATGCTCCCGGATGTACCCGATCTCCTTTTTCACATGTTCGCGGACCGAAGCGCCCGTCTCCGTAAAGTCGAAGCTGTGCTTGCGCGTATAAGGAACCCGTTCGTCCAGCAGCGCAAAATCGCCGGTGGCCGTCAAATAATCGCCGATGACCTTCAGCGGCCAAACGATAATATCGCCATGGCTTTCTTCCTGCTGGATATTGGCGTACCCGTCAAACATGAACCACTGCGGCCAATTGCCGTCGTCTTCATATTGATGGGAGAACACGGTCTTCAAAATATCGCGGACCTGCCCGTAATGATGGGTGGCCATAAAATATTCCACCGGTCCCTGGCAGACGTCCCTCGTTCCCCAGGCGGCACCGCCGTATTGCTCCAGCCCGTGCGGAACGGAATAATGCACGAGCATGTTGTGCGTATACCACCACGCAAGCGCGTTAACCTTAAACAATCCTTCTTCCCGTCCGGAAGCGCCCTTCAGCAGGAAGCCGTTCATGACCTCGGCGAAGAACTCCCGGTATTTGCGGATTTCCTCTTCCGCCGGACGATCCGTCACCGGCATTTCTCCGCCATTTAGCAGCCCCTGCAGGGTAAGCGTCCATTCCGCAGACGGTTCCAGCTCCTGCACGACCAGCGAAGCGCTGCCTGTTTCCGCGCCTTCGGTCAACACCCGCTCATCGCCCAGACGGTATGCGGCTCCGGCCAGGCTCATCCGGTACTGCAGCTGCGGATAAACGCCTGCGCTTAGGGAACCTGCGTCTGCACGGAAGATCAGCATGCCGGAATCGCCAGCCTGCTCCATTACAAACGGAACTTCATATTCATTGACGTTCATCGTGATTTGGCTGCTGATCAAGAAGCGGTACGCTGCGCCGCTTGCGGAACGAACGTGCAGGCGCACCTCCGGAG
Organism: Paenibacillus mobilis; assembly: GCF_058267595.1. Taxonomy (NCBI): domain Bacteria; kingdom Bacillati; phylum Bacillota; class Bacilli; order Caryophanales; family Paenibacillaceae; genus Paenibacillus; species Paenibacillus mobilis. The sequence continues at coordinate 104,593 of NZ_JBZCMS010000009.1, forward strand.
AATCTACGGTCGTGTAGTTCGTGACGATAAACGTCTCGGAAGCCGTTTTATAATACCAGCGCGTATAGTTGAAGCCCATTTCAAACAGCGAAGGCATGGCGAGCAAGCGATATTCCCCGTCCAATTCGGCGTATAGCCGCTGGCCGGACGTTTTCTGCACATTTAAGGCATTCCGCGCGTTGCTCATCATTTTGTTGAAATTCGTATTCCCCACAACGACCTGGGAGTTAAAAATGCCGTACATATACGACGTGGTCGTCATGACCTCCGGATTCATCCGCGCGTTGTCTCCGCTCATCAGAATGTGCCCGTGCGGCCGTTCTACGCGCAGCTCCTTCTCCTTCAGGACCACATGCTCATAAGTGTCCGTGAAAAAAGCTAACAGCTGCCCGTTTTCAAACTCCTCCTGTTTCCGTACCGGGAACAGAAGGTCCAGCTCCTCCGGCAGCATGGAGAGGGTTTGCAGCGGTGCTCCGATAGCCGCCATCGTTCCCGGCGGATTCGAAGACAAACCGGGCGGCGCCGGCTCACCCCCGAAAAGAGCCGGCGCGTCTTGTTCCGCTTCCTCCCAGGCTTGCCGGATGGTATCTGTAAGTTCAAGCCCGGTAATCGCGGAGGGATGGTCATCCTTAAACAATCCGTAGAACACGTAGCGGGCTTGGCCGTTCAATACGCTGCGGGCGGATTGCAATGCCGTATAAGCAAATTCATACTGGTAAATTTCGTTGGCCAGGCTGGTTTGGTACAGGCTCTCCGGGCGGCCCGTTTCTTTATAGGACAAACCGAAGAACTGGAAGCCGTCGGTAGAGAAACCGGTCGCCCCGGTCAACGATCCCTGCTGCAGGTAAGGGAATAAACCGCCCTGCGGCTGGTTCTGACGGGAACAAACGGCATAACTGCCGGCCTCGTCCTTAAACACGGCGTGATCGATGTATTGGGACATGTATGCTTCATTGCTGCGCACCGCGCCCGGATGGGCCAGGCCGACGTCTTGGCCGTAAATGACGTCCACCTCGGTGCCGCTGCCTTGAAGCCGGACGTCCCAGAACCAGACCCCATGATCGGTCAGCGTAAAAACAACCTCATATCCCACTCCTTCGGCTCCCGCCGCAGGGTGCTCAATCCGGCCGGACCAGACCAGCCGATCCCCAAGACGGCGGAAACGGCTGGCCGACCGGCTGCCAAGCAGCGGGTAAGCTTCGATGCCGTCCCGGGAGTGAATTCTAAGGAACAGGTTTCCGGCCGCCCCGTCCACCGGGTTGCCCGTCAGCTGGTTGATCAGGAAGTCCCCGCCGGCTGCCTGGCGGAGGTCTCCGCTGGCCAGGAAATCAAATTGAAGTCCGCCCTTGCGGAGAGACAGCTTGGATTCCGTTACAGTTGTCATCTTTCTCACGTCCTTTTCTCTCTCTTTCGGCCTAAGCCTTTTGTTTATCGGTCCTATCTATCAGTTAAACTAGACGGAAATCGGCCTCCTGCACGTCCCAGCTGCTGCCGCCGATCATCAGCTTGAAAGCGCCCGGATCGCTGCCAAAGGACAAGTTGCTATGATAATAGCGAAGCATGGCTTCGTTAATTTCAAAGTTTATTTTGCGGCTTTCGCCCGGAGCCAGCTCAACCCGGCGGAAGGCTTTCAACTCCTTCAGCGGACGGACGACTTCGCCCGCCATATCGCGGATATAGAGCTGCACGATTTCCGTACCGGACGTGCTGCCCGTGTTGGTGACCGTTACGGACACCTGCAGCAGCTGCTCCGCCGTTAACGTCGCCGAAGTCAGCTCCGGCTGTCCGTAGGCAAAAGTCGTATAGCTCAGCCCGTAGCCGAACGGCAGCAAAGGTTCATTCGGAACGTCCAGGTACTGCGAGACGTAGCGGACCTGCACATCCGGCGCGCCCTGCGGGCGGCCGGTATTAAAAGGGTTGTAATAGACCGGAATCTGACCGGCCGAATAAGGGAACGACATCGTCAGCTTCCCGGACGGGTTCACGTCGCCGTAGAGCAGGTCGGCAATCGCCAGACCGCCTTCGCTGCCCGGGAACCAGGCCTCCAGCACGGCGTCCGCTTCGTCCAGGACGCCGCTCAAGTCCAGCGGGCGGCCGTTAAACAGCACGACCGCCAGCGGTTTGCCGAGCTGCTTCATGCGCCGCAGCAGCTCCAGCTGTGCCTGCGGCAGCCGGATATCGGCCCGGCTGCCGGCCTCGCCGCTCATCTCGGACGCCTCGCCGAGCGCGAGCACGATCACGTCCGCCGCCTCCGCAGCGGCGGCGGCTTCCTGCGCCAGCGCTTCCTCAAACGTGTCGATGCCGCAGCCTGCGGCAACCGTCACGTTCGAAGCTTCAGCGCTGGCTGCCTGCATGGCGGCGCCAAGCCGCGCCGCCGTCTCCTGCGATCCGGTCCAGGACCACGGACCGAGAATGTCGCCGCTGTCGGCAAACGGCCCGATCAGCGCCACACGCTGCTGCCGGGCCAGCGGCAGCACGCCGGCATTCTTCAGCAGCACGCACGATTCCGCCGCCAGCTCCCGGGAGACGGCGCGGTGCTCGCTGCTGTACACGACGGTCCGCTCCAGCTCCGGATCCGCCCCGCGCATCGGCTGTTCAAACAAACCCAGCTTCTCTTTCAGCTCCAGGATCCGCAGCACCGCTTCATCGATCAGCTTCTCTTCGATGACCCCCTCCGCAACCAGCTCGGGGAGGTGGTGCACATAACAGGAGGTCATCATTTCGATGTCGACCCCGGCCTGCAGCGCTTTCAGCGCCGCTTCACGTTCATCCTCCGCCACGCCGTGCGGAATCAGCTCTTTGACCGCTCCCCAATCCGAGATCAGCACGCCGTCAAATCCCCACTCCTCGCGGAGCAGCTTGCGCATCAGCTTGCGGTTGCCGGTGGCGGGAATGCCGTCCAGCGTGTTGAAGGAAGTCATCACCATTTCGGCTCCCGCCTCCAGCGCCGCCTTATAGCCCGGCAAATAGGATTCGCGCAGCTTCAGCTCGGACAAATCGACCGTGTTGTAATCCCGGCCGCCTTCTGCCAGGCCGTATGCGGCAAAATGTTTTACGCAAGCCGCCACGCGGTTCCGTTCGTTCCGCAAATCGTCGCCTTGAAAGCCGCGGACAAAAGCTTGGGCGAACAGCGAGTTCAGGTACGGATCTTCCCCTGTCGACTCCATTACGCGTCCCCATCTCGGGTCACGGACCAAATCGACCATCGGGGCAAACGTTACGTGGATGCCTGACACGGCCGCTTCTCTGGCCGCGATTTCCGCGCTTTTCTCCGCAAGCTCCAGATCCCAGGAGCAGCCGATGGCAAGCGGCACGGGAAAAATCGTCTTGAACCCGTGCACGATATCCGCCATGATCAGCAGCGGAATGCCAAGCCGGTTGTTCTCCAGATGCGCCTGCTGCACCGCCAGAACCTCGTCTGCTCCGGCCAGGCCAAGCACGGATCCGGCGTTATCGATCTGCTCCTCCGTAATGCCGAGGCTTTTCATCGGTCCGGTGATCTGGCCGCCGTCCTTGGCTCCCTTAAAAAAAGGAACCGCCAGCTGCAGCAGCTGGGCAACCTTCTCTTCCAGCGTCATTTTGTTTAAATACTCCGTAACGAGCCAGTTGGTCATCTGTACCTCTCCTCCTATTTTCGAATCGTTTCTATTTAAATAAATCAAGTAAAATTCTGTATATTTAATCATTTTAAATGTCCATAAATCGAAACGTTTCAAATGATTGGCAAAAAAATTTCTAAAAACATATGCTCCCCTTGCCGGGTCATGATCTCCAAGCGGGACCGATCCGAGGCCACAGGCTATAAAAAGATCCCTTAACGAAACAAACGGACGGCCCATAAGCCTTCAGGCCTGCATTCAAACCTGCCTTTTGGAACTTTCATGCCTTCGCCTGCTTACTTGCCAGCCCGCTTGCCTGCTTGCCTCCGGGTTTACCGGCACGGCAGCCACTCCATCATCCGGCGGGCCTGACGGTCCCAATATCCCCATTCATGTTCGCCCGGGCTTTCCTCATAAGTCACCTTCAGGCCTGCCCGCTCAGCATGACGGAGGAAGATCCTGTTGCCTTCGTAGAGAAAATCCTCCGTCCCGCAGCATTGATAGAGCCTGGGCATACGTCCAGATTCCGCCGCCTTCGGAAGAAGGGCCAGCAAATCGTCGCCGCTGCCTTGCAGCTGCCCCGGATCACCGAAGATCCGCTCCGCCGCGACAGCGGAAACAAATAGGACACCAGCCCGGGGGGTTCTTCGCTCAAATAAGTAAAATAAGCGCCTCCCTGCTTCATATCCGTATAATAACTCCGGTCGGATACCAAGCGTTTCCGAGAACAGCGAGGTTTGAATAAACGGCATAACGGCGTCCACCTTGGCCTTTCAGTTTTACCTAATTCCCGCGCGTATGCAGTACTTCATTTATACCTGCTTCACCGAATTCCGCCGGATCAGCTCCACTTTCAGCTTGTAGGTTTCGTTGACTTCTTCGCCGTTCAACATTTGAAACAGCAGATGGCCGGCCAGCGAACCCGATTCATGCATCGGCTGGTGAATCGTCGTCAGGGCAGGGTGTACATATTCAGCAAGCTGAATATCGTCAAAGCCGATCACGGAAATTTCATCCGGAATCGAAACCCCGCCTTCCTCCAGCGCTTTCATGCCGCCGACGGCCATTTCGTCATTGGCGTAAAATACCGCCGTTGGCAGCTCGCCCTGCATCATCATCATTTTGGTCGCCTTATAGCCGCCTTCGCGGATAAAGCTGCCGCCCAGCCGCCACTTGGCTTTCTCCTCAAGCCCGGCTTCGCGCATCGCCCGCAGGAATCCCTGATAACGCAGCGCGTTGTCAAAGGAATTCGACGGGCCGCTGATATAAGCAATCTGCCGGTGACCCTTCTCGATCAAATGCCGGGTGGCGTCATAACCGCCTTGTTCCCCGTCGACCACAACGCTGATCAAACCTTCGCCGGTCGTTTTCCGGTCCATGACGACGATCGGAAAAGCGGCGCTCGCCGAGCTCAGCAAAATTTCATCCGTAATGTTATGGGCCAGCACGACGGCCCCGTCCACCCTTTTTTCCCGCAGGAATTTAACCGCCGTAGAGTCCTTGCCTCCCATGGAGCTGCAGGCAATCAGATCATAGCCGTTCGATAAAGCCACGTCCTGCACGCTGCGGATCAGCTCGGAATAATAAGGCCCGGACAAGTCGGTAAGAATCAGAGCAATCGTATTCGTACGGCTGCGCTTTAAATCCATGGCAAAACCGTTTTTCCGATAATTGAGCTGTCTTGCCGCCTCCAGCACCTTCTCGCGTGTCTTCGAGCTGACCTTGCTGTCGCCGCTCAAAGCGTATGAAGCGGTAGATAAAGCGACCCCCGCCAATTTTGCCACATCTTTAATCGTAGCCATCGTTCATCCAGTCCTTCCCAAGCCTTGCATAGTCTACTTATTTATTTCATCCCGGAAATCGTATATCCTTCAATAATGTGTTTCTGGAAGAAAGTAAAAATAATAATGATAGGAATTACCATAAAGGCTGCGCCCGCCATCTGCAGGCCAAACTCGGTGCCGTATTGCCCTTTCAGCAGCGAAAGCCCGACGGACAAGGTGTACAGTCTTTCATCGTTGGCAATAATGAGCGGCCACAGGAAGCTGTTCCAGGCCCCGATAAAGGTCAAAATCGCCTGAACCGCAAAAACCGGTTTCACGACCGGCAGAATCAGCCGGAAGAAAATGCGGAACTCCCCTGCCCCGTCCAGACGCGCCGCCTCCATCAAATCCGTCGGGATAGTCGCCATGAACTGGCGGAACAAAAAGATGCCGAAAGCGCCGACCAGTCCCGGCAGTACAATCCCCGCCATCGTGTTGACGAGTCCCATTTTATTGATGATCAAATACGTCGGAATCATGGTAACCTGGCCCGGAATCATCATGGTAGCCAGGATTAAATAGAAAAATCCGTTTTTCCCCGGAAATTCGAATTTCGCAAAAGCGTAGCCGGCAAGAGCGTTCAGCAGCAAGCCGACAAACGAACATATGACGATAATCAGCGTGTTTTTCAAATAAACCAGGAAATCCATTTCCGTAAACAGCCTGCTGTAGTTGTTCCAGGTCGGATGGTGCGGAATAATGGTCGGCGGAATCACCGTAAATTCATTCTCCGGCTTAAACGACGAGCCGAGCATCCAGATGAACGGAACCATCATCAGAATGCCGCCCAGGATCAGGAGCGTTATCATCACGCCTTTTTCAATCTTTTTGACGGCCATGCCGGTTCTCCCCCTTCTTAATACTCGACTTCTTTCTTTCTCACCGCAAACTGCACGATGGTGGCCAGAATAATGATGACGAACAGCACAAACGAACCCGAAGCCGCGTAACCGAAGTTGCTGAGCTTAAAGCCGTTATTGTAAATGAAGAGCGCCAGCGACATGGTCGCGTTCAGCGGTCCGCCTTTCGTCATGACGAACGGTTCCTCGAAGAACTGAATCCAGCCGATCAAAGTCGTAATCGTAACGAAGAAGGTCGCGAAGCTCAGCAGCGGAACCGTGATATAGCGGAGTTTCTTCCAGCCGGTAGCCCCGTCGATTTCGGCGGCTTCGTAATAGGAACGCGGAATTCCCTGCAGCGCGGCCAGGAAAATAATCATGTTCAGGCCGATGGCTTTCCAGAGAGCCAGCAGAATCAAGGAAAATTTGGCGAGCGTCGGATCTTGCAGCCACTGCTGGGCCGGAATGCCGAACCAGGAAAGCATGTAGTTAAACAAACCGTAAGAGCCGTTATACAGATAACCCCAAACCACGGCAACGGCTACGATATTCGTAATGGAAGGCATGTAATAAATGACGCGGAACGTTTTGAACAGCCAGCTTGTGCCGTAATTGAGCAGCAAAGCCACCGCCATGGCGCAAATGACTACCAGCGGCACCCCGACGATCACGTAAATGAACGTATTAAACAAAGATTTCAGGAACACGGGATCTTTAAAAATGTTGATATAATTGTCGAAGCCGACGCCGAGGATATTGGAATAATCGGCAAGTCCGATCAGGTCCATATTGGTAAAACTGATTACAAGCGCAATAATAATCGGAATGATCGAAAAAACGACCAGCAGCAAAACGGCCGGAGCAATAAACATATATGGATATTTATTTTTGTTCCACTGTTTCGCGAACTCCCTCATCATCTTCACCCCTTTGATGGTAATTCCAAAGAACGCCGCCATTTAGGCGGACCTAAATGCTAAAAGCATACAGCCGGGACCCGCCTTTCGGCGGAACCCCGGCGCAGCGTGAGCTTTCCACTTCTGAATGATTATTTCGCCAGAATTTCCTTGGCTTTGTCATTCAGCTTATCCATTTCGGTTTGCGTATCCGCGCCGCCGATGGTGATTTGCTCAAAGGAGGAGATCACCGACTGTGCAATGGTTTCCCACTCTTTGATTTGCGGAGCCGGACGGGAGGTCTCAAGCTGTTTGCCGAAAGCCGCGATCATTGGATCTTGGAAAGCCTGATCGTCCCAAGCCGTTTTGAGGGCTGGAAGAGAGTTGGACGTTTCGTAATATTTCAGCTGAGCTTCTTTATCCGACATGAAGGAAATAAATTTGGCTGCTTCGTCTTTATTTTTACTGTAGTTAAAGATTGAGAGATCAGCGCCGCCGATGGCGGATTGATTATTTTCCTTCGCTGGAAGCGTCGTTACTGTCCATTTTCCGTCAATTTCAGGGTCTTTGTCTTTAATGGTTTGAATCATCCAAGGACCGCTGATGAACATAGGGATCGTACCGTCTTTGAACGCTGCAACCGTGTCCAGATCCGTGCCTGAAGGCGTCAGCTTTTCGTCGTAGAAGCTTTTCAGGTAGTTGATCGCTTCCACATATTTCGGATCATTGAAATGCGGCTGCCCTTGGTCGTCGATAAAATCGATGCCGTTCTGCCAAGCGAAGATTGCCGCCGTAATCTGGTCTTTGCTGTCAATCGTGATGCCGTAATGGCCAGCGCCGCCTTGGGCTACCAATTTTTGCGAGGCATCCTTCAGCTCATCCCAGGTTTTAGGTCCTTCCGGATAACCTACACCTGCCAGCAGATCCGAACGGTAGAACAAAGCACGGGTCTCTACATACCAAGGGATACCTACGGTTTTACCATCATATTGGCCCGTTTGCACCGCGCCGTCATAGAAGTTTTCTGCTTTCAGGTTCGGATATTTTTCGATGTAAGGAGCCATATCGGCAAGCGCGCCCGCGGCCGCAAACTCGGGAACCCAGGTGGTCCCCATTTGTACAACGTCCGGTCCGTTTTGCGAAGCAACCGCTGTCAAAAGTTTGTCATGGGCGGAATCCCAAGGAATCGCCTGAACCTCAACCTTAACGCCCGGATTCTGTTCCTCGTACATTTTGGTAATCGGCGTTACCGTGTCGGAGGTTCCCATAAACCAAACCTTCAGCGTTTTGCTGCTTCCCGATCCGGAATTGGAGTTGTTCGAGCCGCAGCCTGCCAATACCAGCGAAAATGCCATCAGTGTAGCGAGCATGATGCCCCAAGTTTTCTTCTTCATCTTTCTTTCACCCCGTTTGTAGTTTTTACAGCTTAAAAACCATAAATGAAAGCACTTACTTCGAAACGTTTCGATTCATTTCGAAAAAAATTTCGCACTCGTTTCGAGCCGAATGAGTAAGCTTTTGGTGGCCGGAAGGCGTTATAAAGGGCTTATTTCGTCTAGTGCGACCGTTGTTCACGCTTCCAATAGGTCTCAGAGGTTTTATTTGAATGTTTATCGGAAATATGAACCGCTTTGCATTTTTTATAAATTCGAAACGTTTCAATACACACATTATAATCCGGCCTGATAGCGATTTCAAGCCTTATTTTCCATGAAAATCTTATTTTTATTCCCCCTGCAACACTCGGTTAACGTGTTATAATGACAAAGCATTGCTGCTTTGCCTTTATTCCTTTTGAAATGAGATGAATGACACCATGATTGCAGACATTTTGCTGCAGGTGGTCCTGCCTATTTTTGTGCTGATCGGGATCGGTTCCGTCATGCAGTACGTTTTTAGACTCGACCTTTATACTTTAACCAAAATCAATTTTTATTTCATTACTCCGGCTGCCGTATTTATCAACATGTATGAATCGGAAATGTCGCCTTCCCTTCTGGGCAGCGTCGCCTTATTCTACGCTTTATACGTCCTGGTGCTTTATTTGGCCGGAACCCTGGTCGGGCGCGGGCGCAAATTCAGCAGAGGCATGAGGGCCGCGTTTACGAACAGCCTGCTGCTGGATAACTCGGGAAACTACGGGCTCCCCGTCAACAATCTGGCTTTTAAAGGAGATCCGATGGCCGGATCGGTGCAGGCGTTGATCATGGCCTTTCAGAGCCTCTTGACCTTTACATACGGCGTGATTTCCATCCAGGGGGCCAAAAGCAACGGTTTGTACCGCGAAGCCATTAAAGGTTTTCTGAAAATGCCCGTGCCTTACGCGCTGGTGCTTGGCCTGCTCTGGCATTTGCTGGCTTTGCCGGTTCCGGATTTCATCTACCAGCCTCTGCTTTACGGGGATAAGTCGCTGGTCGCGATTGCCCTGCTGACGTTGGGTGCACAGATCGTCAAATATCCGCTGCGGCTTGAACGGATTGACGTTTATATCAGCGTTGTCCTGCGGCTGCTGTTTGCGCCGGCCGTAGGTTTTCTGCTAATTATGCTGCTCGGTCTAAAGGGCGTCCCTGCCCAGGCGTTGCTGATCGCCTCCGGAATGCCTGTCGGCGTCAACACTTCGATTCTTGCCGAAGAATACCAGAACGAACCCGATTTTGCCGCTCAAACCATTCTCGTTTCCACCATCTTTAACGTCCTTACGATCACCGTGCTGATTTCCTTGGCCGGTCACCTGGCTTGAACCCCGTTGATTCTTACGAAAAACAGAAAAGCACCCGGCTGTCCGGCACGGCGACTTGCGCCATTCGGAAATTCCGGGTGCTTTATTCAATTCGCGCCTCACTTCGAAGCGCCCACGCTCAATTGGGAAACAGCGGCACGGTAATTATCAAGCGCCTGCTGCTCGATGGCGATGGCCCGATGGATGTCGAGCAGCCGGATTTTTTCCACATATTCATCAAATGCGGATATCGGCTCCAAACCCATGATGATTTTTAACGACATCTCGTTGACGGCTTTGTTCACTTCCTCCATGATCGTAGACAGCTCGGTGCTCTCCTTCTCCGTAATCGGCAGCGTAGGCAGCGCGTGAAGCGCCGCATCCGTATCCGACCACAAGCGGATCGCCTCCCTCTGCTCCGGCAGGGAATAATACTGCTCCATATAACGGATATCCTGGACGAAAGGCCCGAAGTAACTCGCCCTCGTGTACATCGCCAGCGCCTGTGACGGGGCCAGCTTCTCCGGATTGTTTAAAATGATGTCCGTATAAGTCGGATAACCGTCCTTCATCACATAGCTGACCCCTTCAATCCCGAAATTAAAAAGCAGGTGGCCTTCCGTACCGTACCCGTAATCCAGCATTTTCACCGCTTCCTCCACATGTTTGCTTTTAGCGGAAATGGCTACGCTGCTGGAACCTACGGCCGGGGCCAGCTGTCCGAATTCAGGGCGTTCCCCCCGATGAAGCACAGGGTATGGCGCCGGAACAAGCTCGACGGACGGATCTTTATTTTTCATCACCGGAAGCCAGGTACCGATACCTGCCCCTGCGTTCCAGATCCCGGCCCCGCTGCGGCTGAGAATCATGTTTGTATCCTGGGTCTCCGTGTCTACCGCGGCAAAATTCCGGTCCAGCAGCCCCTCCGCATACCAATCCCGGAACAACGCCAGAAATTTTTTGTAGCCGGGTTCAATGGGTCCGAATTTGACTTTCCCGTCTTCCTGGTAAAATCCTTTTTTGACCCCGAACGCGCCAATAAATCCGCCGCCTTCAATGCCGAACAGCGGACTCGGAACGCCGAGGAAGGTCAGCGGGGCGTCCGCCCCCTTTTTCTCCTTAAAAGCCTTGAGCACCGTATGCCAATCGTCGATCGTTTCCGGCACCTTCAGCCCCAGCTCCTCCAGCCAATCCTTGCGGATAATCGGGCCCTGATAGGTTCGGAGCTGGACGTCTCCCTGGATGAACGGGAAAGCGTAATAACTTCCCCCCGCCGTCCGGATCTGCATATCGATATCGGGATGCTGCTCCAGATACCTTTTCAGATTGGGGGCGTCCTTGTCGATGTAATCATTCAGCCGCAAAATATAACCGTCATGAATAGCCTTTTCCGGGCCGCCCGGATAATTGATCCATTCATACTCCATCATGTCGGGCAAATCTCCCGAAGCGAACAAGACGTTAATCGCCTCTTTGGCCTGATTGGCCGGGGGCTGGATGAACGTCAGCCCTACCCCCGTTCTCCGCTGCCATTCCTGAAAGAAAGGCACCTGGTTAAAGGCCGTTTTGATCCCTGCTACGTTGCCGTTTAATTCCGCCCAATAGGTGAGTTTGTTTTCCGATTGGAGCGAATTCCCGCTTTGGTTCTGCCCATCCGTCAATACCGCCGTTAACTCCGGATTTGCCGGCTGCCAAGGTTCCCGTCCGAGATCGTAAGCCGCCGGCACGATAAAGATCATCAACAGTATGATGAGCGGTGCCCATCTTCCGACAGTCCGCATGCCGCTTCTTTTCTCCTTCATAGGCCCCCCCTGAAATATGAGCTTTCTTCTTCTTTTCTTCTTCTTTTCTTCTTCTTTTCTTCTTCTATACGATTTCCTTGTATTTCCCCGGCGTGATCCCTTCATATTTCTTAAAGACACGGATGAAGGTAGCCGGATCGTTATATCCGACCCTCCGTGAAATTTCGCTGACCGATTCCTGTTTGGCTTTCATCAGAAACTTCGCCTGCTCAATCCGGTATTTATGAAGGCTGTCCAAAATCCCCTCGCCGGTCTGGGTTTTAAAGAGCTTGGACAAGTAACTTCCCTTTAACTGAAAATGCTCCCCGATGGCGTTTACGTTCAGATTCATGTCCATGTAATTGTCCTGAATATATTGCTGGACTTGATCCATCAAGGTCCGCAGCGAATCCTCACGCTCGCGGGACACATGGGACAAACGTTTGGCCGAAGCGAAGCCGCACACCTCCTGCAAAAGCGCCTGCAGCTTCTGCTGCATTTCCCGGATGGTGCCGCAGGCCATAATCCCGTTGATCCAGCGCGGATTGTCGGCCAGCGTGCTGTCGTTGCCGTCCCCCAGCTCGTTGATCGCCTTGATCATCGTCCCGATGAGGTTAAACATCAGGCACCTCGCCATCGTCAGCGGCATCACGGGTTTATCCAGGTTTTTTTCGATGATTTCATTCATGTAGGAAGCGGACTGTTCCAGATCTCCCGCCTTGATGAAATTAATCAGCTGCTGCTCTACCTGGAGCGGATAATAATAACCGTAACCGCTCCCGTCTGAGCCATCGACCCGGATATTTTCATAGGCGATGATCCCCTTTTTCCCCAAAACCATCTTGTATTCCATAGCGTCCACCGCTTCCTGATATGCTTCTGAAATCCCGATCCAGGAGGAATGGCGGCCGCTGAGCGAGATGGTGATTTCCATGTCATACCGCTCCAGGAAACGCTGCGCTTCTGCGGCGATATGGTATAGCTCCTCCTCCCACGAAGAAGAATCCGCTTTCAAATTTACGAGGCAGACCATCATATCGTCCGTCTCCACCACGTATCCGGCATTCCCCTGCCGTTCCGCAAGCTCCTCCACGACGTTGGAAATGATCAGATGAACCAGCTTGCTCCGCTCGTTCATGTCGATCCCGGGCAAAACCTCGTACAGCTCTTCTTCGTTTTCAATCACGAACAAAATGACGGCAAACTCGGCGGACAGATACTTCATCTGAAAAGACCTGAACGCTTCTTCATAAGGAACCAGCGTGTCCGGCTTGCCTTTGAGCAGCCTGTTGATCATATTGGAACGCAGCACCTGCTGGTGTTTCCGGAGCTGCCGGTTGATTTCATCATTTTCGCTTCGGGTGCGGGTGACGACCTTCTGGATAAACCGGAATTCGTTCACTTCGGCAAAAGAGCGGTCGGTATTTTTATCCTTCAGCGACTCCACCAGCTGCTGGATCGGCGAATAGTTGCGGCGCATAAAAAACCAGGTCAACACGCCTGCGCCTATCAGGCTGACTAGAATGCTGACATACGTAAAATTGCGGACATACTCCGCTTTCTCCCAATAGATGCCGCTCGGAATGATCAGCGCGTATCTCAAATCCGAAACGGACGAATCGATCGAGAACAGCTCCGATTTTTCAGACTTCGACGGCTCAAACTGAAAGCGCTTACCATTTAAAAATGGCTCAAGCTCCTTGGAGCCGGGGTGATTGGACATCAGAATTTCGTTATCGGCATTTAAAATGAGCAGCGTGGACCCGCTGAAGCCCGAAATGCCCGCCACCGCTTCCTGAAACCGGCGGGTGTCGGACATGACCACGACGCTGCCGGTGCTGCGCCCGTACATATCCTTCGGCAGCTGCGTGATATAGGCGATGGCCGTTTTGGCCTCGGCGGCGGTAGCATGGGGCAGCACAACAAAGGAGTTATTCGGCGCCTTTAAAACGGTATTTTTCCATTCCTCGAATGAGAGCGCACCGGTGTGGTGGATCGTATAAAACGCGGTATTCAAGTCCCGGATATTGCCCGACCGGTACACCGAGCCGTCCCGGCTGGAGATGACGTAAAACTCATCAATTGACGCATACGACGTCTTGTAAAGCCGGAATTCATTGACCAGCTGGTAAGCGGAATAAGGCACTTCCTCGGCCGGCAAGCCGGAATACATCAGGTGCTGCAAATTCGAACTCCAGGTCATTTCCATATTCAGACGTTTCATCAGGTCGATTTGATTATCGATCGTGTACCTCATCTGCTTCAGCAGCGAGTCGTTGGCCCGGTGGATCTCGCTTTTGAGCGCATGGCTGGCCTCGGCATAAATAACGAGACTGATCGCAATGGGGACAAACAGCACCGCACTGTACGATAAGAGCCAAGTGACGATGATGCTATCCCGTTTCCGCCACAGATTTTGAATGTTCATCAAAAACCATCCCCATGCCCGAGTAGTTTATCTCGTTTGATTAGACATTCATTATACCTGAAGTTCCGCCCGGAAGCGTATAGTCAAAAAGTTCAATCCGATTGATCAAAATGGAAAAAGCAGGCCGCTTTCGCTCGGGCAAACACGAAAAAGCCTCAGGAACCTTGCGGTTTTCCCGGGCTTAGACGCTGTTTGAAGGTTTGGATAAGGCCGATGATGCCTGCGCCGATTTCCTCTGCTTTTTTTCTATCTTAAAAAATCCGCCGCTTCCAGCCATTCAGCTTGGCAGCCGCCTCGATAAAGAAATAATCGCCGTAAATGAGGGACACATCCACGTTTTGCGAGGCCGGCTTGTGACCGGTGCCATGCAGCAGGACGGCTTCATGCTGCGGATTATTCCAAGTGCCGTAGTTCGCATACAAAGAACCCAGTATCCGCTTTGCAGCATCGAGGTAAGCTCTGCCGCGCGTTTCCCCCAGCAGGTCCGCCAGCTCCAGCAGCCCCGACGCAGCGATGGCTCCCGCCGAGCTGTCGCGGACAACTCGCTCGTGGACGAAAGCGGCCTCTCCTGCACCGTCCTGCGATTCCTTCAGCTCTCCCGATTCCGCTCCCGCCTCCTCTTGCGCTTCTTCACGGAAATCCCAATACGGAACCGAATCCTCGGGCAGATGCGCAAGGAAGAAATTAGCCACCCGCTGCGCGGCGGCCAGATAATCCGGCCGGCCGGTATAACGGTGCGTATTCGTTAAGCCATACAGCGCCCAGGCGGCCCCGCGGCTCCAGGTCGAATCGGGTCCGGCTCCCTGCCCGCCGAGGGCTTCGGCCAGCTCCCCCGTCTCCGCGTCAAACCGGAGAATGTGATGCACGGATCCGTCCGGCCGCACAAAATGACGGACAACCGTGTCGGCATGCTGCCGGGCCACATGCGCGAAACGCGGATCGCCGCTGGTCTCCGCCGCCCAGAAAAGCAGCGAAAGATTCATCATCGTATCGATGATGGACCAGCCGGTCTTGTCGCCGTTCCAAGCCCGGATAAACCGGCCGACGGGATTAAAACGCCCGGCCAGGAAGTTGGCCGCAAGCAGAGCGCGTCTTGCCGCGTCCTCGTCTCCCGTCAGCTTGTATTTGATCACCGCAGTCGGCAGAAATTGAAAACCGACGTCATGGTCAAAATGATTCGGCGCAAGCCACAGCTCCGACAGCCGTTCATCCCAGCTCCAGGCCGCCCTCCGGTATTTCTCCTCTCCGGTCATTTCGTACATAATCCATAATACGCCGGGCCAAAATCCCGAAGTCCACCAATCGAGCCGCATATCGTCGTACCTGCCGTCCTGCCCGGCGGCATGCGGGGATTTGTTCCCCATTTTATCCAGCATGACGCCGGCCTTACAGATGATCTGCTCCCACATCTCCGGCTTCACCGACTCAAAATCCTTCATGCCCAGCCCCCTTCTCCTTTTCCTCTGCCTGTTTCTTTAGCCTGTTTCTTTAGCCTGTTTCCTTTCCCTCTCCGTTGCTCCCTACCGCTTCTCGCGTCAGCCCTTCAGCGAGCCGACCATAACCCCTTTAACGAAATACCGCTGCAGGAACGGATACACGCACAGGATCGGTACGGTGGCCACCATAATCGTGGCGTATTTGATCGTCTCCCCGATTTGAAACCGGTCTCCGGCCGAAGCTCCCGACGACATGCTGTCGGTCGAGTTGGAGATCAGAATCTCGCGCAGCACCAGCTGCACGGGGAACAGATTTCTGTCCTTGATGAACACCGATGCGTAAAACCAGCCGTTCCATTTATCTACCGCATAATAAAGAATCATCACGGCGATTACTGGCATGGACAACGGAATGATAATCCGGAACAGAATGGTAAAATGGTTGGCGCCGTCGATTTTGGCCGACTCCTCCAGGCTGTCCGGAATGCCCATAAAGGCCGTGCGCATAATAATCAGGTTAAAGGTGCTGATGCTGAACGGGAGGATCGTCGACCACAACGTGTTCAGAAGCCCTACTCCTTTAACGACCAGATACAGCGGAATCAAGCCGCCGCTGAAAAACATCGTAAACACGATGAGGAACATAAACACCTTGTTCCACATGACGTTTTTTCGGGACAGGACATAAGCGCCCATTGAGGTCAGAAGCAAATTGACCGTTACCCCGAACACCAGAATGAACAGCGTATTCCGAAAGCCGATGCCGATCCCCGGGTTGTTCAGCACACTTTTATAAGCTTCCAGGCTGAAGCCAAGCGGTTTCCACAAAAAACCTTTATGGCCGAGCAGCTGCGCCGAGTCGCTGAAGGAAGCAAACAATACGTACAGCAGCGGGTACAAGGTCGCGATGACCAGAAGGGTCAGCAGGGTATAGTTGATGGCTGTAAAGATCCGGTCCCCTAAGCTTTGCTCTGTTATCAAGCTAACCACCTCACCATAGACTGTTTTGGGTCGCCTTCCGGCTGAGGGCATTAGCCGTGATCAGAAGGACGAGATTGATGACCGAATTAAACAAACCGACGGCGGAGCTGTAGCTCCAGCCGAATTCCAACAGCCCTTTCCGGTAGACGAAAGACGAAATGACGTCCGCCGTTTCGTACGTGACCGGGTTATAAAGCAGAATGATTTTCTCAAATCCCACGTTAAGCAGATTCCCCATCCGGAGAATGAACATGATCATAATTGTCGGCAGAAGCCCGGGCAGCGTAATGTAAATCATTTGCTTGAGCCGGCTGGCCCCGTCGATCCGCGCCGCTTCATACTGCTCCAAATCGATGCTCATCAAAGCTGCGATATAGATAATCGATTCCCAGCCGATCCGCTGCCAGATTTCGGACAGCACGTAGATCGGGCGGAACAGCTCCGGTTTCTGCAGCATGGCCTGGCCGTCATAGCCGAGGAACATGAACAGGCGGTTAATAAGGCCGTCCGCATTCGTAAAATCGGTAATAATGCCGCAGATAACAACAAGCGAAATAAAATACGGCATATAAGTAATCGTCTGCACGACACGTTTGAATTTCTTCCTGCGCACCTCGTTGATTAATAGAGCCAACAGAATCGGCGCCGGGAACTCAAAGAGCAGCGTATAAAGACTGATCAAAATCGTATTTTTTAACACTCTCAGAAAATAAAAGCTGCCGAAAAAGTCCTGGAAGTGTTTGAATCCAACCCAATCGCTGCCCAAAATGCCCTTCATCGGGGAATAATCCTTAAAGGCGATCAGCGCCCCATACATCGGCCCGTAAAAAAAGATCAGATAATAGGCCATCACCGGCACCATCATGAGGTACAAATATTTGTTCAGCAAAAAGTCGCGAACCAGCCGTCTTCTTAGCGTTTGCCGATTTCCCATGCCTGAATGTCACCTCGATTTCAATAGAGGGGAGAGCAGGCTCTCCCCTTCCCTTTTTACTTCCGAACACTTGTCAACCGTGCTTGCCTACTCCGGTGTCACTGCATTCGCGTACCGGATTGGCCAAAAAGCTTTACCGGCTGTTATACCGCTGCAGCGCCGCCGTCTGGATTTCAATCGCCCGGTCCAGGCCCAGCGATTTCATTTTGGCGACATAGTCGTCAAACTTGTCGACCGGTTCGGAACCGAGAATGATCTTGATCGTCATTTCATCCACCAGCGTATTAATATCGTTCATGATCGTCGCATACTCGGAGCTTTCCTCCGGCGTTGGCGTGGTGTTCGGCAGGTTGTATTTCGCCGCGTCCGTGTTTTTCCAAATCTCAACTGCATCCCGCTGCGTCTGGAGCGCAAAAAACTGCTCGGCATAACGTTTATCCTGAACAAACGGACCGTTATAGCTGCTGCGGGCATACAGGGAAATCGCCTGGGCCGGAGCCAGTTTGTCCGGGTTGTTCATCAGGAGATCGGTAAACTTCGGATACCCGTTCTCCATCGTATAGCTGACGCCTTCTTCACCGAAGTTGAAGAACATATGGCCTTCTTCGCTGTAGCCGTAATCCAGCATGCGGACCGCAAGAGCCGGATCTTTGGCGGCCGTCGTAACGGCTACCGTTCCTTCGGAGGCGTAAGCCTGGTTCAGCTGGCCGAACTTTGGTTTATCGCCTTTTTTGAGCACCGGATACGGAGCCGCAACCAGAACCGCTTTCGGGTCGTTGGCCTGCACGAGCGGCTGCCATTTGCCGATGCCGCCGCCGGCGTTCCCCACCGTGGCTCCGGTAGCGCCGGAGGCAATGTTGCCGTCCACCGCTTTGGTATCGGCCGTGGCGATGTTTTTGTCGATCAAACCTTCCGCATACCAGTCGTGAAACAGCTTCAGATAGTCCTTGAACCCAGCTTCAGCCGGTCCGAATTTGACTGCTCCGTCTTCCTGGTAGAAGCCGCGGTTCACGCCGAAAGCGCCGATAAACG
Organism: Paenibacillus mobilis; assembly: GCF_058267595.1. NCBI lineage: Bacteria > Bacillati > Bacillota > Bacilli > Caryophanales > Paenibacillaceae > Paenibacillus > Paenibacillus mobilis. Next base: position 123,061 of record NZ_JBZCMS010000009.1, read on the forward strand.
CGCCGTTGCCGGATTCATTAAAGAAACGGGGTTTGCTGACGACCGAAAACGGAGCTGCCGCGCCTTTTTTCTCTTTAAATGCTCTGAGCGTCGTCGTCCATTCATCAATCGTTTCCGGCACAGGAAGCCCGAGCTCATCCAGCCAGTCCTTGCGGATAATCGGTCCCTGGAAGACGCGCAGATACTCGTCGCCCCGGATGAACGGGAACACGTAATAACTGCCGTTGTCCGTCTTGACCATCTTGTCGATGTCAGGGTTATCCTGCAGGAACTTCTTCAAATTAGGGGCGTATTTATCGATCAGATCGTTCAGCTTGATAATGTAGCCGTCGCTGATCGCCTTCTCCGGACCTCCGGGAAAATCGCCGATAAAGTTGTATTCGATCATATCCGGCAAATCCCCGGAAGCCAGCATAACATTAAAGGCCTCCTTGACCTGCCCGGACGGCGGGGCCGTAAAGTCCAGCTTAACCCCCGTCTTCTCCTGCCACTTCTGGAAAAAAGGAATTTCGTCATGCGAAGCTTTGACCCCAACCAGGTTGCCGTTAATTTCGCCCCAATAGGACAGCTTCTCATCGGTTTTGAGCGGGTAAGCGGTCGATTCCGCCGCTCCCGCCGTTCCTTCCGGACTAGCCCCTTCTGCTGCATTTCCGCTGTTCTTGCCTCCCGATGAGCAGCCTGCCATCAAGGCGCCGAGCAGCGTAATGACCATTGCCGCAGCTGCGATTTTTTTCATGCCTCTACAACCTCCCATTTGATTAAGTAATGATTCTTGCCCTTTCAGGTTATCGTTTCAGGGGCGCCGAAGGATATGTTCAGAAACTCCAATTCCATGCTGTTTTTGAACCTTTTCGGGTGACAATTTCTACAACTGCATGGATAAAAAAGAAAAAACCGGCCCCTTCCGGGCCGGTTTGCCAACAAAAAAACACCTTCAAGGCTGCAAACACATCTCGCGACATGTTCGCCTTCCTTAAAGGTGTTCAGAGTTCTCGACCAGGCTTAAGAGGAACATCCCCCTTTCAAAACGGTTTGATCCCCCTTGTCCTGACCCTTTTAAAAAAAGAAGGCAAGCCTTCTCGACGAAAGCCTGCCTTTTTTGCCCCCTCTAAACTTTGACGCGGTAGATCGCCTTGTTCTCCAGCCCGCGGATAAACGGCGTCCACGGCTCGCTTTCCGGCGTCGTATCCAGCGCGTCCTCCACCATTTGCAGCTTGGCATCCAGCGCGTCAATGTGATGCAGCGCCACGGCTTCCGGAGTCTGAGGCTGCACGGGACTGCCCCATTCGCCCAGATTGTGGTGAGAAAGCACCAGATGGTGCAGGGCGGTCACTTTTTCCGAATCGAGATCGATATTCAGCTTAATCGCCGCTTCTGTGATCCAATTCGAAGCCAGCGAGATGTGGCCCATGAGTTTGCCCTTGGTGCTGTAGTCAGATACGATCCCCAGCTGAGCAATCATCTCCTCGGGTTTGGCAATGTCATGCAAAATAATGCCCGCCCGAATAAAATCCGGGTTCAGGAAAGGGCGCTGCCTGCAGAGAAAATCCCCGATCTCGAGCATTCTGACCATATGGTAAGCAAGCCCGGCAAAATACGCATGGTGGTGCGTTTTGGCTGCGGGATAATGCATCAGCTTTTCCTCTACTTTACCTACGCAAAAAGAAACGATCGCCCGGATTTCCTCATCCCGGATGCTGGCCGTCTCCTGCTTGATCGCGTGAACCAAATCCACGGGACGGATGGGCGCGGAACGAATAAAATCCGTTAACGTCACCCCGTCGGCATCGGCCGCCGGCCGGATCTGCATAATTTTGACCTGCAGCCGCTCCCGGTAGGTTTGCACCAAACCTTTTACCTTGACAAGCCCCATGGGAAAAAAGGTTTCTTTATCCCTTGCGGAGGCATCCCAAAATTTGGCCGGGACCTGGCCGCTGGCATCACAAAGGACGATATCCAGATAATCCTTGGGCGGCGTCGCATTGGTCTGCTTAACCTCCAGTTCCTTGATCAGGTAAAAACCTGTAAATTCATCGCCGCTGATCATATCTTTTATTAAAGTCATGCCGTTTTTCCCCTCTCTCTGTCAAACCCCGAACCAGTCCAGCAAAGGTTTATAAACGCCGTTCAGCAGAAGATAAAAAGCCGCTCCCAGCGCAGCGCCCACTAAAGCGCCGTTCAGCCGGATCCGCTGCAGGTCCGTGTCCACTTTGCTTTCAATAAAATCGGTCAATCTCTCCTCTGTAAAATCATTTAAGGTCGTCCGTACAATTTGGCCCACCAGGCCATGTTCGGTCTCGATCATGTTATTGACGAACTGCTGCGCATACCCTTCCAGCCAGTCTTTGATTTCACGATCTTGCTTAAACCAATCCCAATAACCAAGCACAAATTTCGTAATAAACGTTTTGATTGGTTCTGCCGATAACGGCAGCGCCTTCAGCGCAAGTTCATCCGCACCGGCTGTATCTGATGTTTTCTCTGCTCTTGCATCCGCCGTCATATCTAACGCTGTATCTGAGGCCATCTCACCTTCATCCGCCTCTTCGCCTCGAGCTGTATCCGCAACCTCCGCATTCCTCACCAGCCTGTCTCTTAGATGCGTCAACAGAGCGGTAATGGACGGAAGCAGAGAAATTTTATCAAGAAGCTCATTTTTCCAGTCGTTCAGCTTATCCGAAAGCTCCTCGCGTGTCTCCAATTCGCCGGCCAGCTTATAAAGCATTTCCGTGGCCAGCTTCCTGAGCTCATGCTCCGGATTGCGCAGCTCCGACATAAAGCGCTGCAAATCATCATACAGCACCTCGGCCGCATCATCAAGGTTAAACGCATTGGAAGATTCCGCGATTTCGAACAGGCTTTTCTTGAACCATTTCGAGAAAGTGCTGCCCGTATTCAGCATATGATCCTTTTCTTTATTAAGCAGGTCTTTGATCTGCTGTTTGGTTCCTTCTCCGGAAATCCGGTCCGCCGCCAAATCCACCAATTGGGTCAACAGTGCCTGAAATGGGGTATGGTCCAGCAGCCAACGTAGTCCCCGCCCCGCATAAGGAGAAAGGTCAGCCGACTGCAGGCTGCTCCGCAGCTGCTGATCCAGCTTGACAGCCAGCCCGGGCACATTCGCCTGTTTGGCCAAGGTTACGACCAGTCCCCAAACCTGCTCGGCCAGAAGTTTCTGGCTGCCTCCGCGTTCTACCAGCGAAACCGCCAAATCCACGAGATGAACCTGCTGTACCTTTTCCTTTAAAATAGGCTTGCTCAGCAGCTGCTCTTCGACCATCGTCACTACTCCTTCGACGAGCTTGTCGCGGTTTTTGGGGATAATCGCGGTGTGTGGCAGAATCTTAAGCCCTAACGGGTGCCTGAACAAGGCCGTAATGGCAAAAAGATCCGCCAATGCGCCGACCAGCCCCGCTTCCGCAGCATACAAAAGCATTTTGGGCCACCACAAATGAGGATAATAAGAGGTGCAGACCAAAGAGACCGCAAATAAAAAGCCGAGTAAAAGCAAACTCAGGTTAGCTTTTCTTTTCATCTTCAATGGGTTGTCCCCCCCACTGCAAAAGAGATGAAATAGAGCAGCACACCAATGAATCCGCCAATGACCAATCCATTCAAACGGATATATTGAAGATCCTTGCCGGCTTTTTCCCGTACCAGTGCAATCAGTTCCTCTTCGGAATATGTATGAAGTTTGTCTGTTACTACTTTGGCGATAAAGCTGTGCTTTTGTTCGATCCACCGGAGAAGAAAATCCTTCACCGCCTCATCGAAACGCCGCAGCAGCTCCGCATCGGATTCGAATTTACGGATGCTCTGATCGACCTTGCGTCCGATCCAGCTGACAACCTCCGAAGCGTTTTCCCGGCTCTGGTCTGCCCCCTCCGGCGTACTGTGAATCAGAGAATCCAGCAGCCCCCGGACGAAACGGTCCAACCGCACATGTTCCTTCATGGCTTGCAGAAGTTTGGTTTTGCTCCGTTCTATCGCACTTCTCCAGTCAGGATCATTTCTTAAGTTCGAGGCATATTGCTCCAGCTTAAGCTTCAGCTTTGCCCGCTCCGGATGATCGGCCGCTTTCATTTCTGTCAGGAAGTCCGCAATTTGGGCCTGAATTTTCCCGCTTAACGTCTCCGGTTCCAGACCTGCAGCCAGATTCACAAACTGGCGCCGGAATTTTCCGTTTTCATAAGAAGCAAGAGCTGAAGACGCCAAGTGTTCCAAAATAAGACGAAACCGTTCTGTTTGAACGACCCGGACCAGCTCCGTCAGCAAAAAGCTGATGATGGGCTCATCGTACCCGTTACGAATCGTCCACTCCGCCAGATCCGCAGCAAGGTCAGCCAGCTGGAAGGCTTCAGCGTTGCTGAACAGCAATTCCTGCAGCCCCGCTGCCAATTCGTGTTCGTCGGTCTTCGACGCCAGCTCTGCCGCAAGCCTTTCCGCGATTTCCGTCACATGCCGCTGCCCTCCATGATCCCTTAAATATTCGATCAGGATGGCCGAAATGCTGTATTCGTTAAGCCGGGCTCGAATATTGGCGGTGGTCAGCAGCTCATGCTGGACCATATGGCCCAATTCCTGAATCAGCCTTAAGCGATTCCTTTCAATTACCCGGGTTCCCATAAAGGCCGGCCATTTTATTTTTAAGGGATTGCCAAACAAAGCCCCCACTGCAAATGAATCCGCCAGGCCGCCGATCGTCGCCGCATTAAAAGCCGAGAAAAGAACACCGCCGGCCCAATGTTCCCGGAAAGGGAAAGACGCCAGCATTCCCGCCGCCGATAAAATCAAGGCAGTATCCACGGTTGTTTTTACTTTTGAATTCTTCATGCTGCCGCACCTCTGAAATAGATGATGACTTCACATCCTAATTAAACTTATTATACATGAAGTATTCATTCATCCCTAATCGGCCGGCCCTGTATTGAATGAGCGCGTGACTGCTTCTCTTGCTAATCTATTAGTAGGACTATTATTTCATCTGTACAAGAAACATTTGCATATATTCATTAATCAGCTCGTCCAAATACATCGATTGTTGGATGACTTTCGTGTCACCCAATCCGTAAATTTTCTCCATCTGATTCAATTTTAAACGGGCTTTTTCTATTCTATTTTGGATGATCGCCGGTTCATTCATCATCTCCCACCTCCAATGATATATTTTAGGATATATTGCCAAAATCTAGTGAACTACAGTTTGTGCATAATACAAGCAATTTTTGGAAATTGGCTACTCCCAAACATATACCTGTGTTTCGGATAATTAAAAAAAGGAGCACTCCTTTCTTCAAGGAGTACTCCTTCTCTGATTCCATATGCGTGACTATCAACTAAAATGCGCCTACACCGTGAGTCAAAGGAGTTATCACAGAAACAGCCAAAACCGCAAACGCGCTAACGGAGAACAACAGAACAGCCAAATTTCTTTTCATTAAGAATCGCTCCCTTTTTAATTAGTGTTTTATAGGTTGTTTCAGCTTGATGAGTTGCATATTCCCTGAATACTTCAAACAATCCGACGCACTTAATGATTCCTGTATTGCTGTGAATGAAGACAGCCGACGATAAACTGCTGAGGATGCAGGCAATGCCTTTCTCATAACGATCACTGTGGAGATAATAATAAGCGAGTTCGATCATCAAATTCATGTACCGGTCCGCTACCATCTGCTGGGTATAAGTTCCGGTGGCCTTATTGATCTCCTCATAAGAAGCAATGTGGCCGTCGAACCTGGCCAGTGTTTCATCCAGGTTCATCCCGAAACGGTTAGCCGCTTCCACGATTTTGACCAATGCCGGGAGGATTTCCTCCTCCTTCGATTCGATGTACTCAACATAATCGTTTAAGACCGTTACATTGCCCATCATCAGCTCGTACAAATAAGTGTTCACTTCAGCCAATCCCCTGTACTGCTCCATGATCCTCAGAGACTGTTCATCCGTTTCCTTCACCCAGCTCAAGTCGCTGTACAAGGAAACAAATCGCAGGGCCTCGACATATTCGCCGCGTTCCTCACAAACCGCTGACTGCAGCAAATAGGCATATAAAATATAGAGGAATAACGGATATGCGGTTTCGCGGGGCTGATCGGCGAGTTTCTTATTATCGTACACATGGTCGTACTGAATAGCTGCCCGGTAGCCCAGTTCAGACGCCAAATCGTTTACCTTGTCCCAGTTTTGCAGCGAAGCGTATACATTAGCTAAATCTTTCAATGCATCCAGTTGCTGTTCTTCCGTTAACCGGTCAACATAAGGCTCGAACTGAACGGCTGTCCGATGGTTCACCTGCTGGTCTTGTCCAACCATAATGGTAAACAACCGGTACTGGGCCAAGGCCAAACGTTCGGAATGCTGATATTTCTCGCTTTCTGCCACAACTCTGTATAAAATTTCTGCCGCTTTCGCTCTGCCCAATCGAAAAAAATCTTCTGCCGTTTCAAAAATCGCAGGAATATAGGACAGATTGTCTGTCATTTGCCGTACCGTCAGCCGGATGCAATCCAGCTTGTCCAATTCCGCGCAACGATATAAAAACGGCTTTAATCTTCGCCAATTAGGAGCCGCGTGAACAAAACATTCATCTACATACAAATCATAAAAACTGCCTTCCTCAAGCCCCATCCCGGCTGTAATCCGATCCAGCTGCCCCATGGCAATAGGACGGTTACCGTTAATGATGGCACTAAGGGTTCCGGCATTCACACCGGAAATTTCCGCAAAATGGTGAATAGACTTTCCTGTTTCTTTCAGATACTGTTCAAGCATTGTGCGTATCGTAGTTGCAGGTTTCAAATAACCCCCCCTTCAATAACAGCCCAAGAGTAAACATCCAAAATTTAGGAAAATCACCTTATATCAGTAATAATACTTTCTTGTAGAATCCTCGTCAACCCCTTTTTTGCGTTTTTACAACAAATATTTTTGCCGCTTCTTTCTATCCCTGAATTTTCTAGGAAAACAGCGTCTTTTCCTGCTTTTTCGGAGTCCCGATCGACATTTCCCACAAACTTTTTCCAAACTAATGTCTAATTATAGGCCCTAACCTTTTATAAAAAGGCGTTTCCGAGCGAACTCTGCCGTCGAAAATCCCGGGGAAAGTTCGGGAATCAAAACCCTATTTCCAATAAGAAAAGGGGAACGAGCTTTAATCCTAATCTAAGAAAAATAAAAAAACTGCCTCTTCCGAAGGAAGAGGCAGCGTTGTGCGCAATATTTAGAATGGCCTGTTGCCAGTGTATTTGCCGCTATGATTGCTGTGAATGCTGCGCTTCGTTACTGTTACTCCACGCCGTCTTTGAAATGCGCCCGCCAGTTTTTATCCCCTTTGTGGGACAAATCCTCCGCTGTTTTCTCCAGCGTTTGCAGAAGCGCCGCTTTAGCCTGGGCCACCGTCTCGTTGAATACACGAACCTCCGAGCCGATGATTTTCTCTCCGTACAAAGCCTGTGCCGCGTTAAATTCCCGCTGTTGTTCGACCAGGGCGTCCAGCGATTCCAGCGCATGTTCTACAAAATGGGTAACCGTTTGATGCTCTTTAGGCATAAAGGCCTTCAACCGTTGTACTTTAGCCAATGTGGTCATTGTCCTCACCTCACTAAGGATGTAAATTTACAAATGAAAATTTCAGAAACTGTTCGATAGTTTTATTTTAATATGTAATTATTTATATTGCAATTCCTAATTAATGGTGAAGCTATTCAAAAATTAAAGAGGAGATATTCAAAAATGTAATGGTTCTAATATCCTCTCTTGTTGCCGCTTGAATAACTGGCTATAATGAAAGAGCAAACATATGTTCTTTCCGTCTTCAAGAAGTCAGTCAGAGGAGGTATTATGAAAGGATCCACCCATTTGGCCATCGGCTGCGCCATCGGCGCCGCAGCGGCCGGTTATCATTCGTTCCGTCTGCCGGATTCCGTTTTTTACATAGCGGCCGCCGCCGTTTCTTCGCTCACGCCCGATCTGGACGGTCCCAGCATGCTGAGCTCCAAGATCGGCAAAGCCTCCAAAGCACTTTACCGCTCCATGATCACCTTAGCGGTGCTGCTTGGTCTGCTGGTTGCCTTTTTGTATTTGAAATCCCGGATTTTTTATCCCGAGCTCACCGTGGCCGCCGCATGTGCGTTGTTTCCTGCCTTGATCGTAAAAGAAGGTTTCATCCGCAATGCACTGGTAAGCCTTATCGGAGCTGCTCTTGCCTTTTGGGGATTAACCTGGGGAATGCTCTGGATGGCTGGATTCGGCCTTTTTATTCTGATTGCGCCCTGGCTGAAACACCGGGGACTGACGCATACCGTTTGGGCGCTTTGGATCTGGTATCTGCTCAGCCGAGGGATGGAGCAGGAGCTCGATATTGAAGGGCTCGCTTTGACCGCGGGAGCGGGCTACGCTTCGCATTTGATTGCCGATACCTTAACGGCGAGCGGCGTAAAATGGCTTTACCCATTAACGAAATTCACCTTTAAGCTCCCCTTCCGTTAATAAAAAAACCATCTCTCCGCCGGCACAGCCGGGGTGAAGGGCTGCCCGAAAGTTAGATGGAATCTAATTTTAGCAGGCGCCTTTCACGGAGAAGACGGTTTTTTTATTTTTCCCAATCCTTCAATTAATTGCTGAATATTCAGTCCTGTTCTGCTTATTTCAGGTTGACCAAAGAATTCAAAGCCGCATAAGCAAGCGGTTCAAAACCTTCGGAAGGTTCGCCGACCGGGATCTCAAGCCGGAAAACGTAGCCTTGACCGCCAAATTGTTTGACAATGTACTGCTTGACTCTCACCGAGCCGTTAGCAACCATCACCAGCTGAGCATCTCTCATCGCTTCAGGAATATCGTTGCCTTGCAGCTCCTTCACACGGCCGACATCGGAGATTTCCTGGTCCGCTTCGAACTTCAGGTATTCCACTTTGTAGTCGGCAGGCTGCTTCGTAATCGTCGCAAAATAATCGGGATACGCGGTCAGCGACAGCTTGTTGTTTTCCTTATCAAACGAAAAACCATTCGGGACGTAAATCGCGTAGTCATCCGTTTGAGCCAGCTTGGCGGGACGTTCCTCCTGGTTGCCTTCCAGCATTACGCTCAAGTTTTTAGTCTCCGGTAGAGCGCTCCCTTCAGCGGCCCCGGAGCCTCCACCCGCTTCCGCCTTGCCGATTTGCGTCAAAGTCCGTACCTTGACGTCGGAGCTGCCTTCCACCGGCTCCTCTGTATATTGAAACTGAACCTGGTCTCCAGGCTGCAAATCATTCAATACCGAATCATCCAAAGCTCCCAGCTGGAATACAACCGGCTGGCCGTCTACCGTAATTTCAATAGAAGTGGTGTCTCCCTGGCCCTGATATTCGCCCGTTCCCTTCAGAATCCCGTCGGCATTCTCCGGCGCAGCCGAAGCTCCGGCATCCGGAGAGGGGGATACGCTGCCGCTTGGCGACGGCTCCGCACCGCTTTTATCCGTCGTATTTTTTCCACAGGCCGTTAAGGCCGCAATGAGCATCAAACCGAGAATAACCATTATATAATTTCTGTAATTTCTGTAATTTCTCATTGAAAACACCCCCACCTTACTTACGAATTTATAACCCAAAAGTTTCAAGCCTAATCCCATTCTGCCCGATTGGCCGTTTACTTAAAAGCCTTAATTGATATAATGTGATACGATAATAAAAACTTCAATCAACCGTTAAAGACAGGATGAGGACTATGGCTTTCGGCATAGACAGAAAACAATTAGCAGCGTGGAAAAAATGCGTCGCGGACGGTGAAATCGCGTTTCTGACCCACTATTGGCTTGACGAACGTTTCCCTGAGGCCAAAACCGTCACGAAGGTAGGCTGCAGCGATCTGGCCAAGCTTGAGAACTGGTGCGTCAAACAAGGACTAAATCCAAAATATATTCACAGGCGCCAGCCTTTTCCGCATTTCGATCTGATCGGCCCCAAACAAAAGGCCATTTTAGCCCAGGAAGGATTGTGGGACCAGATCCGCAAGTTTGGTTTGGATTAAAATAACCGGTTTCTGCAAAAGCAGAAGCCGGTTATTTGTTATCACATGCCGGTTTGCAGCATCGAATCCTGATCCGCCGAATCCGAACGTTCGGATCTGCCCATATACAGGAAAACGCTGATCAGGATAAAAGCGATTAAAGCCAATAAAGGGATTGTAATAAAGCCGAGAAAATTCAGATAATCCTTATTGCAAGGAACGCCGACCCGGCAGGGCAAGGCTTTCGCCAAGGCCGGAATTTTTTGCTCCGAATAATGATAAATGGAAATACAGCCGCCGATAATGCTCAGCGGGAGCACATAAGGAATGATTTTTCTATCGTTCCGGTAAGCGGCAATGCCCAGCAAAATTACCTGAGGGTACATGAATATCCGCTGAAACCAGCACAGCCGGCAGGGCTCGAAATGTAAAATCTCGCTGAGATACAAGCTTCCGGCCGTCGCGACAATCGCCACAATCCAGGCCATGTACAAGGCATATTCTTTAAATAAGGAACGGCTTTGGAGTTGATCCATACCTGTTATTCTCCTTTGCTCGCCGTTTCGATAGCTTGGTGAATATCGTTATACGAATAATTCCCGTTATACAGCTTGCCGTTGATAAAGAAAGACGGAGTGCCCTGCAGGCCAAGCTTGTCCGCCTGGTCAAGGCTTGCATCCACTTCACTCTGGTAGGTTTTGTTCTCGATATCGGATCTCAGTTTATCATAGTCGATCGGCAGTTTCTCCGATTTCGCCAAATTCACGATGACATCCGTCGTCGCCCATCCGGTCTGTTCCTTCCCCTGCTCTCGGTAGATCGCGTCGTTAAACTTCCAAAAGGAGTCTTTATCCTGATGATAAATGGAATGGGCGGCAAGCGCCATCCGGTTCGAATCGTCGATGCCGTTTCCGTCAAGCACGATAAAGTCCTGGAAATAGATAGCGGCTTTCCCGGTATCGATATCGTTTTTCACCAGGTCAGGTTTAATATTCAAACTGAAATTGCGGCAGGTCGGGCACTGATAATCCCCGTATTCCACAATTTTAACAGGAGCATTCGGATCCCCGAGCACCGGCATCGCGCTGTAGTCAAAATCGGCGGTGACAGTCTGATTGGAGGAGTCAGGACGGAAAACAAGCGCTGCTATAAACGCCACCAGCACTACCCCGATCACGGAGAAAAAGATAATGCGGTTTTTGCGCTCCTTCGCGAGGCGCTCTTCTTCCTTTCTTTTCCGGTCCGCATACGGATTTGTTTTCTTCTTCGGTTTCAGTTGCAATCCCTTCTTTCTATGTACTTATCGTAAGTGGCTTTCTTTCTATTCTGCCTCATTTCGGGGTCTGGTGCAAATCTTTTCATCCTGGTCCGGAAAAACAAAACAAACACAGGTACGGCGGCCTTCTCCCGCTTTCCCTGTGTTTGCCGGCTCCTTGCATGCCGTGGATTATTCGTTCACTTTATTGCCCCATTTCAGGAGCTCCGATTGCGATCCAGGTGGCAAAACCGCCCTCCACGGCCACGCCGTTTTGCTTGACGGCCTCCAGCACCGCGTATTCGCATTCCCTGTTTTTCAGAGAAATCTGGACGCAGGAGGAATTACTCATGGCTACGAGGATATAGCTGTCGTCCAGAAAAAGATTTTTGAAGAAAATATGGAACTCCACGGAATTTGTACTTGGTTCAAAGCGGAATTCCGTTTGGCCGAACTGCTGTATGACCGCTCCCTGCAAGCTCTGTACCGGTTGGAAAGCCAAATGGTCCAATTGAACGGCCCCGCTGCCCAAATGTCTGGCTTCGATGGAATGTTCCTGAATCTGGTCGCCGGTAACCCCTTTGCTTGGCAGCAAGCCCTCTGCGCGCAAATACTCGGAAATATGGGACATTCCGACGGCACCCATTTTCAACTGAAGGGAACCTACGGCGCCATAAGCAAGATGGCTGTCGTAAATGGCCTCTTTGCCGATGTGCTGCGGGCCGACGGATCCGTCGGCGATATGGGCGCTTTCCACGATTCCTTCGTTCAGGTGGCGGGCTTTGACCGCTCCATCCGCGAGATGACCGCTTTCGATGCTGTTTTCGGCAAGATGACGGCCGTTTACCGCTCCATCGGCAAGATGGGCGCTCTCCACGATCCCTTTGCTCAGATGGCGGGCTTTGACCGCTTCGTCTGCGAGATGACTGCTTTCGATGCTGTTTTCGTTGATGTGGCGGGCGTTAACGGCTCCATCGTTGAGATGAATGCCCCCGAAGATGTTGTCGTCCAGATGCCAGGCATGGATAGCTCCGCTTTTAATATGCTCGCTTTCCACGCTTTTCTCCATAATATGGCGCCCGTTCACCGCTCCATCCGTAAGGTGGGCGCCTCTTATGATGCCATCATTTAAATGGCGGGCATTGATCGATCCATCGGTAATATGCACGCTTTTGATGCTGTTTAAGGTGATATGGCGGCCGGTCACGGCCCCATCGGCAAGATGAGCGGCTTCGACGATCCCTTCATTCAGATGGCGGGCTTTAATGGCTCCGTCCGCAAGATGACCGTTTTCGATACTGTTCTCGGTTAAGTGACGGCCGTTTACCGCTCCGTCGGCAAGATGGGCCCCTTCCACAATCCCTTCGCTCAAGTGCCGGGCTTTGACCGCTCCATCCGTAAGATGCACGCTTTCGATGCTGTTTTCCATGATGTGACGGCCGTTTACCGCTCCGCTCGCGAGGTGGGCGCCTTCCACGATTCCTTCGTTCAGGTGCCGGGTTTTGACCGCTCCATCCGTGAGATGGCCGCTTTCGATACTGTTCTCCGTGAGATGGCGGCCGTTCACTGCTCCATCGGCAAGGTGGGCGCCTTCCACAATCGATTCGTTCAAATGCCGGGTATGGACCGCTCCGTCCGTAAGATGCACGCTTTTGATGCTGTTTCCGGCAAGATGGCGGCCGCTTACGGCTTCATCGGCTAGATTGGCCCCTTCCACAATCCCTTCGTTCAGGTGCCGCGCCCTAACGGCTCCATCCGAGAGATGACCGCTGCCAATGCTGTTTTCGGCGATATGGCGGAAGGTTACGGCTTCGTCAGCGATATGGCTGCCGTCCACGGCTTCTTTATTCAAATGCCGGGCGTTTACCGCTCCGTCCGCAAGCTGCTCCCCGGCAATGCTGTGATCGGCGATATGCTGGGAAGTTATGACCTTATCTGCAATATGGCTGCTTTCCACAATGCCTTTATTCAGATGCCGGGCGTTGATCGAATGATCCGTAACATGTACGCTGCTGATGCTGTTTCCGGCAATATGACGGCCGTTCACGGTTCCGTAGCCAAAATGCACGCTCTCAATGATGCCCTCGTTTAAATGGCGCGAACTAACCGCTCGATCCGTAAGATGCGGGCTGCCGATGCTGTTTTCGGCGATATGGCGGCCGGTCACGGCTCCATCCGAAAGATGGGCGCTTCCTACGACTCCTTCGTTTAGGTGGCCGGCATTTACCGCCCCATCCGCAAGATGAGTACCGTCAATGCTGTTTCTGGCCACATGACGGCCGTAAACCGACTCATCCGAAAGGTGTATGCTTTTTACGATGCTTTCGTTTAAATGCCGGGAAGATACCGCTCCATCCGTCACATGCTCGCTTAAAATGCTTTCTTCGCGGAGATGATTCGAATCAACGGCTCCATCCTGCAGGTGCGCGCCGCTAATGCTGTCCCGTCCGATATGCCGGGATTGAACGGACTGATCCGCCAGATGAATTCCTTCGATGCTGCGCTCGTTAATATGGCGCGAAACAACCGCTTTATCCGCAATTTTGGTCTCTGTCACGGCCGCCTCGCCGATTTTATCCGTCGAGACGCTTTCCGGCGATAATTTAAGCGAGGTTACGGCATAATCTTGAAGATTGTAGGAGGAAATTTGCTGTTTGCCTACATGGTGGCTTTGCACGGCTTCTTTTTGCAGGCTGCGGGACGAAATCGACTGCTCTTGAATGGCTTCGGTCCCCACGCTTCCCCTGCCCATGTGGTTCGCCGAGATCGCTCCCTCTTCGATATGATCCCCGGTTACCGCGGCCGAACGAATGGCAGCCGAATCAACGGCTCCTTCGGAAAAATGGAATTCCTGGATCGAATGAGGAGCCAAATGCTGGTCGGTCACGCTCAAAAAAGCGATTGCCCCGCTCTCCACGCTGCCCGGCGCTAATTTTTTGGCCGTAACGGAACCGTTTGCGAGTTTGTCTTCGGTTACGCTGGAAGCCTGCAGCTGCTGACGGCCCACGGCGGCGTCGGCAATATGATCCTGCTGAACGGCACGGGAAGCGATGATTTTGGATTTGACCGAGCCCGATTGCAGGTTCCTTTCACTGACGGCCGATGTGCCGATATGTTTCTCCATCACGCTGTCCTGCTGCAAGTGATGCGAAGCCACCGACGAATCGGCGAGATGGCTGCTCTGCACCGCTGCTTTGGAAATATGTCTCTTAAGAATCGACTCATCCCCGAGTTTGACCGCCAGAACGCTTTGATCCGCAATCTTGGAGGAGGTCACGGACTGGTCGACCAGCTGCAGCGTTCCTACGGATTGTTCGGACAATTTCGCCTGCAGGACACTCCGGTCGGCAATATGGCGGGAGTTAATTTCCCCGGTGCCGATATGTCTTTCGCCAATGCCGGACTCCTGAATGTGGAGGCCTTCTACAGCTCCCTCAGCAAGGTTCCGGGACAATACGGCCGATGCTTTGAGATGCTGGGAGTCTATTACGTTTTCTTCGAGCTGGGCGCTCCCGACGCTGCGGTTGGCCAGAAGTTCTTTCGTAATGCTCGCGGGCTGCAGATGTTTGGTGAAAAAAGCCCCTTCCGCCAGATGATCGCCGGTGATGGCGCCTTGCCCGATTTTATCGGAGGTTACCGCCCCGTCCCGAATTTTTGAAGTGATGACTGCCTGGTCAGCGAGTTTGGAGGTGTTGATGGAACCGTTAACCAGATGGACGGCGGTGATGGTTCCGCTGCTGATTTTGCTGCCGTCAACGGACTGGTCCTGAAGCATATCCGCGGAAATCAGCATGTCGCTGAGATGGCGGCTCTGGATAACCCCGTCGGCCAGGTGATCGGGACTGATCGATTTCTCGGCCAGCTTGTCAGGAGTGATCGACCCGTCCGTAATTTTGGAGCCGTCAACGGAGCCATTAGCCAGCTTACTGCCCTGTATGGAGCCTTCGACCAAATGTTCGCCGGTCAGGGAGTCTTTCGCGACTTTGCGCGAAGTTACGGCCCCGTCGTCAATTTTAATCGAGGTTACGGCAAAATCGGCAATCCACGCCGTATCGATGGAGCCCTGCTTCAGGCGGCTGGAATCAACGGTGTTAGGCGCGATTTTCTCGCGGGTAATCGAGTGGTCCGCAATATCGTCACTGAAAATGAACGCAGCACCGCCTGAAATTTCACGTTGTTCTTTTACCATATCTGCATGCGGATTTACCGGCTCTACGGATCTCTCTTCATTAATCCCCTGCGCGGAACCCTCAAGCTTAAGCGGCCCCTCTTCCGGCTTCACGGCATCCTGGCCGGCCGGCGTATGCGTTTGTGAAGATCCGGGAACGCTGGCCTTTCCTTGAACCGGAAGCTCAGACACTGCACTTTGGTGCAGGTGCAGCTCTTTTTTCTCTTCGGAACCCGTTCTTACTTTCAATTTCTCGATTAAATCCAATTCATTAAAAGAAGCCCGATAGCCTGAAACAGCCGTCTTCCCGGCGCGGGGTTTGGAAGCTTTTCCTTTCTTCAAGCTGTTCTCTCCTCTCAACATTCTTCTGCTCGCATCATATGCAGGGCAATGGGCTTCTGTCACAATAAGCCGGCTGAAGAATCAGAAGGCGGGAAGCGTTGTTGTCTTTTTCTTAGCCCAAAAAAACAAAAAGACCGCCCATTGGGCAGCCTTTTGTCCATTACTTATTCAACGTTTCATTAAACAAACGTCTCGTTAAGCGTTCGCTTCCTCGGCGGTTTCATCTCCTGAAGCCTCAGGAGCAGCTTCCGCCGCTGCCTCTCCGCCTTCTGCTTCAGTTTCCTCATCCAGATCGGCGCCGCGAGGCACAACAATGGAAGCCAGCAGCGTATCTTCCGGAACGTGCAGCGTGATGCCCTGCGGGATCGAAACCTCGGCCACGGTAAGCTTATCGCCCACGCCGAGATTCGTTACGTCCACTTCAATGCCCGCCGGCAGATCATCAGGAAGGCCCTCTACATCCAGCTCCGTGAGGAGCGTTTGAAGGATGCCGCCTTCTTTGGTGCCTGCAGCCGTACCATGATAATGAACCGGGATGCTGACCCGGATCGGCTTGTTTTTGGAAACATGCTGGAAGTCGACATGGGCGACCTGGCCTTTGGACTTCTGAATATCTTTAATTAATGCGGGCAGCGTTTCTCCGCCCTCCAGCTTCAATTGGAAAAATTCCGTACGGCCTTTCCGGGCCACTTTAAGCAGTTCCTTCTCATCGACGGAAAGCTGCTGGCTTTCGATTTGGGACCCGTAAATGACACCCGGCACACGGCCGGACTGCCGAAGCTTGCGAAGGCCTCCATTTGTCATGTCGGTTCTTGTTTGTGCCTGCAAAGTAACGTTATGACCAGAACTCATCTTTCATCGACCTCCTAAATGTAAGCGAAATGAGATTCGCGCTGAAATGGCTGATTCTGCATATCCAAGTTATTTTTTGCAGCCTTATCCTATTTAATACCCGTTTTGGAGCTGATCTAACCGTTTTGCTTTAATCTTTTAATCTTTTGGAACTTCTATTCTTCTAAAAACAAAAAAACCGGCACCCTGGGGTGCCGGCACGGCAAAAGCCGCTAACATGTGTGTGTTGGATAAAAACGATTAAAAAAGAAAGAAAAACGGATAAAGCTATTAAAAATATAAGCAATCGTCAGAAGCTTAAGCGTCGATGCTGTTAACCAGTTCAACGACTTGAGCCGCTGTCTGCATAGTCAATGCTTTGGCTGCAAGCTCCTCCATGTCCGCTTTGGACAGTTTCGAAATTTGCGAACGAGCCGGGAGGATGGAAGTCGCGCTCATGCTGAATTCATCCAGTCCCAAACCGAGCAGCAGCGGAATCGCCGTTGAATCGCCGGCCATTTCGCCGCACATGCCGGCCCATTTGCCTTCTTTGTGCGCTGCATCGATAACCATCTTAACCAGGCGAAGAATCGCAGGGTTATAAGGCTGATACAAGTAGGACACGCGTTCGTTCATCCGGTCCGCCGCCATGGTGTATTGAATCAAATCGTTGGTGCCGATGCTGAAGAAATCGACTTCTTTCGCAAATTGATCCGCGATGATCGCTGTAGAAGGAATTTCCACCATGATGCCCAATTGAATTTCATCCGAAACTTCGATGCCTTCGGCAATCAATTTGTCTTTCTCTTCAGACAACAGCGCTTTAGCCTGACGGAATTCGTCCAGGGTAGCAATCATCGGGAACATGATCCGAAGGTTGCCGTAAACGCTGGCACGAAGCAGGGCGCGAAGCTGGGTGCGGAAAATGTCCGTCCGGTCCAGGCACAAACGAACGGCGCGGAAGCCGAGGAACGGGTTCATTTCCTTAGGCAAATCCAGGTAAGGGAGCTCTTTGTCTCCGCCGATATCCAGCGTGCGGACCACGACCGGTTTGCCTTCCATTTTCTCCAGCACGGTTTTATAGGCGTTAAACTGGATTTCTTCGGTAGGAAGCTTGTCGCGGCCCATATAAAGGAATTCCGTCCGGTACAAACCGACGCCTTCGCCTCCGTTATCCAGCACGCCTGCAACGTCGTTTGGCGTACCGATGTTGGCCGCCAGCTCGACGTGAATGCCGTCGGCGGAAACGGAAGCCTGGTCGCGGAGTTTTCTCCACTCTTCAATCTGAAGCTGGTATTTCTCCTGTTTGCTGCGGTATTCGGCAACCAGCTCATCCGTAGGGTTGATAATGACTTTGCCGTCCAAACCGTCAACGATAACCAAATCGCCGCTGTTGACTTTGGCAAGCACTTCCTTGGTTCCTACCACGGCCGGAATTTCCAGCGAACGGGCCATGATGGCGGAGTGGGAAGTACGTCCGCCGATATTGGTCGTGAAGCCTTTGACATATTTGCGGTTCAACTGAGCGGTATCGGATGGCGTCAAGTCTTCGGCGATCACAACCACTTCCTCGCTGATCTCGGCAGGGTTTACGTAATTCAAACCAAGCAGATGGATCAGGACGCGTTTGGTTACGTCCTTCATGTCCGCTGCGCGTTCCTGCAGATAAGCGCTCTTCATGTTTTCGAACATGGCGATGAACTGGTTAGCCGTTTCGTTCAACGCATATTCGGCATTTACCATCTCATTGCGGATCATGTCCTCAACCGGACTAATCAGTTCTGGATCATTTAGAATCAACAGATGAGCTTCGAAGATTTCGGCTTTCTTGGCGCCAAGCTCTTGAAGGGTGCGCTCTTTAATCGCTTCAAGTTCGGCTTTCGATTTGTCGAGAGCCTCGTTTAGTTTGGCTACCTCAGCGGCAACGTCGGAAACGCTGCGCTGCTGAACCGTGAAATCCGGATGCTCCAGCTTGAAGGCAGGTGCGATAGCCACACCTGCCGAAGCTGCGATACCTTCGATTTTAATCATTCTGCTTCTCCGAGTCCTTCGTTGATCATAACATCGGAGAGCGCTTTGATTACGTCAGCTTCACCTGCGCCGGTAGCGGAAAGAGTGATGCTGTCACCTTTTTCAAGACCCAGGGACAGAACGCCCAGAATGGATTTCAAAGTTACTTTTTTGCCTTTGGCTTCGGCAAAAGCTTCAGCGTCTTTGAATTTGTTAGCTGTATTTACCAGTGCAGTTGCCGGACGTGCGTGGATACCGTCTTCATCGATGATTCTGAATGTTTTCTCCATGTATAATCCTCTCACTTTCGATAAGTTAGTTATATTTCATGTCCATCATAGTAAGACATTTGAAACTGAATTTCAAATTTCCCTGCAGGCAAATTTTTACTTGATGGTAATAATATTGGCTTCGCCGGACTTCACTTCGCCTTTCTTATTCAGCGTTACCGCTGCGCCTTCAGGCAGGTTCGAGAAAATGATCGGGGAAATGATGGAAGGTGCGTTTGCCTTCACATATTCCAAATCCACTTTCAGGATCGGCTGCCCGGCAGCGACCAGATCGCCTTCGTTGACAAGCACTTCAAAACCTTGGCCTTTCAGCTTCACGGTGTTTACGCCGATATGGACAAGGACTTCCTTGCCTCCGTCGGACATGATGCCGATGGCGTGTTTGCTCGGGAATACGTTAAACACTTTACCGTAAACCGGCGAGCAGATCGTTCCGTCGCTAGGCAGGATCGCGAAACCGTCGCCCGTCATTTTTTCAGAGAATACAGGGTCCGGCACTTGCGTGATATCCATCAATTCCCCGTTCGCCGGAGCGACGATATCCTCGTTAACCAGCGCATCTCCGTCTTTAGCCGCTTCCTGCTCGGCTACTGCAGGTTTTTCTTCGGCTTTCATGGCCGCTGGAGCCGGAGCAGGCGTTTTGCCGCTCATAATATCGGCCATTTGCGATTTAATCGTATCAGAACGGGTACCAAAGATCGCTTGGACGTTGTTGCCGACCTCCAGGACGCCGGATGCGCCGAGCTGTTTCAGTCGGTCTTTGTTGACGTTTGTTTTATCGTTAACTTCAATCCGCAGACGGGTGATACAGGCGTCCAGGTGTTTGATATTGCTTGGGCCCCCGAACGCCGTCAGGATGTTATGCGGGAGATCGTCGGTAGAAACCGGCCCTGAAGCCGCGCCATCCTTGTCCGCATCTGCCGGAGCATCCTCACGGCCTGGTGTTTTCAAGTTGAACTTCCGGATAACGAAACGGAATCCGAAGTAATACACCACGGAGAAGCACAGACCGACGATGATAACCCACCACCAGTGTGTACGGTTCGGAATTACCCCGAACAGCATAAAGTCGATGAAACCGCCGGAGAAGGTCATCCCGATTTTAACGTTCAGCAGTTCCATAATCATAAAGGACAAGCCGGCAAAAATCGCATGAACCGCAAACAGCAGCGGCGCTACGAACAGGAACGAAAACTCAAGCGGTTCGGTAATCCCTGTCAGGAACGCAGTCAGCGCGCCGGACAGCATCAAACCGCCGACAATCTTTTTGTTTTCCGGTTTGGCTTCGTGGTACATGGCTAAGGCCGCAGCCGGAAGACCAAACATCATGAACGGGAATTTACCAACCTGGAACGTACCGGCGGTAAACGGAACGCCATCGCGCAGCTGAGCCATAAAGATGTGCTGGTCGCCGCGGATCACTTCGCCCGCTTTATTCGTGTATTCGCCAAACTCGAACCAGAACGGCGAGTAGAAAATATGGTGCAGGCCAAACGGAATCAGGGAACGTTCGATGACCCCGAAAATAAACGCCGAAAGCGTCAGGTTCGTATCGATCATACTGTGCGAAACATAGTTCAGGCCGTCTTGGATCGGAGGCCATACAAAGGACATGATGATCCCGACGACCAAAGCCCACACAGCGGTCATAATCGGTACGAAACGTTTCCCCGCGAAGAAGCCGAGGTAAGAAGGAAGCTCGATTTTGAAATATTTGTTATACATTGTTGCGGCCAGCACACCAACAATGATACCGCCGAACACGCCGGTAACGAGGGTTGGAATGCCGAGCACCCGGGCATAAGCCGGATCATTAAGCGACAATACGTAATCGTTGACGCCCATGACCGTCCCCATCGTAATGTTCATTACGAGGAAACCTACGATCGCCGCAAGCCCGGCTACGCCCTCGCCGCCGGCCAAACCGACCGCTACGCCAACCGCGAACAGCAGGGAGAGGTTATCGAATACAACCTGACCGGAGTTCATCAGGACATTGGCAAGGGTTTGAATCCAATGCGCGTTAAGAGCCGGAACGTATTGCAGGAAATCCGGGTTAACAAGCATGTTCCCGATCCCGAGCAGGAGACCGGCGGCCGGCAAAATCGCTACCGGCAGCATCAGCGCTTTACCGACTCTTTGCAAAACGCCAAAGAAACGTTTGAACATATAGATCCTCCTAAAAAATGTGATCAAGCATCCGCTTTCATGCCGTCTAAAAGCAGAAGCGCCGCTGTTTCGTTGGTTAAACAAGAACATCAAAAAAGGCATGAGTTAACAAAGCCTATGCCTTATGTACTTTAACTACGGTTATCTTACCCCGTAATGGAAAAGTACAATCAGCAAACTTTGTACACTCATGCCTGATCGAATCAGTAACACGCACGTTTATTAAGTTCTTGTCTTGCCTCGACAGCAGTATAGCACCTTGGTACCGGTTGCGCAAGCATTAAATTACATGACGTGGAACTATACGGTTCAAATGCATGGTCAGGTAACTGATTTCCGCCTGGTAAACCGGCTTGTGCAGCCTTTTCTCCATGACCTTGGTCAGCTTCCAGGCCAGATCGTAAAGCTCCGGATATTCTTCCTTCAGCACTTCCTCCAGCTTGCCCAGCTCATGGACTTTCTCCCCGCGCCGGATACGTTCGATCGCAAAACGCAGGTGAGTCAGCAGCCTGGCATAATCCAGCGAATCGCGGGTGACCGAAAAATTCATCTGCTGCTCAATCATGTCCACGAGATCCGAAATGAGCTGTGAATGCGCTTTAACTTCAGTGATATGCTGATTGGTCATGGCGCTGTGAATATGCAGCGCGACAAAACCGATTTCATCCTGTCCAAGGTCTACGCCCATTCTTTCGCGGATCATGTTGATGGCATATTCCGCCAAACGGTATTCTTCCGGATAAATCTCCTTGGTTTCGAAGAGGAACGGATTATGAATGGCGATATCCTGTTCCGCCCGCTTAATGGCAAAAGCGATATGATCCGTCAATGCGATGTGAATATGTTCATTTAACGGGGTTTGGCTGTGTCTGGCTACGTAAAGCAATATTTCGTTCAGCACCTCGATGAGCTTCTCATCCACTTCGAGCGCGAGCTGTTTATACTGCTCCTGCTCGGCGGCATTTTTCAAAATGAACAGTTTCTCCACCGATTTAAGCGGTATCATTTCTCGGGGCTTGCGGTTAAAGCCGACGCCTTTGCCGATGACTACAACTTCTCCGTGCTCGGGATGATCAGCAATGATAACATTATTGTTCAGCACTTTAGCCACCTGAAGGCCGTTCACTTTAACACCTCATTTGCAAAAAATACAGGCCAAATCCCGCTGACCGGCGGGTGCGGACGGCACACAGACCCGTGTCAGCGGGACAAGCTGATACCCCATTATAACTGTCTTCTTCGCTCGGCGCTACAGGCAGGTACAGATTTTCAAGCTTTCGGCACAGAATCCGAAGTAGCAGCCGCTTCGGCAGCCGGCGTAACTTTCGGAGACCCAACTTTTTGCGTCAAGCCTTGGATCAAGGAATTCAGTTCAATCCCCGATACGCTCTTCAGCATCTCTGGAGCGGTCGCCATCAGCTCGGTGACGTAGTTGCTGACGCGGGCAGCCCCTTCGCCTTTGCCGGTATCCACGACGGTCAGCTTGTCGATACCGGAAATCGGAGCGGCAATTTTGCCGGCCAGCTCGGGCAGCATTTTGACCACAATATCGAGGATCGCCGCTTCGCCGAACTTCTGGAACGCTTCGGCCAGCTTCTCCTTCGCTTCGGCTTCCGCAAGACCGCGGAGGCGGATGATCTCCGCGTCGGCCGTACCTTTGGCCCGTTCCGCATCGGCAATCGCCAGACCTTCAAGGCGTTTCTGCTCGGCGGATGCTTTTGCCTGAGTTTCAATCGAATATTGCAAGGCGTCGGCCTCGCGCATTTTGCGCGCTTTGTCGGCTTCAGCCGCCTGCTCTACCGCATAACGGTCGGCATCGGCTTTTTTCTTCACCTCGGCGTCGTATTGCTTTTGACGGACGAGGATTTCTTTTTCCTGCAGGTCGATTTCACGTTCCTTGCGCACGAGCTCTACCTTCATCTGCTCCTCGACCATCGTCTGCTTGGCGCGTGCCTCTTGGATATGGTAGGCCTGGTCGGCTTCCGCTTTCGCCGTATCCTGGTCCCGTTTAAACGAAGCCACTTTCAGTTCTTTCTCTTTCGCCGCTTCCGCGATATTCGTATCCCTCAGCAGCTCGGCCTTTTGGCCTTCTTCTTCGGCGCGGGCTTTCTGTATCCGGGAATCCCGGATCGCCTCCGCTTCCGCAATGTCCGCATCCCGCTTCACGGCTGCAATACGAGGTTTACCCAGCGCGTCCAGATAACCGTGTTTGTCACGGACGTCTTTGATCGTGAAGGATACGATCTGCAGACCCATTTTCTTCAGGTCGCGGGCCGCGACGCCTTGAACCTCCTGTGCGAAACGGTCCCGGTTCCGGTACACCTCTTCGACGGTCATCGAACCCAGAATGGAACGCAGATGCCCTTCAAGCACTTCCTGGGCCTCCCCTTTAAGCGCTTCGACCGGTTTACCGAGAAACTGTTCCGCCGCGGTGGCCACATCTTCCGTGGAACCGCCGATTTTGATGATGGCCACGCCGTCTGCCAGCACAGGAACCCCCTGCTCGGTATAAACTTCCGGCGTCGTGACATCCAGCTTGTGGGACAAGAGCGACAAAAGCTCCTTTTGCTGGAAAATCGGCCAGATAAACGCGCCGCCTCCGCGTACGATTTTGATTTTGCGGCCGGAATCATCTTCAGAAATGTTTTTGCTGCCCAGGAAAGAACCGGTGACAATCATGGCTTCATCCGGACTGACCGTTTTATAACGGGCCCAAAACGCGATACCGAGCACAAGCAGGACAACAATAACAATTACGGGAATCAAAAAATACTCTGGCAGATCTAATAAATTCAATTCCATTCCTCCCCTGTTCTTTCATCCATTTCCGAAACAAACACCACACCGTCGCGCCAATCCACAATCACGACTTGAACCCCGGCCGCTATCGGCCGCCGCTCCCAGCTTGCCGCAATGTGCAGGGAATTGCCGCCAACCCCTCTTACCATCACTTCGCCAAACCCCTGCCCGGGAATCGGAATGCTGACCTCCCCGATCTTGCCCGGGAGCTCCCGCTCGGAAAATCCGGTAGAGTTCTCGCTCCTTTCCGCCGGCGCCACATAGGCGAAATAGACCAATGCGCAAAGGAGAAGAGCAATGCACACGGCCAGCACCAGAACCGCGGTTTGCCCAAGCCCGGTGTAGCGGTCCAGCAAAATGCCCGCCCCGCCAAAGCCGGTAATTCCTCCTGCCAGCACAACCGGCTTAAGGAAATCGACGGACAAAAAATCAAACATCCCGTCCAGCCATTGACCAAGCAGGTCCCCGATCAGGACGCTTACAAGCGTAAACAAAACACCGCCGATCAGGCATCCCCAATACCATCCATCCATGTTACCCTCCTGCAGATCCTTCGGTTGTCTTGCTTACTAATTCATACGCCTAAATTTATATAAGGTTTCAAAATTTTCCTGTTCAGGGAATAAAAAAAGCGCTCCGGTTGTCCGGAGCACCTGTTTTTGCTTGCAATTAGGATTATAGGGACATGCGGTAAATTTCCAATACATCCGCTTTGTCCAGTTTGGCGAAATTGCCGAACGGTCCGAATTTGACCGTTTTTTCCGCCATCAGTTCAAGTTTGCTGTCGTCGATGTCATAATCGGCCAGGCGGCTAGGCGCCCCGATGGAAGTCCAGAAAGCGCGCAGGGCATTGATGCCTTCTTCGCCGACTTCGGCGTCGCTTTTTCCGGCCGGATCGATGCCGAAGACATTAACCGCCATCTTCTTGAATCTTGCCGGTTTGACTTTCAGATTGTATTTCATCCAGTTCGGGAACAGGATAGCCAGTCCGCCGCCATGCGGAATGTCATAAACGGCAGACACCGCATGCTCGATGGTGTGGCTGGCCCAGTCCCCGCGGAAGCCCATGGACACCATGCCGTTCAAGGCCAAGGTGCCTACATACATGATGCTTTCGCGCAGATCATAGTTCTCCAGATCGTTGATCAGCTTTGGAGCCGTTTCGATTACCGTGCGGAGCAGCGTTTCGCAAAAACCGTCCTGAACCGGCGTATTCTCTTCCAGATGGAAATAATGTTCAAAAACATGGGACATCATGTCCACCATGCCATAAACCGTTTGATCCTTAGGCAGGGAGAAGGTATTTTGAGGATCCAGGATCGAGAAAGCCGGGAAAGTGAACGGGCTGCTGAAGCTGAGCTTCTCCTCGGTCTCCAGATTGGAGATCACGGAGCCTCCGTTCATCTCGGAGCCTGTAGCCGCCATGGTCAAAACCACGGCAAGCGGAAGAGCCGCTTGGGCCGAAGCTTTGCGGGACAATATCTCCCACACGTCCCCTTCGTATTTGGCACCGGCGGCAATCGCCTTGGAGCAGTCGATAACGCTGCCTCCGCCGACGGCCAGGATAATGTCGACGCCTTTCTCTCTGCAGAGCTCGACGCCTTTATGTACCGTCGTCAGGCGAGGGTTCGGCTCAACGCCGGCCAGCTCGGTCACTTCCGCGCCGATTTCCTTCAGGTAACCCAGGACCTGATCGTAAAGGCCCGTCCGTTTAATGCTGCCGCCGCCATAAACAAGCAGCACCTTGCTGCCGTATTTAGGGAGCTCGGTTTTCAGAGCTTCCGTTTTATTTTTGCCGAAAATCAGCTTGGTTGGATTTTGAAAAGTAAAAGCTTCCATGTATTTTGTCCTCCATTTCGGTTTATAGAAATTTTTGAATATCCCGGTCTATTATACTGCTCTAGTTTGTAATAAACAAATAAGCTTGTAGCAATAAAAGGAAAAATCCGGGCAAATCAAACAAAAACAGACCCTCCAGGCAGAGAGTCTGTGTCGGAAAAAGTCCTTTTAGAGGGCCTGATTTCCTAGAATTGCATAGATTTAATAGGTTTCCTGCTATTTTGTTCTGTTATTGGGCATAACCGGCGGCAGCCACAAAACGGCGCAGGCCTTCCTGGCCCTCCGGCGTTCTTTTGTATACACCCGCATGACCTAGAATTTCCGCGAATTTCGTGCCTACTTCATCCTTAAGCAGAGCGTCGGCCTGATCTTTGGTCAGCCTGGAACCGTGCCGCTTAAGGAGGGATTCGATCCATTCTCTGTGGGGGGAAAGCTCCGGCATCCGGTCTTCGGAAACAGCGGAGCGAAGCGCCTCATCCCCGGACAAAATGCGGGCAATGCTGTCCAGCTCATGCTTCAAGCGCCCCGGCAAAATAGCGAGGCCCATTACTTCGATCAGCCCGATGTTTTCTTTCTTGATATGGTGCATCTCCCGGTGCGGATGGTAAATGCCTTCCGGATGCTCTTCGCTGGTCCGGTTGTTCCGGAGCACAACGTCAATCTCATAAGCACCGTCCGCGCTGCGTCTGACGATCGGCGTCACGGTGTTATGCGGCACGGAACCGCCTTCCGCCTCCGAAAACGCCAAAATGCCCAGCCCGGCGTCGCTGTACCCTTTCCACAGCTCGTACAGATCGTTGGCCGCCTCCAGCAGCACGTCCGGATCGCTGCCGTTCAACCGGAGTACGCTCATCGGCCAGTTGACGATGCCAAGCGTTACGCCTGAATACCGCTCCGAGCGGAAAACGGCCTCCACCGGCGACTTCTCAAGCGGGAACTTGTGATTCCCGCCCTGGAAATGGTCATGGGTCAAAATGGAGCCGCCCACAATCGGCAAATCGGCATTGGATCCGATAAAATAATGCGGGAACTGCCGGACGAAATCCAGCAGCCTGCGGAAGCTGTCCTTGGTCAATTTCATCGGCACATGATCATGATGGAACACGATGCAGTGCTCGTTATAGTAAACATAAGGAGAATATTGGAAAAACCAAGGTTCTCCGTTCAGCGCCAGCGGAATGACGCGCAGGTTCTGGCG
Organism: Paenibacillus mobilis; assembly: GCF_058267595.1. NCBI lineage: Bacteria > Bacillati > Bacillota > Bacilli > Caryophanales > Paenibacillaceae > Paenibacillus > Paenibacillus mobilis. The sequence goes on from NZ_JBZCMS010000009.1 coordinate 149,946, forward strand.
GGCCGGATGGTTGATCCGGCCTGCGTAGCCGACGTTTTCCCGGCAAAGCTGGCATTTGGGGTACACCGGCGGAGGAAGCAGCTTGGCGGCTGCGATTTCGGCCGGAGATTTTTCCGGCTTGGACAGATTGATGGTGATCTCCATCGTGCCGAAAGCGGTAGGCTGTTCCCAATAAACGTTGCTTGCCACGCGGTCCATCCGGATATAATTGGCGTCCGTGCATAACTTCACGAACCGGCTGGTCGCTGCCTCGATCCCGTGTTCCTGCTCTACGGCCTTAAACGAAGCGATCACCTCGGACGGGCGGGGCATCACGCGGCCCATAATTTCCGCATCCAACAGGTCCCGATAAGTATCCGTATTCTCCGGAATAAGGCCGATGGCGTAACCGTAATCGATGAGCGCATTCAGCAGCTGCTGAGGACCTTCCAGGCTCTCCTTGCGAAGCTCGCCCAGATAAGGCTCATCTTCTTTAAACAGCTCGAGGAGACGGTTCCGGGTGTAGTCAACATCATAATGGGCAATCAGCTCCCTTTGCAGAGCAAACTGAACCAGACGTTCAATCGCTTCAAGCGCGGCTTCACGCAAGTTTGCCGCTTCAGTTGAACCTTGCTGCGTAGGCATAGGGGTCATCCTCACTTTCCTTCATAGCCGTGCGGATGGTTTTGATGCCACTGCCAGGCGCTGGCGATGATGTCGTCCAAATTCTCGCGTTTCGGACTCCAGGCGAGCACGCTGCGGGCTTTAGCCGAAGAGGCGATTAGCACGGCAGGGTCGCCGGCACGGCGGGGCTTCACTTCTACGGCGAAATCTACGCCTGTCACCTCTTTAACCTTGGAAATGACTTGGTTCACGGAGAAACCGTTGCCGCTGCCGAGGTTAAATACGTTGCTTTCGCCCCCGCCGCGCAGATAATCCACAGCCCGCAGATGCGCGTCGGCCAGATCGCTGACATGGATATAGTCGCGGACGCAGGTTCCGTCTTCAGTCGCATAATCGTCGCCGAACACGGCGATCGACGGACGCTGTCCAAGCGCAGTTTGCAGGATCAGCGGAATCAGGTGGGTTTCCGGCTGGTGATCTTCGCCGATTTTGCCGCTCGCATGTGCGCCGGCTGCATTAAAGTAACGCAGCGCCACGTATTTGATGCCCAGCACCCGGTCGAACCAGCTCATCATCGTTTCCATGCTTAGCTTGGTTTCGCCGTAAACGTTCGTAGGAGCCGTGCGGTCGGTTTCTTCGATCGGCACCTTTTCCGGTTCGCCGTAGGTGGCCGCCGTAGAGGAGAAAACGATCTTGGATACACCGGCCTGCTGCATCGCTTCAAGCAGACACAAGGTTCCGTAAACGTTGTTGTCGTAGTATTTGACCGGATCCTGCATGCTTTCCCCGACAAGAGAGTTGGCAGCGAAATGAATAACGGCGTCAATGCTGTTTTCGGAAAAAAGCTTCTTCAGCAGCTCTTTGTCCCGCAGGTCGCCTTCGTAAAGTTTGCCGCCCAGCAGCGCTTCCCTGTGCCCGGTCTGCAGGTTATCGAGAACCACGACCTCTTCGCCTTTGTCCAGCAGCTCCGCCACCGTATGAGATCCGATATAGCCGGCACCGCCGGTTACTAAAATAGCCATGTTACGCTTCCTCCTTCAATTGGTGTACGCCGTCTCCCACTTCGCACACATAAAATTCCGCTTCAAGTCCCGTACGCTGTTTGTAGGCTTCGCCTACGTTATGAACAAACGACGCCACGGAGTCTTGATGCACAAGGGAAACCGTGCAGCCGCCAAAACCTGCGCCGGTCATCCGCGCACCAAGCGTGCCGTCGATTTTGCGGGCTTCCTCCACCATCGTATCCAGTTCAACTCCGGTCACTTCGTACAGATCGCGCAGGGAATCATGCGACTGGTTCATCAGCTGGCCAAACTTGACCAGATCGTTTTTCTGCAAAGCCTCTACGGAAGCCAGAACGCGGGCGTTCTCCTCCACCACGTGTTTGGCACGGCGGCGCAGCACGTCGCTGGTCAGCTTATTTTCCAGACCCGCGAACTGCTCCGGCGTCAGCTGCGCCAGGTATTCCAGTCCCGGAACATGCGGCTGCAGCTGGTTCAGCGCTTCATCACATTCGCTGCGGCGTTCATTGTATTTGGAATCCACAAGGCCTCTTCGTTTATTCGTATTGCCGATCACCAGCTTGTAAGAACCGATCGCGAAAGGCACTAATTTGTATTCAAGCGTATCGCACATCAGCAGGATGGCATGGTCTTTCGCTCCGTTTGCTACGGCAAACTGGTCCATGATGCCGCTGTTGACGCCGACGTATTGATTTTCGGCGCGCTGCGACAGTTTAGCGATTTCCACCGTGTTGATTTCCTTGGCTTCGACGGAAACAAAGGCATAGGCCGTAACGACCTCGATGGAAGCCGAGGAGGATAAGCCGGCTCCGTTAGGAATTTCTCCGATAAAATACAGATCATATCCTCTGCTCACCTTGCAGCCGAGTTTGGCCAATTCGACCAATACGCCGATCGGATAATCCACCCACTCGCCAGTTTTGGAACTCCCGATTTCATCGGCCGAAATCTCAGCGGTATAAGGGAAGTTTGCCGATTTAAATACAAGTTTGTTGTCGCCGCGTTCGCGCAGCAGCAGGGTAGTCCCAAATTCCAGCGCCGCCGGCAGCACGTAACCGCCGTTGTAGTCGATATGTTCGCCGATCAGATTGACCCGGCCAGGCGCCTGGTAAGCCAAAATCTTCTTGTCATCTGTTCCAAATGCTTCGCTAAACTTCTGCTTCAGCTCTTGCATGTTCATCATGCGTTCACCCGTCCTTAAACTTGATTTAGGCTTAACTTATAATCTAATTATAGAAGCGCCGGACAAATTTTGATAATGGTTGAATGCGTTTTAAATATGGATTTATGTGACTTTTGACGATAAGATAAAACCATAAGTTATTTTAGTGAAGGAAGGGTTTACAGATGGTAGAACCCACTTATATGTCCGCTGCAAATCCCGACTTCTCCGGCCAGGACACGCTGCGCGTCCTGTTTGCGGGCGAAAGCCAAACGGCGCCGGCCCACCGGCTGGGACCTAAAATTTTCGATTTCTACCTCTTCCACTACATTGAGGAAGGACGCGGCGTCTTCCGCTCGGAAAAAGGGACCTTCCGCCTGCGGGCCGGCAGCGGATTCATGATCGAACCGGATCATCTGGTCAGCTATGAATCCGATGAGCGCAATCCCTGGCGCTACCGCTGGATCGCCTTCAGCGGCAAGGGCGCGGAAGAACTGGCCAGGCAGGCGGGTTTCTCCGGTGATACGCCGGTCGTCCATTCGGCGGAAAACGGTCCGATTCCCGGGGCGTTGCAGGCGGTCTTGTCCGCTTTCCGGGAACAGCGGGAAGGCGCAGGGCTGGCAGCGCTGGGGCACCTGTACCTGATGATGGCGGAGGCCAAACGCTCCCTCCTGTCCGGGACGGAAAATGCCGAAGGCGAAGCGCATATCCAGCGGGTGGTCAAACAGATGATCCATTATATGGCCAGCCAATATGCTTATCCGATCTCCATCGAGGAGATGTGCTCGGGGCTGGGTTATAACCGCGCCTATTTGTCCCGGGTATTCAAGAAAGGCACCGGCATGTCCCCCGTCACCTATCTGCTGAAGCTCCGCATCGACAAAGCCCGCCATTTGCTCCGGGACCGTCCGGATTTGTCCATCGAGCAGATTGCCTCATCGGTAGGGCTGACGGACCCGCTTTATTTCTCCCGGCAGTTCAAAAGATTTTACGGCGAAGCTCCCAGCGCGTACCGCCGTTCCGTAACAGGAGGAGGCGGCAGCGGCAGTTAAAAAAGGGGCTGCCCCGAGGTCATACCCTGGTGACAGCCCCTCTCATTAAGCTTCAGCAACATCCGTTTTCAAAATGGCTTCGATCCGGCTGAGCTCTTCTTCGGAAAATTCCAAATTTTTAAGCGCGGCTACGTTTTCTTCGATTTGGCTCGGGCGGCTGGCCCCGATCAGCGCGGAGGTTACCCGTCCGCCTCTGAGCACCCAGGCAAGAGCGAATTGCGCCAGGCTTTGTCCCCGTGCTGCCGCCATCTGGTTGAGAGCCCGGATTTTGCGCAGCACTTCCGGCGTTATTGCGGATTCCTTCAGGAAACCGGTCGGGCTGGCCGCACGGGAGTCCTCCGGAATGCCGTTTAAGTATTTGCTGGTCAGCATGCCTTGAGCCAGCGGCGTAAAAGCAATGCTGCCCACGCCGTTTTCCTCCAGCACGTCCTGAAGGCCGTTTTCGATCCAGCGGTCCAGCAGGGAATACCTCGGCTGATGAATCAGCAGCGGCGTGCCGAGCTGCTTCAATATTTTTATGGCTTCAGCCGTTCGATCCGCCGGATAATTGGAAATCCCGACATAAATCGCTTTCCCCGAGCGGACGATCTGATCAAGCGCCATCATCGTTTCCTCAAGCGGCGTTTCCGGATCAGGGCGATGGGAATAAAAAATATCCACATAATCCAAACCCATTCGTTTAAGGCTTTGATCCAGGCTGGAGATCAGATATTTGCGCGAACCCCAGTCCCCGTACGGACCCTGCCACATCTTATATCCCGCTTTGGAAGAGATGACGAGTTCATCACGGAACGGTTTTAAATCTTTTGCGAGCACCTGTCCGAACATTTCTTCGGCCGATCCCGGAGGCGGACCATAGTTGTTGGCCAAATCAAAATGGGTGATGCCGAGATCAAACGATCTGCGGATCATTTCCCGGCCGTTCTCGAAGGAATCGACGCCTCCGAAATTATGCCACAAGCCGAGCGAAATCGCCGGAAGTTTCAGTCCGGAGCGGCCGACCCGGTTGTAAACCATCGATTCATATCTTTCTTCGTTCGGTGAATATACCATCTCGTCATCCTACCTTTCTATTTTAACTAGTATGACATGTAAAGCTCGCTTATTTTCACAGCCTATCATAGAAGGTTCTCCCTTTTTTAGCAAGAAACCCTTCCTATTTTAAGACTATAGACGGAATATTAACCTCCGTTCATTTGCCGTGAAACAGACTCGCAGACCCGGCCGATCGGTTCCTTGATCAAGAGTCCCGCCCGTCCGTCAAATCCGGTCTGGGCCATATTGATCAGAACGGTTCGATTTCCCCGGAAATAATCGACGAATTGCGCAGCCGGATAAACGGTCAGCGAAGTGCCTCCGATAATCAGCATGTCGGCGTCCCGGATGGCTTCGATGGATGCGGAGATTGTAGCTTCATGCAGGTTTTCTCCGTATAATACGACATCGGGTTTGACGATGCCTCCGCAGCTTTTGCAGGCAGGCACCGGGTCCGGTGCAGCGATCACCTCTTCGAGCGAATGAAAGGTCCGGCAGTCCATGCAATAGTTGCGGTGGACCGAACCGTGAAGCTCAAGCACTTTTTTGCTCCCGGCCAGCTGATGAAGGCCGTCGATATTTTGCGTCACCACCGCCGACAATTTCCCCCGCTGCTCCAGTGCCGCTAAAAGATGATGGGCCGGATTGGGCTGGGCTGAAGGATGGAGCATTTTTGTCCGGTAAAAATCAAAAAACACTTCCGGATGGCGGTCGAAAAACGGCCGGCTTAAAATCTCCTCAGGCGAATACGGCGAGCGTGTCTCCGTCTGGTACAAACCTGCGGCCGAACGAAAATCGGGAATGCCGCTTTCCGTGGAAATGCCCGCACCTCCAAAAAATACGATCCGGCTGCTTTCACCGATCCATTCCGCCAAACGTCCGATCTGTTCGTTCGTGTTGCTCACTGCTCCTTCAGCTCCTTGTTATTGGATAAATTCTCATACGCGCTTAGTTTTATTTCCCCGTAGCTGCGGACAACTGCCTCGGCATCCAGCAAATACCCTGCTTCCCCAGCCGGGCTGTAGCCAACAGCCAGTGCTGCGCCGGCAGCTCTGGCCATTTGCATGTCCGCGTTGCTGTCCCCAATTACCAGCACTTCCTGTGGAATAAGCCCCAGCTCGGAGCAGGCCAAAACCACCATGTCAGGATCCGGTTTGCCGCGTGTTACCCTGTCCGTCCCGACAACCGCTGCGAAATAAGCTTCGATTTCCATCCATCGTAAATGCTCCAGCGCTTCGGAAGTGCGGTCCGCCGTAACGACTCCAAGCGGGACTCCAAGCCTGCGGCAGTCTACCAGCAGGTCAAGCAGGCCTGGCATGGGCCTGGCATTCCTCTGCCCCTTAACCTTCTGCATGGCGATCGCCAGCAGTTCCCTGACCTGCCGCAGCGCTTCGTTCCAAGGCAGGCCTGCGGTATAAAGCTGCCAGGTCAAAACGCCGATCGTCTGCTCTTCCGTAGCCATAGCCACCGGACCCGTTGGATCATAACCGGAAATCTTCCCCTCTGCATCAAACGTCAAGCCGAGCAGCTTGCGCGGATCGGTCAGCGGGCGCGCGCCCGCCTGTTCCATCCGCTCCGTCATAAGCTCCGTAACCTCAAGCGCCCAGGCTCCCCAAAGACTTAAAAAATCCAGCAGCGTGCCGTCCTTGTCAAATAAGATTCCCTTAAAGGCATATTCCCTGCCGTTAATCGTACAGACGGGCATGCTCGACTCCCCCTTGATGACTTTCCTCTATTGTACCTTTCCTATTTTTCACAATTCAACAGTTCGTCATATTTCCCCGCGTGGATAGCGTTTTCAAAAGTGATCTTCCTCACAGGTATCCATGCCTGATTGCCTTACGCTGTAGCTATAGCAAAAAAACATAAAAATTAAAACATTTAACCTGCTAACCTTGGATGACTGCCTTCATAAAGGAGCCTGCCGATCATGAACGATAAACCGAAAAGCTGGAGTGGAGAAAGCTATTTCCTGAACCTGCGTTTTCTGCTGATTGTATGCGTATTTGTGGGCAACGCGATCGAACCGCTCATCAGCCAAATGCCGGGCGTACACGCGCTTTATGTATGGATTTTCACCTTTCATATGCCTCTGTTTGTGTTTGTGACCGGTTATTTCGCCAAACCCAATCTCCGGGGGCTGTCCGGCCGCAAGATGATGACCCAAATCGCCCTGCAGTATCTCATTTTTCAGAGCCTCTATTCCGTACTGGACGTAACGGTCTTCAAAGTGGAACATATCCGCCATTCCTTTTTTGCCCCTTACCTGTTGTTATGGTTTCTGGCCAGCCATTTGTTCTGGAGAACCGCAGCGCTTGGCCTGCAAAAATGGACGCGGACCGCACAGCTGGGAGTATCGCTTCTGCTCGGGGTCGCTGTTGGTTATGCGGCAGTGGACGGCACTTGGCTCAGCTTATCGCGCACCTTTGTGTACCTTCCCTTCTTTATGGCCGGTTACCACTTCCGTCCGGAATGGATCGTGAAAGTATTCACACCTAAAATCCGGTTGTGCGCCGGCCTTGCTTCACTATTGCTGCTGGCTGCCGCATGGGTCTGGGGCGATCGTCTGCCTTTAGGCTGGCTTTATGGAAACATGACTTATGGGCAATTGGGTCCGTACACCTGGTACGCCGGGTTTGAACGTCTGGGCATGTACGTGCTCCAGCTGGTTTCCTCTGCAGCCTTCCTTGCTTTTACGCCGCTGTTGGCCTGCAGGGTCACCGATCTCGGCCGGCGGACTTTGTACGTTTTCCTCCTGCATGGCCTGATCGTCCGGCTGGCCGCCGCTTCGCCTTTATACGGATTCATTCAAGGGACAGGCGGAGCGCTTGCCGTAATTGCAACTTCCACCCTATTGACCGTGCTTCTCTGTCAGCCTATTGTCCGTAAAATGGCTTCGCCGGTTATAGAACCTCCGGTGGAGTGGCTGTTTTCCAGATCCCGGAAAGTCGGCAGAACGCTTGGGATGCGGATTTCCAAATAAAAAACGGATTTTTCGCCTGCAAGAAATCGGGTTACCTTTTTCCATTTTATCGTGATTCAACCAAGCGACCCGTGGTATATAACAGTACGCGCATTAAAAACCATTACTTGTCAAGGAGTGATTTTTATGGCACGTACCAAAGGGAAAATGAGCCGTGAAGAAGCAGGTCGTCTGGGTGGACAAGCTACCGCCAAAAACCATGGCAAAGAATTTTACCAGGAGATTGGCTCCAAAGGCGGGATGGCCACCTCCAAATCCCACGATCGCGAGTTTTACCAGGAGATTGGGCAAAAAGGCGGCTCCGCCACGGCCGAATCCCACGACAAGGAGTTCTATCGGGAAATTGGCCGCAAAGGCGGACAAGCCCGCGGGAACAACTGATGACGTCCGCTGCCCCGGCTCCGCTTAACCGCAATACCTGACAAAAAAGCCCCGGCATTAGGGTCGGCGGCTTTTTTGTTTGTTTTTCACTTTTGCTTCCTTTTAATTAAAAAATTTCTCCCTGACAAGCGAAAACCCTTTTTTCCAGCTTCGTTTAGCTCACTTAAGATGGTAGAAAAGCAGGGGAGGTTGTGATAGACTGTATAAAAAGCTTTAGCGGTTTACACTTCTAAATTTCATTCATTATTCATATCCGGGGGGAGAAAGCCATCATGGGAGCTAACAAAATGCGTTCAGACATGATCAAAAAAGGTTTCGACCGCGCTCCGCACCGCAGCTTGCTGCGTGCCGCAGGTGTTAAAGAAGAGGATTTCGGCAAACCGTTTATCGCGGTCTGCAACTCTTATATCGATATTGTTCCAGGTCATGTGCACCTGCAGGAATTCGGTAAAATCGTGAAGGAAGCCATCCGCGAAGCCGGCGGCGTCCCTTTTGAATTCAACACCATCGGCGTAGACGATGGCATCGCCATGGGCCACATCGGCATGCGTTATTCGCTGCCGAGCCGCGAAATTATCGCCGACTCGCTGGAAACCGTCGTATCCGCACACTGGTTTGACGGTATGGTCTGCATCCCGAACTGCGATAAAATCACGCCGGGCATGCTGATGGGCGCGCTGCGCGTCAACATCCCGACGATTTTTGTCAGCGGCGGACCTATGAAAGCCGGCGTAGACAGCAAAGGCAACAAATTGTCCCTGACTTCGGTATTTGAAGGCGTCGGCGCATACCAGGCCGGCAAAATCGACGATAAGGACCTGCTTGAGCTCGAACAATTCGGCTGTCCGACCTGCGGCTCCTGTTCCGGCATGTTCACAGCCAACTCCATGAACTGTCTGGCCGAAGCTCTCGGCCTTGCCCTGCCGGGTAACGGCACCATTTTGGCTGTCGCTGAAGAACGCCGCGATTTCGTTAGAAAGTCCGCTAAACAATTGATGGAACTGGTTAAAATGGACCTGAAACCTCGCGATATCGTGACCAAAGAATCCATCGACAACGCTTTTGCTTTGGATATGGCGATGGGCGGTTCCACCAATACCGTACTGCATACCCTTGCGCTGGCCCAGGAAGCCGGAATCGACTATCCGCTCGAGCGGATCAACGAAGTCGCCAACCGCGTTCCTCATATCAGCAAATTGGCTCCGGCCTCCAACTTCTTTATTGAAGACGTGGACCGGGCCGGCGGCGTAAGCGCCGTTATCAACGAGCTGCTCAAGAAACCAGGCGCCATTTACGGCGAATGTATGACGGTCTCCGGCAAAACGCTGCGCGAAAACGTAGAAGGCGTTGAAATCCGGGATCATGAAGTCATCCACTCGCTGGATAACCCTTATTCCGAACGCGGTGGTCTAGCCATTCTGTATGGCAATCTGGCACCGGAAGGCTCCGTTATTAAAGTCGGCGCTGTCGATCCTTCGGTCGGCGGATACCATAAAGGCCCGGCCATCTGCTTCGACTCCCAGGAAGAAGCGCTGGAAGGCATCGCGAACGGCAAAGTCAAAGAAGGCAACGTTGTAGTTATCCGTTATGAAGGTCCTAAAGGCGGACCGGGCATGCCGGAAATGCTGGCTCCTACGTCGCAAATCGCCGGCATGGGTCTCGGCGCCAAAGTTGGCCTGATTACCGACGGACGTTTCTCCGGCGCATCCCGCGGCATCAGCATCGGGCACATCTCTCCGGAAGCTGCGGAAGGCGGACCGATCGCTTTCGTTGAAAACGGGGATATCATCGAGCTGGATTTGAACAACCGGAAAATCGAGCTGCATATCAGCGACGAAGAGTTCGCCAAACGCCGCGCCAACTGGAAAGGTTTTGAGCCTAAAGTCAAAACCGGTTATCTCGCGCGTTACTCCAAGCTCGTAACGAACGCCAGCTCCGGCGGCGTTATGAAAATTTAATCATGAATTCAGCAGCCCGGGCCTTTCCGAAGAAAGGTCCGGGTTTTCTTTTTCGGGCCAAATCCTGCTCCTCCCCATCCCCAATTTAAAGAAAAAAAGAGACCCCAAACGGGCCTCTTCCTCTAATTTCGTTAAATTCATTAAACCAAAATCTCCACATACAAAAATAAGACCTTAAACCGAACAACCCTGGGAAAAGGGAGGTATCCGGTACTTTTTTCCGAATTAAACGGGCAAACTTGCGTTCAACTCCGCGGACTCGTCGCTGCTTTCCGCCTTTTCCTCTTGCTTGGCTTGCAGGACCTGCTTGTGCTGGGAATGGGATACCGTTCCTTCCCGGGCAAAACGGCTGATCAGCGTATCTATCGGAATTACCAAAATCTTTGGCACCATTTGCTCCTGATGCGCTTTGATACGCTCGCGGCCGCTTGGATGAATAACGCTCATCAGCAGCTTTAAGTAAAGGGTAGTCGACGTCGCGAACAGGCCTTTAGGCATATCCGTAATCGTAAAACCAAACTGCTCCGGTCCGCGGTTAATCATCGTAATGCCGTATAAAGCTTTTACTTCCTTAAGCTCCGGATGATCCTGAATGTATCTGGCCAACTCCGGAAGGGCTTTCTCTGTCGTACGGACCAGCTGAATCGCCAGATGCACGGAGGATTTGGCTTTGGAGCCGAGCTGGAACAGCTTTTTGTTGTCAAAATGCAGTTCAAGGACGGGATCGCCTTTGACCAGCTGGCCTCCGCTTTCCAATTCAATGGGCGCCCCCGAATATTTAATTTTGCGAAAATGAAACATCGGGTCGTCGTGATTCGTTGTTTGTAAGTGGAACATCGCATGGAACAGCTTCTCCCAAAGAAGCCAAAGGCTGACGATCAAACGTTTATACCAGGGCAGCACCGGTATACCTCCCTTTCGCACGACTGGAGTGTTATTATCCGCGGCCAATGCTTCGTTTCTGGCCTGGGCCGTATGCTGGATCATATCCTGAATCGTAACGCTACGGATGCCGCGGCGGTCAGCCTCGTTCAGCACGCGCCCCAGAGCCGTGAGCATTTCATGTGGCGCAGTGGGGTTAGCGCCAAACGTCGTGCCGCAGTCGTGAAGCAAAAAAACTTCGCCCCCGCGCAGCTTTTTCAGCATTTTTTCGGTGAGGCGGTCCGCTCCTACATTCACGCGCCAATCGCGGAAGATCGCGGACCAGAGCACCAACTGGTAATCGTTGCGCTGTTTCGTATAATCGAATAGGTTGACGATCCCCCATGGCGGTCTATAATAGTGCGCATCCTCGCCGGTTGCTTCTTTAATGACCTTTGCGGTCATCGTAATATGTTGGGTAACCGTTTTGGGCCGCATAAGCCAATTGGTCTTATGTTTGTAATTATGGATACCCAGCAGATGGCCTTCCTCGTGAATCCTCTTGATCAGCTCAGGGTGTTTCTCGGCACTCGAACCAACTACAAAAAAGGTCGCTTTGGCGTTATGGCGCTTAAGCAGATCAAGCAGTTGCGGAGTGTACACCGGATCGGGTCCGTCATCAAACGTTAAAGCGATTTCGTGCTCTGCAATCCCCTTCTTGAACACTCGAAATCCGAATAAACGGCTGATTAGTCCCGGAATAAAGGCGTACAGCGAGAAAATGTAAAATAAACCCAGCAGCAAAGTCTCCATGCCCATTCCCCATTTCTCTCTGTTTCATTGACTTTGGCTTGCCCAAATCCTAAATTTATTTGAACATCTTCTCTATTTTATCATAAAAGCTTTGATTTTAGGCCTCTTTTTTGGGCTGCTTCTTTCATGTTCTGTCAGGAACTGCAAGTGTATTCATTACGTCCCCAAAAAGCTCCGTAGCCAGGTGGACGGACCCAGGCTCCCGGCTTTGGACCAACACAGCAGCGGCATACTTGGGTGATTCGTAAGGGCCGAATCCGATGAACCATTGATCATTTAACGCTTTCCCGTCTCTGACCACCTGTGCGGTCCCCGACTTCCCGGCCAGCTTCCATTTCGCATTGTTCAGCTTGCGGCCGGTCCCGTCCGTAACGACCGTTCGCATCCACTGCAGCAGGGTTTGGGCCGTCCGGGAAGAAATTTGGCCGGATGCGGCAGGCGATTGATGAGGTTCGAAACGGATCATTTCGGTGCCGTTGGCATAGCTGATCCCGGATACCAGCCGGGGAGCCTGCACGGCTCCTCCGTGCAGCAGCGTCACCACCAAATTGGCCGCCTGCAGCGGGCTGAGCCGAACGCTTCTTTGGCCTATCGCCGTTTGTGCCCGAACCCCGCCATCCTCCGGATGGGGTTCCTGTCCAAATACCGTGCCTGCCTCCTCCTGGTCGATCTGATGAAGAGGCCGTCCGTCGATGAACGCCTGCTCCTCCCATCCCACCGTTCGGCCGATGCCCAACGCGTCCGCTGTTTGCTGAAGCATGTAAGGACTGAGGCGTTCTCCTAAACTTCCGAAGACGATGTTGCAGGATTCCGCAAATCCTCTGGCGAGGGTAATGTCCCCGTGACCGGCTTTTTTCGAACAGGACAGTCCGTATTTCCCGTAATTCCCGCTGCAGAAAAAGTGCTCGTCCGGCCGGGAAAGGCCTGCTTCCAAAGCCGCTGCCGCCGTTACCGTTTTGAAAATCGAGCCGGGCACCGCTTCCTTTACAGCCCTGTTGCTCCAGTTCGACGTCATGTTCGGATCCACCGAGTTCGGATTGTAGAAAGGCAGCGAAACCATCGCCTTCACATCTCCGGTTTTCACATCGAGCACAACGACCGCTCCCTCTTTTACCCCTTTTTCGGCGGCCAGACGCTCAATTTGGTTCTGCAGGCTCAAATCGATGGTGGTCCGGACCGTAAGCGGATAATAGGGATTGCCGGCGGCATGAACCCGGAGCGCCTCTTTGGAAAGCGGCTGGCGGCGTCCGTCGATCAGGTACGACACGCCTGTCGGCCCTTCGCCCCGCAGGAGCCTGTCGAAGGTTTTCTCCAGCCCGGAAGCGCCAAGCTTGGCGGAAATCGGCAGAACCTCTCCCCGTTTGACCTGGCCGCTCCCTGTCTTCTGATTCATCGCCATAACCACCTCCGGCTGCTCGGCTACAAACCCTAGCCACTGCTTGCCTGAAGACTGCTCCGTATACCGCTGGAGTACAGGCAGCGCTTTTACCCAAGGGATATCCAGCCTGTCCAATTCCGCGGCCTGTTCCGAGGTGAGGCTGTAAGGAACCTGTTGTCCGCCGTTCCCCCGTTTGTCTGTCCAATAAGTAGGCTGCTGCAGTCGGCTTCTGACGGCCTCAAGCCGATCCGTCGTCGTGTTCAGCAGTTTGGCCAGCGCGCCGATTTGGCGTTCCTCCGTCTGCATATTTTGAGCTCCGTTGGAACCTTTCCCGCCATCGCCTCCATCCTTGTTGCCGGTAGAGCTTTCCTTGCGGAGCGGAAACAACACAGGGGCTAGGACAACTTCGCTCGTAAGAGAGTTTCCGGATGCATCCACGAACCGGCCGCGTCCCGGGTCCAGCTCCATGCTTGTCTCACGCTGCAGGACCGCCATTTCGGACGTTTCCCTCCCATGTGCGGAAGCCGCTTTCGGGACCCCATCAAACAGCTGCAGCCACGCCAAACGCACAGCGATAATGCCGATTAAGGCAGTCACAAGAAGCAAAACGGCAAAAATCCGTTTTTTGATGGTCAAGTTCATCACGAAAATCCTCCTTTCGACAAAGTATTTCCTTTTCGGAGCTATCCCACACTTCCCGTATGTCACCAGGGCGCAATCTTTATCCTTTATCCTTAATAATTGCCTTTTAAAAATATTTATAAAAAAAGGTGCCCCTATGCGTTTTAGGCACAAGGGCAACCCGATAATTTTTTGGATAAGGATTAGGGAAAATCAATTAGAATTTAAATCTGGACAGCGATTCTTTCAATTTATCGGACACCTGCTCCAGCTGTCCCGACAGCTCAACCAGCTGGTCGCCGACCATCTGCTGTTCGCTGGACAGGGATGCCACCTCTTCCGAAGTCGCGGACGATTCCTCGGCCACCGCGCTGACATTCGCCATTGCCTCGGACAAAATGTGCTGGGACTGGCTCAGGCCTTCAATAGAAGATGTGACTCCATCCAGCTTGGCCACGAATTTTTCCATTTGCTCCTGCACTGATACAAAAATCTCTCCGGTTTCTTTCACCGATTCGATTTGCTGCTCGAACAGCGGATTCACTTCTTCCAAAGCCTCGATGGTTTCGTTCATTTCCTGCTGGATTTCGTCCGTAATTTGCCCAACCATCGTAATCGATTGTCTGGACTGTTCGGCAAGCTGGCGGATTTCATCGGCCACAACCATAAATCCGCGGCCTGCCGCTCCTGCGCGAGCGGCTTCGATCGTAGCGTTCAAAGACAGGATATTGGTCTGCTGCGTAATGTTTTGCATGACTTCGAGAACCTTGCGTACGGAGGCTGTGCTGGCATGCAAAGCGTTGACGCGGTCGGCCAAAGCCCGGGTCATTTCGCCCGTCGTGTTTGTTTTCTCCGTTAATCCCTGCAGGTATTTCGTACCCAGCTCGCTGGCGTTTTCCACCTCGCGCGCCGATTCCTGCATCTCTCGGTTAGAGGCAATAACCGCCGACACCTGGGTACCAATGTTTTCCGTCAAATCGCTGCCGCGTTCGGCTTCGCTGGCCAGGCTGCCCGCGCCGTTGGCGATCTCTTCGGTGGCGACCGCAATTTCCCTTGCGGACAACGCCGTTTTTCTGGAGGCTTCCGCAAGCTCCGAGGCCGTGCCCAGCACTTCTGCCGCCGAAGAATTCGCATGGGTCACCAGCGTCGTAATCTGCTCCATCATCTGATTAAAGCTGGCGGAGAGCTGGCCGATTTCATCGCGTCCCGTATGTTTCATCCGTACATTAAGTTCCCCGCTCGCCCCCTGCTGCATCAAACGGTTCATGATGGAAAGCGGACGCCCGATCATACGGACGATCCAAATCCCGATCAGTACCGCAATGATGGCAACCACAACGGCCGCAATAAACGTTGTGACCAGAATGCTTTTGGCATCGGCCACCAGGTTGCTCACCGGCACGATTCCGGTCAACTTCCAGCCGGAGGATTTCAAAGTATCATATACAGCCAAAACGGATTTGCCGTCCTGATCATTGGTTGTAAAGCTGTCCGTTTCTTTGGTATTTTTCGTTACCGCATCCAAAGCCGTCAATTTCTGCTGGCTCAAGTCTACGTTGGCGGCCACGACCTGTCCCTGTCCGTCGACAAGCTCCACTTTGGAGCCATCGCCCAGAGAAACCTTTTCAAGCTCGTTGTTCAAGGTTGTCAGATCGATATCCATAACAATAATATAACGCGAGGAGCCGCTTAAGGTTTTCAAAGACTGCGCATACCGATAGATGCCGTCCGAGCCCTCGGAAACAGCCTGCCAGGTGGAAGCCGTACCATTGGCTAAAGTTGGGTACCAAGATGCATTTTTAAGGTTGGACGTCAGGTCCGTGTCCGCGTTTCCTGCCGTGATCGGCGTAAAGCTTTCATCGACCGGGAACAAATACAAAGCGCGTGACCCGGTAATAGAGTAGGTAAAGGTGCTCATCTTCTCGCTGATCGCTTTCACCAGCGTAAACTGGTCATAGTTGGAGAGACCTTTGGCTCCAAGGCCCGTCAAGTCGTCCTGCAGCTCTTTGTCAAAAAAGACCTGTTGAACCCCTTCCTGATACTTGTCAAAAATAATGTCCAGCTTGTCGGCGGTTTGAATGACCGTCTGCTGGTTGGATGTTTTTGCGTTTTTCTGCACGATGGTCCTGGCAGTCTGGTAGGATAAAATACCCAGAGACAGCACAAACACCATAATCGCTACAAAAAAGATGAGAAATAATCGGACCCCCACGGACTTCGTGGGATCCAGATTTCCGACTTTTAATCCCCTCGAGTATGTAACCGTTTTCTTCAGTGCTTTTTGAAGGCCTTGCTTGGATTGCTTTGGTTTACCCTGCTGCTGCTTTTCCCCCTCTTTGTCCTTATTGCGCTGCAATTTTGGGAATTTGGCCATCCTGTTCACCCGTTCCTTCTATGTATTTTTAGTCCTAATTAATATTTCGGCTTTCGTCCCAATTTCTTAAGCTTTTTGTTAAATATCATGCATATTTATCTAATTTTTTTGTAAAAACCGACAAAAAAACCCTTTGCCTCAAGGACAAAGGGTTACATTTTCAGGACTATTTGTCTATTTCTTTTTTCTCATCATGTCAAAGTATTGAACCGGACGGTCCACCTTGAATTTGACCAGCTGCAGCGGATGGCGGGCCGCGTCGATTTCGTTGCCGTTCTCATCCCAAAGCGTCCCGACGGTTTGTTTGAAGAACGTGTCCCCCGGCCCGAAGAATTCCACTTCCTGCCCGGGTTTGAAATGATTGCGCTGCTGAACGGTCGCCATGCCGGTTTCGGCGTCGTAATCCATGACCAGACCTGCGAAATCATAAGGAGCCGCTTTTTCCTCGGGTTCATAAATATGATCCTCATGGTCGGGCGTATCGTAAAAGAATCCGGTATTCAACGGGCGGTTCGCCGCTTTGTTGATTTCTTCCACCCATTCGGGTTTCAGCACGTAATTATCCGGGTCTTCCATATAAGAATCAATGGCTCGTCGGTAGGCATTAACCACCGTGGCCACATAGTGGATCGACTTCATGCGGCCTTCGATTTTAAAGCTGTCCACGCCAACGTCGATCAGATCCGGAACATTCGCAATCATGCACAAATCCTTGGAGCCCATCGTAAAGGCATTGTCTTCTTCCGCAAACAGCGGAATTTGCGTCGTGCCAAGCTTAAACTGCTGCAGCACGCGGTCTTCCGCCGCTTCTTCCTCCGAAATCCACGTTTGCTCGCGAGCATCCTCAAACAGATCGTATTTCCAGCGGCAGGACTGACAGCAGCCCCCGCGGTTGGAGTCCCGGTCCGTAAAATGGTTGGACAACACGCAGCGCCCCGAGTAGGAAGAACACATAGCGCCATGGATAAACGCTTCGATTTCAATGTCCACGTGATTTTTGATTTCGGCGATTTCCTCCAGGCTGGTTTCGCGTCCCAATACTACGCGCGGCAGCCCTTCCTCTTTCCAATACTGGACCGCCTGCCAGTTCACGGTGGACTGCTGGGTGCTCAAATGCACCTCCAGGCCTGGAACTACCCGCAGGGCCGTATCGACAATGATCGGATCTGCCACAATGATCGCGGAGATGCCGACTTCGTAAAGGTTGCGCAAATATTCCTCAATGCCGTCAAGATCCTCGTTATGCGCGTAGATATTAGTCGCTACAAAAACTTTGGCGCCATATTTCTTGGCGAATTCGACGCCTTCGCGCATTTCCTCAAAGCTGAAGTTATCCGCATTGGAGCGGAGGCCGTAATGCTGTCCGCCGATATACACGGCATCCGCGCCGTAATGAACCGCAAATTTCAGCTTCTCCAGATTGCCGGCCGGGGCCAGCAGCTCCGGTTTGTCGAGCCGGTATCTTTTTCCTTTATATTTAGGCTTGTGCTGTTCATTTATGGAATGCTGTTCAATAGACTTATGACGTTCAATGGTTGACACAAAGATTCACCTCTCTTGATGCGGGATTAATCGGTTAATAAACCTGCTCTTTATAATAAAAACCAAAAGATAATTCACGCTCAGGGTCCTGCAAACGGCGAATCTCGTCCATCCAGCTGTCCTGGAAGGCATAATTCTCCGGATTTGCAGCAAACAAGTCGATCGCTTGGCGGTAAGCTTTGATCACGGCGATCGTATACGCCGCCGGCTTCAGCAGCGATTCGATTTTGAAGCTGTGCACGCCGGCTTCCAGCAGCAGATGAAGGTCCTCCAAAATGCAGATATCGTCCGAGCTCATAATATGCGTTCCGTTAACGTCTTCGTAAATCGGGTATTTCTCCTCCTGGCGTTCGGCTTCGATCAGGAACAACCCGCGTTCTTTGCCGAGGTCTCCTTCTACCGGACGCCCCTGGTGCGTCATATAGCTGGCTACAAGCGCCCGTTTGGAATGATAAATGTTGGTCATCCCATGGACCTGCACCTCGGCTTCTACCTGAAGATGCGGCATCATGCCCGTAATTTCATCCATGTTCAATTCACGGGCGAGCACTACGCGGGATGCGCCTTTGCTGCCCCAATAGTTGGCCGTCGCATAGTTGGTGGAGGTCATCTCGGCGTTCCAATGCAGCGCGAGGCCAGGAGCGGCCATACGCGCAGCCCGCAGCACGGCCGGATCCCCAAATTGGACGGCGTCCGCCCCCGCCTGCTGAACCTCCAGCAGATAAACGTCAAGCCCTTCCAGCAGATCGTTGCTGATCAGGTTGCTGACGCTCACATAAACCTTTGCCTCCCGACTGTGCGCAAACTCTGCGATTTTCCGGATGTCCTCCAGAGAGCATTCACCCGGCAGGCGCATGCCGTATTTATCTTCCCCTACCAAGACCGCGCTGGCCCCGGCATTTATAAAAGAGACCGCTTCTTCCACCGAACCCGCCGGTACAAGAAGTTCCGGTTTTCCTGCTTTCATTGCTTCACACACCTCTGTCTTATTTGGCCGCAGCCTGGCTTTTTTTGATGTTCGCCAAATGCTCCTGGTACGTAGCGGCAAACAAATGCTCCTGGCTGCCGTCCTTTTTCGTTACGTAAAATAAATAATCCGATTTCTCCGGCTCCAAAGCCGCTTCAATCGACTTCAAGCTGGGCGCTGCGATCGGTCCCGGAGGAAGACCTTCATAAAGATAAGAATTATAAGGACTATCCACCTTGCGCAAATCGGAGTTCAGCAGCCGTTCTTTCGGTTTGCCGAGCAAATACTGAACAGTCGCATCGATCTCCAGCTTCATGTTTTGCTTCAGCCTGTTATAAATAACTCCGGCAACGATTGGCCGCTCCTTATCGACAACTACCTCACGCTCCACGAGGGATGCGATCGTCATGATCTGGTTCAGCGAATAACCGCTTGCCTTGAGTTTGCCATCGAAATCCGGAATCTGCTCCAGCTTGGCCGAAGTTTCCTCGAGCATCCGCCGGATCATGTCCGCTTCCGTGCTTCCCTTCTTCAGTTCATAGGTTTCCGGGAACAAATAACCCTCCAGCCTGTACATCAGTTTGGCATCCGCAGGAATTTGGCCGAGCAGCGGACTTTCGATCCCGCCGGCTGCGGGGTCTTTGACCAGCTTCAGGAACGTTTCGGCGTTCGCTACTCCTTCTTCCTGAAGTTTATCAGCCATCTGCTTCACAGTGAACCCTTCCGGGATCGTAAAGCGAATCATCTCTTCCGGAACCACGTCCCCGCTGTTCAGCTTGGCAATGATTTGATCCGCCGTTGCTCCGGGATTCATTTCATAGGTTCCGGCCTGAAAACGGCTGCCCTCGGACTTGTACTTCAAGGAAACCTTAAACAGGAGGCTGTTCCTGATCAAACCTTTCTCCTGCAGCAGATTTGCGATCTCTTCCGTTCCTGTCCCCGGTTCGATCGTGAATCGGACGGGCTGATCCGATTTGGCGGGCGGCTGAAGCCCCCAATAGATGTATCCTCCTGCTCCGGCTGCGGCGATGATCAGAACCAGCACCACGGCCAAAGCCAGTCGTATCCCTTTCTTCACTAAGCCAACTCCTTTACAGCCAAAAAGAGCGGAAGCTCCGCCCTTCTTGGGTACATGCTATACAACTGCAACAACATCGTTAGATAAGCCGCAAACGGCCCGTAGTAAACCCTTATTCGGGAAAAGTCAATTCGTCGTACAGCTCGGAAACCTCTTCCCATTCATCGTCATCGTCGATGGTTTCGAGCGACAGCTCTCCTTCGCCGCCGGCGACCACCTTCAAAATCTCCGGTTCAGCAGGTTTTGCTGCCTGCGTATCGGGGCGGAGCACGGCATAGGACTGACCATCCACGTCAAACTCTTGTTCGACTTGGTAATAAGTCGACTTGCCTTGCTCATCCTGGAGCTCCACGACTGGACCGAAGGCTTCCCGGATGCGGTTCGTCCATACTACGTTATCCCGGTTAAAAGCCGTCATTAATCTTCGTCACCGCCGAATTCATCCATCAGCGTATTGAAGGTTTCCTCAACGATTTCCCATTCCTCATCGCTGTCGATCGTATACAATTTCAAGTCATCGCCGTCTTCCTCGTAACGGAAAGCATAAACCTCTTCGCTTTCTTCGTCGTCCGATTCCAAAGGAACAACCATCATATATTTAGCATCGGAGCCGTCAACCTCAAACTTCATGATGACTTCGAACTCTTCTTCGTTCCCTTCGTCATCAGGAATATAAATGATTTCCGGTTCTTCCTCGTTGCCGATGATTTGGTTTGCCATCATTCATCACCCTCACCTTATAGTCTTTGAGTCCAAATAATTCTGCAAAATAAGCATCGCGGCCATTTTGTCCACGACCTGTTTGCGTTTGCCCCGGCTTACATCCGCTTCCAGCAGCGTCCGATGCGCTGAAACGGTCGTAAGCCGCTCATCCCAAAGGTGAACAGGCAATGCCAATTGATCACGCAGTTTATCGGCGAACGCCATGCAAATCTCGCCACGGGGTCCAATCGTGCCGTTCATGTTCTTAGGCAATCCTACCACAATTTCCCCAATGTCGTACTGCTTAACAAGCTCGGCGATTTTGGAAAGTTCCCCTTCGTCCCGGCGTTTCTCCAGCGTATCGATCCCCTGGGCCGTCCAGCCCAGCTCATCGCTTACGGCAGCGCCGATTCTTCGGTCGCCATAATCGAGCCCCAATATCCTCATCACATAACTCCTGTCAAAAGATGATTACCCAAAATTCGGATCACCGATTGTGCTTCATATAAAAGCGGACCAGTTCCTCAATGAGCTCATCTCTTTCTTTCTTCCGTACAAGACTTCTGGCATTATTGTGCCGCGGGATATAAGCCGGGTCCCCCGACAGCAGATATCCGACAATCTGGTTGATTGGATTGTATTCCTTCTCTTGAAGCGATTCGTAAACTGTAAGAAGGATTTCCTGTGCGGACGCCTCCCGCTCATCGCCGGTGACGTTAAACTTTACAGTTTTATCCATGGAGTCCATCATGCCACCTCAATTCTCGGCCATAACGGCTTAAATGCCATTATGCCATACAGACTAAGCTTCTCCGGCGGATTCCGGGCCAAGCTTATATCTCTTACTATAACATATTGGGGCTCCCGGAAGGAAATAGGAAACTAGAAAATATCCCATTTTTTAGAAGCCCCGTTATTCGTCCGTTTAAGCCTGAGCCGCCACCAGTTCGCCAGCCAGCTTCAGCGCTTCATCCAGCTTGGAAGCGTCTTTGCCGCCCGCCTGCGCCATGTCCGGACGTCCGCCGCCGCCGCCGCCGCACAAAACCGCGATCTCCTTCACCAGCTTGCCGGCATGAAGGCCGCGTTTCACGTCCTGCGGAGGTACCGCTACGACAAAGTTTACTTTGTCTTCCATAGCGGCTCCCAGCACCAGCACAGCATCCGGCACCTTCGTCTTCAGCTCGTCAGCGAGCGTGCGGAGCGCATCCATGCTGCCTGCCTGTACGCGTTCGGCCAGCAGCTTGGTACCGCCAACCTCGACAACGCGGCTCGTCAGTTCTCCCGCTTCGATCGCGCTCAGCTTACCCTGGAGCGATTCGTTCTCGCGGGACAAATCTTTGACCTGCTGATGCAGCGCTTCGATCCGTTTAGGAACCTCAGCGACATTGGACTTCAGCAGAGCTGCTGCGTTTTTCAGCACCTCCAATTGCTCGTCCATGTAAAGGTAAGCAAAACGGCCGGTAACCGCTTCGATCCGGCGCACGCCGGAGCCGATGCCGCTTTCGCTGACGAGCTTGAACAGTCCGATTTCGGACGTGTTCTGCACGTGGCAGCCGCCGCACAGCTCAAGGCTGTAGCCGCCGACTTGGACGACGCGGACAATGTCGCCGTATTTTTCGCCAAACAGCGCCATAGCGCCCATCGCTTTTGCTTCATCGATCGGTTTCAGCTCGATCGTTACCTTCAGGCTGTTCCAGATCTGCTCGTTCACACGGCGTTCGATATCGGCCAGCTCTTCCGGCGAAATGCTGCCCAGATGCGAGAAGTCAAAACGCAGCCGCGACGGCTCTACCAGCGATCCCGCTTGGTTGACGTGCGTGCCCAGCACTTCTTTCAGCGCTTTGTGCAGCAGGTGGGTCGCCGTATGGTTTTTGACGATATCGGCACGTTTGGCACGGTCCACTTCGGCCGTTACGGTTGTACCCGTGCGAAGCTCGCCGGATTCAACGGTTATCTCGTGCACGTGCTGACCGTGCGGAGCCTTGAACAGGCCGGATACAACGGCCGTGCCGCTTTCACTGCGGATGACGCCTTGGTCGCTGACCTGGCCGCCGCTTTCCGCATAGAAAGGAGTCGACTGCAGGATCACCTGGCCGGTTTGGCCTTCAGACAACGCGTCGACAAAGGAATCACCGGAAATAATCGCCAAAATTTTGGAGGAAGCCTCGAGCTCATTATATCCAATGAAATCCGTTTTAGTCGTGAAATCGGCCAGTACGCCGCCTTGGACCTTCATGCTGCCACCGGTATGGGAAGCCGCACGCGCCATGTCGCGCTGCTTCTGCATCGCCGCTTCAAACCCTTCCCGGTCAACCGTCAATCCGTGCTCCAAAGCGTAGTCTTCGGTCAGATCCAGCGGGAATCCGTACGTGTCGTACAGCTTAAATGCGTCGGCTCCTCCGATCACTGTGTGGCCCGCTTCTTTAGCTTCCTTGGAGACCTGCTCTAAAATGGCAAGCCCGTCGGTCAACGTTTCATGGAAACGTTCCTCTTCGCCGCGGATCACCTTCTCGATGAATTCGCGTTTGGTGACGACGTCCGGATAGAACTCGCCCATGATCTGCCCTACTGTTTCCACAAGAGAGAACATGAACGGCCGGTCCAGCCCGAGCATTTTGCCGTAACGGACAGCCCGGCGCAGCAAACGCCGAATGACATAGCCGCGGCCTTCATTGGAAGGCAGCACGCCGTCGGCTACCGCAAACGCCACGGTACGGATATGGTCGGCGATGACTTTGAAAGCCACGTCAAGCTCGGCGTCTTTGCCGTATTCCTTTTTGGCGATTTGAGCTGTCTGCTGAATAATCGGCACGAACAGATCGGTATCGAAGTTGGAATCGACGTTTTGCAAAATAGAAGCGAAACGCTCCAGCCCGGCGCCGGTATCGATGTTTTTGTTAGGAAGCGGCGTATAGCTGCCGTCTTTGTTATGGTTGAACTGCGAGAACACGAGGTTCCACACCTCGAGATAACGTTCATTTTCCCCGCCCGGGTACAGCTCCGGATCTTCGGAATCATTGCCGTAGGCTTCGCCGCGGTCATAAAAAATTTCCGTACAAGGTCCGCAAGGGCCTTCGCCGATGTCCCAGAAGTTGTCCTCCAGCTTGATGATGCGGTTTGCAGGCAGGCCGATCTTTTCGTTCCACAACTTAAACGCTTCTTCGTCCTCCGGATAAACGGTTACGGACAGGCGTTCCGGATCGAAGCCGATCCAATCTTTGCCCGTCAGGAACTCCCATGCCCAGGTAATGACTTCCTCTTTGAAATAATCGCCGATGGAGAAATTGCCGAGCATTTCGAAAAACGTATGATGGCGGCGGGTTTTGCCGACATTTTCGATGTCGTTGGTCCGAATGCATTTCTGCGAGTTGGCGATGCGCGGATTCTCAGGTTTTACGCGGCCGTCGAAATACGGTTTCAGCGGCGCCATACCCGCGTTGATCCACAGCAGGGACGGATCGTTATGGGGAACCAGCGAAGCGCTCGGCTCGATCGAATGCCCTTTGGATGCAAAAAATTGCAGCCATTTGGAACGAATTTCACTTGCTTTCATTTACGTTTCCTCCTAATATTCTGAAAATAGAAAAAACGCCCCTGAAGATCAGGGACGATTGTCTCGCGGTACCACCCTGGTTATCGGCATTGCGAAAGCCCGGAGGAACATCCCCGTACCTTGATTCAATGCTGATCGCCTTTGTCTGATTCTGTAACGGGAATCCCCCGGCGGAGTTTGTCCGCACTCGGAAAGCAGCTTTCCGCCCCGCCTTCATTCCGGTTCTTCCACCCGATGCCGTTCAGGTTTCCTCAAGGCTGTCAAAAGCCTGGGAAACGGCAAAGGAACCGTTCGCTGGTGAATCGTTCAGGACGTACTTCTTTTCGTCTTCGTATTGGTTGTTTGATGGAATATACGCCAGAAAGCGCATAAAAATCAATATTAGTATATAAGCCCGCGGCGCGGCCTGTCAATCGGCCGGCTTAAACCGTTTTACGGCGGATGTAATAAGCATAGAAATGCTGGATCACCACTTTGACGACCGCAAAAAAAGGAACGGCCAGAATCAGCCCCGGAATTCCCCCGATTTCGCCGCCGACCAGCAGCGCAAAAATGATGAACATCGGGTGCAGATGCAGCGTCCGTCCGACCACCTGCGGGGAAATGATGTTGCTTTCAATGATCTGGCAGGCCATATTGACTATGATGACGAACAGCACCATTTTCCAAGAGATTGTAGTGGCGACCAAAGCCGCCGGTGCGGCCCCGAGGAATGGACCCAGATAAGGAATGATATTGCACACCGCGACCACGCCGGCAAACAGCAGCGCATAAGGCATGCCGATGATCATGTATCCCGCGTAAGCAAGCACGCCGATGATCGCGCAGACAAGAAACTGCCCCCGCACATAGTTGCCCAGCGCCTCATCGATTTCCTTCAGCAAGCCGACGATCGATTTGCGGTGAGATTTCGGCAGGCAGCGGATCAGCATCCGTTCAAACACTTCGAAATCCTTCAGCATGTAGAAGATCAGGAACGGGATGATAAACGCATTAAACATCACGCCGATCGTTGTGCCGATATTGTTCATAAAGCCGGAAATTCCGGTGGCCAGCCGCTGCTCCGCCTGGAAAAACCAGTTGTTCATGCCCATGCGGATCCCCTGCGGCAGCAGCGGATTGTCCCATTTGTTCATAATCTGCTGCGTGTGCATCGTAAGTTCCGGAAGATGTTCGCCGAGCTCGCCGAGCTGTTCGATAAACATCGGAATCATATTCATCAAAATGACGGTCAGGCTGGTCAAAAAAACCGCATAAATCAGCAGCACTGCCATCGTTCTCGGCACCTTGCGCGCATTGAGCATTTTGACGACCGGATTCAGAACGTAAGAAATGATGACCGCAATTACAAACGGGGCAAGCACCGCTTTAAGAAAACTATAAACAAGTCCGAATAATGGCCTCAGCAGCCAAATAAAATATAAAATGATTAAGGACAGCAAGACCCAGCAGGCATAGCGGAACATCTTGCTTTTGTAAAATGGCTCCATCGTTACCTATCCCTCCCTGCCAGCGGACTGGCTATATGTCAGTATATGCCGCTGACGCCCAAAATAACCCGGGAGGGGCCGAACAAAAAACAGGCCACCGGCGCTTACGCGCCAATGCCCTGTCTCAAGCCGGACGGATAAAAACATCGCTTTGCTCCGCCTCTGCCATACTTAGGCTATGTAACCGATCGTCAGGACGGCGCATGTAGCTGAGGGAACTCCTGCACCATTTCTTCGCCGAAAAACAAATCGTCCAGCGAGCTCAGCGTGCCGTCTTCTTCCACTTGGTAAACCGACATTTTTTCGCCGTTTACGGTCAGTTCAATAAAGCAGCCCCAGCAGTAAAACTGATGGGAACCAATTTTTCCGATATCTTTAGAATTGCAGTTTGGACATTTCATCATCTCACAACACCATCTCTCCGCTAAATTAACGGTTCTCCAGCCGCTGCTCGCTGAGCGCGGGCACCATCACGGCATTTTCGCCCTTGACGATATCCCCGGTAAAAGGCAGCAGCTTCCGTCCTTCGACCAAGTCGGAGATAAAACCGTCGCTAATTTCAAACCCTGTTATTGTATTTCCCAAATGTTGGTCAAAATAAACATCGCTGACGTGACCAATCATGACCCCTTCGCTGGTCAGCACGGGAAGTTCCTTCACCTTGCCGCTGCCCAGCGCAAATGTATATTTTATATGTTCAGGATCCATCTTGCGGACGGCCTGTTTATTGCGGATCATTACGGCATCGTCGCCGTAAGCGACAATGTCTTCCCAAAGCACGGCTTTTATTTGAGGAGAAAACAACGTTTTCCCTTCGAGCATGATGCCGCCGATCTTCCACTCTTCGCTAAGGAGCACATCCAAAACCTTGCCGATCTCCTTGCCATTATCTACATCAAACACCGGCAATCCGATCATTTCCTGCAGCTTCATGGCATGGCACCTCCTCTGAATTCAGCGGACCTCCTTTCCCGTCAAGCGTAATAGAAGCCTTATCGTCTATTACGGATGCGGGCAAGAATGGTTCCAACTTTTTGCGCCGTAAGCTCCATTTCCTGAGTAGTATTACCCAAACCGAAACTAAAACGAATCGCCGAGCGCAAAAATTGTTCCGGCAGCCTCATCGCCTCCAGCACATGGGACGGTTCCAGGGAACCTGAGGTGCAGGCGGAGCCGCTGGCCACCGCGATTCCTTCCATATCTAGGTTCATCAGCATTGTCTCCGTTCCGACCTCAGGAAAGCTGACGTTCAGAATATTCGGAAGATGCTCCGTCGGATGCCCGTTTACATGGTAATACTCGGGGCCGACTTCGTTGTTTAAACCGTGTAAAAGCGTCTGGCGCAGCGTTTCATAATTCACCCTCCTGCCTTCCAGGTCCGCGGCCACGATTTCCGCGGCTTTCGCAAATCCGGCTAATCCGGCCATGTTTTCCGTTCCCGCACGGCGTTTGCGCTCCTGGTTGCCGCCGTAGAGAATCGGGTCAAGCATGGTGCCCCGGCGCAAATAAAGCGCGCCTACGCCCTGCGGACCGTTGATCTTGTGGGAGGACACGCTGAGCAGATCCACCGGCAGATCGCCCAGCGCGAGGCGGACGCTTCCAAAAGCCTGTACCGCATCAACATGGAACAATATCCCGTGTTCCCTGGCGATCTCCCCGATTGCCGCAGCCGGATGGACCGTCCCCACCTCGTTGTTGCCGTACATCAGGCTGATCAGGATCGTATCCGGCCGGATCGCTTCCTTAACCTGCTCCGGATGAACCTGTCCATACCGGTCGACCGGAAGGTAGGTTACTTCAAATCCCTGCTGCTCCAGTCTTTCGCAGGCATGCAGAACCGCGTGATGTTCGGTGGAGGCTGTAATAATATGTTTGCCCTTGCCGGCTTCCCGGCAGGCTGCTGCCGCCCCGAACAAAGCCAAATTATCGCTTTCCGTCCCGCCGGAGGTAAAAATCAGCTCGTCGGGCCCGCACCCGAGCGCAGCGGCGACCTGATCCCTGGCCCCGTTAATGATCCGTTTCGCATCCCGGCCAAAGGCGTGAATGCTGGAAGCGTTGCCTACCTTGCCTTTCATGATGTCAAACATCGTTTCCGCCACAAGCGGATGAACCGGCGTTGAAGCTGCGTGATCCAAATATATGTGATTCATATCGAAGGACTCCTTAACTCAGATCAAAAATAGAAATAGAGGGGCTTGCCGTAATTAATCAGTAAAAGTCAAAACCCCGTACCGTATCCCTTAGTATAGTCCTTAATTCAGCTCCTTACAATGTAATATTCCGTTACATTTTAGATTTTCTCCAGCAATTCGGCCCTTAAAACCCGGATCGAAAAAGGTCCTTCTTCCGCTTCCGGCAGAACGCTATAAATAATGCTTTTCCCTATCAAAAAAAACGCTATGGGACAAGCCCTTTGCCTGTGTTAATATATTTCTTAACAGCCAAAAATGAAAAGCCGATGCCTACTTATGAGAACGTTTGCAATAGAAAGACGGATAACCAAAAAGGGGAGGGCGCCTTATCGTGTCAAAACTATCCATGAAGCCATCCGTTTTATCCCGATTCTCCATGAATTGGAATCATTTCAAGTCCAAGCTTCTCCTGAAATACATTTTATCCTACGTCCTTATGTTCCTGATTCCTTTGACAGGGGTTACTCTCTTCGTTTATGAAAACGCAGTCAAAAGCCTCCGCTCCGAAATCGAACAGTCCAACGTTAACCAGCTGAATCAAGTGAAATCCACCCTGGACGACCGGATGTCCGAGCTTCAGGAAATCGCAAGCAAAATTTCTTACGACGAGCATCTCACTCCTTATATGGTTCACCATCCTTATTACAGCCTGGAAGCGATCCGCTCCCTGGCCAGCTACAAGGCCAACAGCGGCATTCTGGAGGACCTGTTTTTGTACTTCCATAATGATTCTCTTATTTATTCGTACCGCGGACTGGCCGACCTCGACGTAACGTTCAACCGGATGTACCGGTTCGAGAATTGGAGCGCCGAACAGGTGCGCAAGGATCTCAACGAGCTGAATCATATCGAAATGCGTCCTGCCGAAATGGTCACTCTCAGTTCGCGGCAAGAGCCGATGCTGGCCCTAATCGTGCCGATTAAACCGAATGACCCCTACCCTTATGGCAGCGTTTTATATTTAATGAAGGAATCCACCCTGATGGGCGTAATGGATTCCATTCTGAACGACTATTCGGGCAGCAGCTATATTTTCGATGAACACGATCAGCTGCTTACGGCCAACAACCACGGGATCAACCTTCCTACGGGAGAACTGGCTTCCCTTTCTTCGCTGGCTCCGGGGATTCACAGCCTGACGCTGGCCGGGGAGCAGTATTCCGTAGTATCCGTCAAGTCCAAGGAAAACGGCTGGACCTATATGACCGTTATGCCCAGCTATCAATTTTTCAGCCATGTTTCGCCTATTAAAAGTTTGATCCTGCTGGTCTTCTGCATCGCCGTACCGATCGGCATTCTTGCCGCCATTCTGCTCGCAAGAAGACAATATCATCCGATCCGCGACCTGCTTGAATTTGCAGGACTGAAAAATGCACCCGGTGTTAATTTCAAAATGCGCAGCGAATGGGAATGGATCCGGCAAATGCTGCATGACTACAGCGCGCGGATTCATATGCAGCAGCCTTATGTCCGAAATCAATGCCTGCTTTTGCTGCTCAAACACGGCAAACCCGATGATCCGGAGATTCAGGAAATGGTCGCCGCCTCCGGTCTGGAGCTCCCTGAAAACCGGGGTTACTACTTCTGCCTCATTCTGGCTTGGGACGAAGGGCAGGAATCGGGACCGTCATGGCAGCATGCCGAGGAAATGCTGAGCGAACTGGAAATTCCCGATTTGGACGCAAAGGCATATGGGCTAGAATTTTCGCCGACCGGCCAGTTTGCCCTGATGCTTTCCATAGATGTGGATGCTTTGGATGAAGCCGCTCTCCGGGTTCCGACCATCGTGGATGCCGTCAAGGTGATGCTGATCGACAGCTCCCAGCCGGTGCCTTACATTGGCGTAGGAACCTTGTATGCCGGTTTGGCGGATGTCAACCAGTCCTTCATTGAAGCCGCGGCGGCCCTCGAGCACCGGATGGTCGGCTCCAACGGGCGGGTAACGTATTTCGGTCAGCTGGCCGAATTAAACGCCGCTTCCGCCGATACCTACTGGCTGCCGAAATCGGACAGCCTGAAACTCGTGCAAAGCTTGAAGCAGGGCAACGAAAGCGTGGCCCGTGAGGTGATCGCCAGCATCATGAACGACGTGAAAGAGCAGGCGCTGTCGATGCCTCTTCTCCGCTGCGTCTGCTTTGATCTGCTGAATACGCTGCTGAGAACCGCTTCCGAGCTTGGCATGGACGAGGTTTTCCGGGATATCGCCGGCTTCACCTCCTTTGATACGCTGGAGGAGCTGGAGGCCAAGCTGGGATTCCTGGCCCTGCGGATTTGCCAGCAGGTGGAACACAACGCGGAAGCCGAGCAGTATTCCCTGATCGACGATATCGTCGCTTATGTCGACCAGCAGTATATGGACTATACGCTCAGCCTGGAGCATGTGGCGCTGCGTTACTCCATCTCCAGCTCATATTTGAGCCGGATATTCAAAGAGAAAACCGGCAGCAATTTCTCCCAGTACATCTGGCAGCGCCGGATGGATGAGGTTTCCAGGCTGCTGGTCACGACCAGCGCGCCGCTCAAGGAAATCATCGAGCAGGTCGGCTATCTGGACGCCCCTAACTTTATCCGCAAATTCAAAAAAGAGACGGGCTATACGCCCGGCCAGTACCGCAAGCTGCACGCGGGCGGACGACAGTAACCGCCGCTCTCTCCGTCCCATTTTGCAGGAACGCAAAAAGACACTTCCGGCCGCCTTGGCGGCTTGGAAGTGTCTTTTTTTTCCGAAGCGATGGAAATAACGGTTATGCCCCTCCCTCGGTCAAACTTCAGGTTCGTTCAAAACATGATCGACCAGTTCATCCAGCGGCACAGTCGCCAGCGCAATCGCCGTATCGGTCACGCCATAATAAATGTAGAGGAGACCGTCTTTGACCACATTGCCCGTAGGGAAAATGACATTCGGAATCTGGTAGCCGAATTTCTCGTAATACGTTTCCGGCTCCATAATGAAGTTGCGGGTTCTGGCAATGATCTTTTCCGGATTGTCCAAATCCAGCAGCATAGCCCCTACGCGGTAGACGATCTCGTCATCCACGCCGTGGTACAGCACCAGCCAGCCTTTATCTGTCCGGATTGGCGGCGTGGAGCCGCCGATTTTCCGCGATTCCCAGCCTGGATGCTCCCCTTTGGCAAGCAGCTTCGGTTCTTCCCAGCGAATCAGATCCTCGGAATACGTAATCCAGATCGCGGCTTTCTCCGTGCCGTACGCTTCGCCTACATATTCCTCCGGCCGGCGCAGCATGACGAATTTGCCGTTGATTTTCTCCGGAAACAAAATATTGTCGCGGTCGTTGATCGTCAGCGGCGTCGTATCGGACACAAACTCCCAGTCGATCAGATTGCGGGAGGCCAGAATGGAGGATCGGGTCAGCCAATGCCCCTCCTGCTCTCCCCATCCGTCCGGGTATTTCGGAAAGGAGCGGTCCGGCACCCCTGCTCCTGTCGGATAATAGTTCATGGCACAGGGCCGAAGCGCATAATTCATATAATACGTCCCGTCAATTTTGACAAGCCGGGGATCCTGGACGCTGCCGTACGGGAACCCGAGCATATCCGGCGTCACGATCGGTTCATCCTTCACGTGGGTGAAATGAATCCCGTCCTCGCTTTCCAGCAGGCCCAGAAAATTTTTGCATGGGGTGAGCGAACCAGCGGTCCGCTCCACCATATAAAATTTCCCCTCATCCATGATGACCGCGGGATTAAACACCGTCACCTTGCGCCATTCATAACCGCCGGGAACCACGATCGGGTTGGCCGGATGCCTGGTGATTTTCATCATTTTCTGCCTCCTGATCAGCTTTGTTTCCAGCGGTCATAAGCCGCCTGATAGATTTCGGCCATCCGTTCGCCGCCCATTTTCTTAACCGTCTCCAAATAGTTGTCCCAGCCGGTAAGCGGTTCGGCGCCTGTAATAAACTTCGCTTCCATGCTCCGCACGTACGTATTCAAATCAGAGCTGAGCGCGTTGACTTCCGCCTGCTCGTCCGGGGTCAGGAACAGGGTAGGGAACGGGATTCGCGCCCCTTTATCAAGCAGCTTCGTTTTGGACTCATTATCGACCCACAAATCGAAGTCGGTCTTAAGTCCTTTATAAATTTCCGGCGTAGCAATCGTTGGTGCCGGAATGCCGTAATCCGGCGTCAAAGTCGCCCGGTATTCCTCGCGGTCTCCGCCGCCCGGTACAGGCAGGTATTTTTTGGTCAGCGTATCTTTATCCGTATACTCCCACAGCATGCCTTCAGGGCCTTTATCAAACATCAGCGAGCCTTCATAGGAATACAGATAGTCCACCCAGCGCATGCTGGCTTCCGGTGCCGGATTTTTGTTCGAGATGGCGAAAGCGCCGGTGGTGATACCTCTGTTCTTGGCAATGGCCGGCTTGTCGACCATTTCGCTGCGGACAGGAGCAAACATCGGATCCTCCGTGCTCGGATCTCCGCCTTTAGTCATGTAAGCGTTCCAGTCGGAGAACAGCGCCACCTGGTTGTTCTGCGCTTTGGCTTTCTTCTGGTCAGCCGTTTGCGAGAAGCTTTCATGGTCCAGCAAATCTTCCTTCCACAGCCGGTTCATAAACTCAAGGTATCCTTTGTATCCTTCCTCAAGCGGCGTGTAATGCACTTTATCCGCGTCATCCACGTAAACTTCTTCATCGTAGATTCCGAAGGCACCCAGCAGCCAGGTGCGGACTTCTCTAAGGCCGGTCGGGTTGGAAGCTACGGACAGCGGAATTTCGTCGGCTTTGCCGTTGCCGTTCGGATCTTCTTCTTTGACGCGTTTCAGGTATTGATACAGCTCTTCCGTCGTTTCAGGCAATTTCGTTACGCCCAGCTTTTTCAGGAAATCGCCGTTGTACCACAGCGGGTTCCGGTACCAGGGCTGATTGAAGTCGATCACCGGCAGGGAATAGATATGCCCATCCGGAGCGGTAATGGATTTGCGGACATCCGGATTTTCCTCCAGGATCTTCTTAAAGTTAGGCGCATAGTTATTGATCAGGTTCTCAAGCGGAATCAAAATCCCCTGCTCGCCGTAGTTCATCTGTTCGGCAGGCG
This sequence comes from Paenibacillus mobilis, assembly GCF_058267595.1. Taxonomy (NCBI): domain Bacteria; kingdom Bacillati; phylum Bacillota; class Bacilli; order Caryophanales; family Paenibacillaceae; genus Paenibacillus; species Paenibacillus mobilis. The sequence goes on from NZ_JBZCMS010000009.1 coordinate 182,770, forward strand.
TCAGGCTCGCCGCATAAAAAATGTCAGGATATTCGCCGCTGGCGAAAACCAGATTTTTTTTCGTATCGAAGCTGTCCTTAGCGGCATTCTGGAATTCAAAATGGATGTTAGTCTTCTTCTCCATCTCCTGCAGCACCGGCATATCCTTCCAATTCTGCAGCCCGATGTCGGGCGCCATCAGGGTCAAGGTAATCGGTTTGCTTACAATCGGAAACCCGTCTTTGCTTACGGCTTCAGCCGCATTCCCCGAGCCGCTTGCACCGCCTGAATTTCCTCCGCCGGCACAGCCGGACAAAACTGCGCCAAGCAAACTGACGGACGCCAGCAGGGTCAACCCTTTTTTATGAAACATAGTGAAGTCCTCCCTTTTCAAAGATTTATGTGATAGAAGCCATTGCTCTGGTATAGAGCAAGTCTGCAACAGATCCTTAACCCTTCACGGAGCCGATCATGACGCCCTGGACGAAATAACGCTGCACAAACGGATAAATGGCGATAATCGGCAGCGTGGAAACGATAATAACCGCATATTTCACCAGGGATGCAATTTCCGCTTTGTTGTTCATCGCCTGCGCAATGTCGCTGCTGATCGCCGCCCCCGTCGTCTCCGCCGACATTTCCTGGAGCACAAGAATTTGGCGAAGCACCATCTGCAGCGGATATTTATCGGCATCGTTCAGGTAAATCAGCGCCGGGAAATAACTGTTCCATTGGTTTACGCCGTAGAATAGCGTCATCACCGCGATGATCGGGGCCGATAAAGGCAAAATGATCTGCACGAACAAACGGGTGTTGGAACAGCCGTCCACCTGGGCCGCCTCCTGAAGTTCCTTTGGAATCGAAGACTGGAAAAACGTCCGGGCAACGATCAGGTTCCAGACCGACACGCCCGTAGGCAAAATGAGCGCCCAGATCGTATTGACCAGACCCAGATCCTTCACGACCAGGAAGGTCGGAATCAGGCCGCCGCTGAAAAACATCGTGACGAGAATAAGGCCCAGGAACAGCTTGCGTCCCACCAGATCCGTACGGCTGAGCGCATAAGCGGACGGAATCGTGAGCAGCAGGTTCAGCAGCGTCCCCAAAACGGTATAAACAATCGTATTGCGGTAGCCCAGCCAAATTTTAGGGTTTTCAAACACCAATTTGTATCCGTCAAAAGTCAGGCCTTTCGGAAATAGCCACATTTCGCCCGAGCTTACGAACTTGGGACTGCTGATCGAAGCGCTGATAATGTAAACCACGGGATACAGGACGACGATTAAAGCGATAGCCAGAAAACAGTAGGTGACCGCCAGGAAAAAACGGTCCGTACCCGATTCCCTGATCGGTCCGGATGCCTTGAGCCTTCTGGTTGATTTGCTTTCCTTAAGTACGGTTGTAGCCGCCATTTGCCTCCTCCTTTCCTTACCACAAGCTGGTTTCGCTTGTCCGTCTGGCAAACCGGTTGACCGCGATCAGCAGCACCGCATTCACTACCGAGTTGAACAAACCTACAGCCGTGGAAAAGCTGTACTGCGCACTGACCAAACCGGACCGGTACACAAACGTGGAAATAATGTCCGAGGAGTCCATATTAAGCGAGTTTTGCAGCAGCAGGACTTTTTCATAGCCGATGCCCAGGATGTTGCCGACGTTCAAAATAAGCAGGATCGTGATCGTCGGGATGATCGTCGGAATATTGATATGAAGCATTCGTTTGAAACGGCTGGCCCCGTCCATGATCGCCGCTTCATGAAGCTGGGGATCAACGGCGGACAATGCGGCCAAATAAATGATGGTGCCCCACCCGGTGCTCTGCCAGACGCCCGACAAAACGTAGACCGTTTTAAACCAGCGCGGATCCGTCAGAAAATCGGGAGGATGAAAACCTAAAAACTCGACAAACTTTACAATCATTCCCGAAGACGGAGAAAGAAACGTAATGATCATCCCGGCCATAACGACTACGGAAATAAAATGCGGCGCGTAAGTAACGGTCTGCACGGATTTTTTGAAGAAACCGTTGCGGACCTCATTAAAGGCCAGCGCCAGGATGATGGGCAGGGGAAAACCTACGGCCAGTTCATATAAGCTTAGACTAAACGTGTTCCATAATAAATCGCCGAAATAATAGGAATGGAAAAAACGTTCAAAATGCTCAAAGCCGACCCACGGGCTTCCCGTGATGCCTTTCACCGGTGAAAAGTTTTTGAATGCAATCTGGATGCCGTACATCGGCCAGTAACAGAACACCAGGAAAAATAGCAGCGTGGGCGCCAGAAACAAATAAAGCTCCCAATTCATGAAAATCCGGGTGGTCAGCGTTCGGCCCCCGATCATGGGTTCGCCGCTTGCCGCCGTACGTTTTCCTTCTTTTCTCATTTGTTCAGATCTCTCCTTCCTCCTTTTTGAATAGAAAAGTTGACCCGGCAGTGTCAGCATAGCCGGATCATCCGGCGCCTCCCTTGTTGCTAGCGCTTACAATTCAAATTGTATGGAATAGTAGCTGACACCGTAAATATGTAAGATCTGAATTGTCAGGTCAGATTTGGGAAAAAACCTTGTCAGATAAGGATTTCTACATCCCTTCTGCCTTTTATTTCCCCGTCGACTGCCGGCTGGAATATGTCGTTTTTAACCCCTGATTTCCCGGTTCAAATGATACATATTGTGCTTTCAGCGGGAATGTGTAAATCTGGCTATCGAAGTCTGTCACTGCGAACCTGGCCTTATTCTTCATTTTAACTCAGGGAACATCTAGGAGGATTAAAGATCATGATTACGACGAAGCTGCCTCAATCGATCGAACAGTTTCTGGACGAAGCCGACCAACGCCTGGCTGCCCATCCCGAACTCCGGAAGCTCTTCCGCAACTGCTTTCCCAATACGCTGGAGACGACCACAAAACGGCTGGAAGACGGGACCACCTTCGTGTTTACCGGAGATATTCCGGCGATGTGGCTGAGGGATTCCACCGAGCAGGTGCGGCACTATATCCCTTTTGCGAAAGAAGATCCGGAGCTGCAGGAAATTTTGGAGGGCCTGATCGCCCGCCAGATGTTTTACATTAACATCGATCCCTACACCAATGCCTTTAACGAAACCGCCAATGACCGCCATTACCGGGCGACGGATGAATGCGATTTAAATCCTTGGATGTGGGAACGGAAATACGAGCTGGATTCGCTTTGTTTTCCCGTGCAGCTCCTCCACGAATATTGGCGGAAAACCGGACGTACGTCCATGTTTGACGACGCCTGCTACCAAGCGCTTAGCAGCATTGTCCAGCTGATCCAGACGGAACAGCATCATATGGAAAAATCCCCTTACCGCTTTGTGCGCCAAACCGAGCTGGAAACGGAAACGCTGCAGAACGAAGGCCGCGGACTGCCGGTGAACTATACGGGCATGAGCTGGTCGGGCTTCCGTCCAAGCGATGACGCCAATCTGTTCGGCTATAATATTCCGTCCAATATGTTTGCGGTAGTCATTCTTGGTCATATCCGGGAAATCGCTGAAGATATCTATAAAGATAGCAGACTCGCCGCACGGGCAGGCAAGCTGCGCAAGGAGATCGATTACGGCATCCGTGCTTACGGCATTTACAACCATCCGGTTTACGGAAAAATTTACGCCTACGAGACCGACGGCTTTGGGAACTACTGCCTGATGGACGATGCCGGCACACCGGGACTCATGTCGATTCCTTACCTCGGTTACGTAACGGCAGATGATCCGATTTATCAAAACACTCGCCGGTTTGCTTTAAGCTTTGACAATCCGTTTTATTTCGAAGGCAAATTCGCCAAGGGTATCGGCAGCCCGCACACGCCGGGCGGTTATGTCTGGCATATGGCTTTGTCCATGCAGGCCATGACCTCGACGGACGACGAAGAGATCAAAGCCCTGATCGACACGCTGATCGCTACAGATGCCGGAACCGGTTATATGCATGAAGGGTTTCATCCCGATGATCCATCCGACTTCTCCAGACCTTGGTTCGCCTGGTCCAACAGCCTGTTCGCCGCTTTGATTTGCAAAGCGATGGATAAAGGGCTGGTTTAACCGGGGCTCCATTTGCTTCCACAGTAATATCCTGTAAAAAGAAACAGCCAACCGGCGCGGCAGGCTTGCTTGCGGCACGGTTGGCTGTCTATTTTTTTCCGGCCAGAGGATTTATGAAAAAAACGGTACACTTGCCCTGCCCGCTACATACCATATCTCATCAAAGGGCGTCAGCCTAATTTAGATTGAAGGGTAGGCCTAAAAAAGAAATGGTATCTTATATGGATTTCACCTCGCCTAACGTACAGTATACTTATGATTTGAAGAATAACAATTTCTTCACCAAGGACAGCCATAACCTGATCAACGCTCTCGGTGTCCAACAGCTCAATACGCTTGGCAATACCTCCCTGCTTGATATCTACCTCAGTAAAAACAATGTGATTGAGCCTCACATCCACCAAAATGCATCGGAACTGGTTTATTGCATTTCAGGCTCCGCTGTCGTTTCGTTGATCAATCCTTTCACAAAAAAACTCATTCATTCGCCCATTACGCCGGGCCAAGTCTCAAACGTGCCGCAGGGCTGGTGGCACTATGAAACCACGATGGAAGATAATACGCACCTGCTCGCTATCTTTGACGCTCCTACGCCTGAAGTCATCCTCGGCTCCGATCTGCTGCGCCTGACGCCCGCCAGTTTACTCGCCCATACTTATTGCCTGAACGAAGCCATGGTCAAAGAAACTCTGGCGCCTATTACCGATACCGTCGTGATCGGCCCGCCAAACAACTGCGTGAACGGCAAACCTTCAGGCATTAACGCCAGCATCGGACACGGCATGGTGCCCGGCTATTACAATCAGCCAACTGCCCGCCAGGACCAGCAGGCTCAGTACAACAACAACCTGTCGTACGGCCAAACTTACGGCCAGCCCTACGACGCAAACGCCGGACAGTGGAATAATCAGCCAGCTTATCAACAGACAGGCGCTGCGCAAACCCAGCAGCAGTCTCAACAAGCTCAGCAGCCTCAGCAGCCAAGATACTACAGCATTTGGGAGCGGTAACCCCCGGCTTTCCTTCTAATAGGAACCTTCTTTGCAAAGGACAGGACGCCAGCGGAATAGGATTGACGTCTAGTCCACTTCGCCTCATGACGCATAAAATGAAGCATAGTCAAACAAAAGGAGGTTCGCGCAATGAGTGAAGTTAATTCCGTTGGTTACGGCGGTTTCACATCGATCGGGGCTATCCTGGTCCTGTTTATCCTTTTGGTGATCATCAGCCGTTCGTTCCTGCTGTAATTTCTGCGGAATCATAATACGGCCGGTCGCTAGACTATTAATCCAAAAAGCCTCTCGCAGCATGCGGAGGCTTTTTGGCGTTTCTCCTTTGTGTAACGGTGCTTAAAAAGAAGCGATGTCCGGATCAGCCGTATGCGACTGTTTCGGGAATAAAAAACCTGTCGTATAAGGGGAATATTGACCTTTTAAACGGAACCCTTTTTCGATCTCCACAGCGGCATGGCGGGCATCTTCCACGGTTCTTTTGCCGGTTACGATGTCGTTCATCAGGTTTAAAGCCATAAAATTGGCCGCCTCCTGGTCACATTTAGCCGTAGCTTCCCCTGCCGTCCGGTCGGGATAGAGGCTGCCGTCAAACCGCGCCAGATCATCAAAATAGGAGACGGGAACCTTATAATCGATCGTTTGCTCCAAATAATCGAGATGCGGCGTCGGGGCGTTATGAGGCACCGTATGAAGATGAACAACCGTACGTTTCCAGGGGCCGTTGTTGTACCAAGTTATCTTGGTCCAGCTGGCATCCTGGGGCATGCCGTATTTGTGAATGAACTGATGCACCGTATTTTTTTGCTCCTGGGGCCACTTCGCCAGAATTTGATCCAACACCGAATGATATACGTTTACGTTATTATACACTTGAAAAATTCCCTCCCGCTAACAGATACAGTATGGTATGCGGGGCTGCTGCCTAGAGTGACGAATAGGAATTCATCGCTTTTGTTAGCTTGGGCCGTGGATAGTATTGATTTTGAGAATGCCACAATAACATCCACTAACCATGGTGATGTAACGACACAAGGTATTAAATCCTGGATCACAAAGACAGCTCTTAAAGCAGCTGCAAAAGCTCTTCGTGCCGGTGGTTCAATTATTGATGATGCTGTTAGCAATTTATCGGGTAAAAATATTGAATATTTCACCAAAAATACTCGTGTGATTGCGGTTGCACTTGATGACGTAGCAACTGAAGCGGAGGTATTAGAACAAGTAGCTAATGAATAAAAAGAAACACCTCTCTAATCGAAATTTGGAGAGGTGTTTCTTTTTATATCAAGACTTTCTCGGGCAGCCTATGGCTCCCGAAGGAGCCTTATTTCCCTTAAATATAGAACATGAAATTACTATTCGTCTCATGATCCTCATAGTTCACCAGACTGTCCAGCGTGGTGGAATCCAGCACGTCGGCGATACTGTCGCGGATGCGCAGCCACAAGTCGCGTTTGGCGGGGTCATCTTCTTCGGTGAAATCCACCGGAGAGATCGGTCCCTCCAAGACACGGATAATATCTCCAGCCGTGATTTCGGTCGCTTCTTTAGCGAGAATATAACCGCCGTAAGCGCCGCGCACGCTTTTTACCAAACCGGCATTCCGCAGCGGAGCGATCAGCTGCTCCAGATAATGTTCGGAGAGCTGATTTTTTTCAGCAATGCTTTTTAAGGAAGTTGGGCCTTCCCCGTATTTGGCCGCAAGCTCCATCATAATAGTCAGACCGTAACGTCCTTTTGTTGAAATTTTCAAACCGGGCACCTCTTTCAATTTTCACGTATTCTTTATATAATAAAACTTTGGATTTGTTATACTAAGAACAAGTTCCAAAATCTGCTCCTTGAGCGGGAAGCCTAATGAAGTCCATGTTTTCGACTAAATTCCCAGCATAAACTATCGTACCATACGAACCGGGGTTTAGGAAACTTCCAAGCTTACCACCAAGGGCAATCATCAATATTCGGACCCTTCAAGTCCAGAGGAGTTGATAAGTCTATGCCAGAACAAACTGCAAAACCAAAAGTGATCGTAGGCATGTCGGGAGGCGTCGATTCTTCCGTCACCGCACTTTTGCTCAAACAGCAAGGGTACGAGCCGATCGGCATCTTCATGAAAAACTGGGATGACACCGATGAACTCGGTTACTGCACGGCCGAGCAGGACGCCGAAGACGTACGGCGCGTCTGCGAACAAATCGGCATTCCTTACTATACCGTCAATTTCGAGAAGGAGTACTACGATAAAGTATTTTCCTATTTTCTCGATGAATATAAGCGGGGCCGCACACCAAATCCGGACGTGATGTGCAACCGCGAAATCAAATTCGGCGAATTCCTGAACAAAGCGCTGGATCTGGGCGCGGATTACGTGGCTACCGGCCACTATGCGCGCGTTGTGGAAGAAGACGGCAAATTCAAGCTGCTGCGCGGCGTGGACAGCAATAAGGATCAAACGTATTTCCTGAACGCGCTGAGCCAGGAGCAGCTGTCTCGAGCCATGTTCCCGATCGGCCACCTGCCGAAACCGGAAGTGCGCCGCATTGCGGAAGAAGCGGGACTGTACACCGCGAAGAAAAAGGACAGCACCGGCGTTTGCTTTATCGGCGAACGCAACTTCCGCGAGTTCCTGAGCCACTACCTGCCGGCCAAATCCGGCGATATGGTGGACATTGAAACCGGCGAAGTGAAAGGCCGCCACGACGGGCTGATGTATTACACGCTTGGCCAGCGCCAAGGCCTCGGCATCGGCGGTTCCGGCAACGGACAACCTTGGTTCGTAGCGGAAAAAGACCTGGAACGCAACATTCTGTACGTCGTCCAAGGCGACAAACATCCAAGTATGTATTCCACAGGCCTGGTTGCAAGCGGACTGAACTGGATTGCCGGTGACCGCCCGTCAGCGGGAAGCACCCTGCACTGCATGGCGAAATTCCGCTACCGTCAGCCGGATCAAGGTGTCACGATCACCTTCCGCGAGGATGATACCGTTCATGTCGCTTTTGATGAGCAGCAAAAAGCCATTACGCCGGGACAAGCGGTCGTCTTCTACGACGGCGAGGTTTGCCTGGGCGGCGGCATTATCGAAACCGCGGATAAGGTGCCTTATGAAGCTGCTGCTCTGAAAGCTGCCCGATAATCCGTAGTTAAACAAACCAATGCAGTGAAACAAACCAATATAGAAAGAGCCTCCTTCACGGGAGGCTCTTTTGATTTGAAATTCAGTCCTGTCTGCGGCGCAGCTCCTGATTATGTTTGATCTTCGCTTCGCTGCCCTGCTCGGTAGCCTGGTAGAAATTCATGCCGTCCAGCTTGTCCGGCAGATACTGCTGCTTCACGTAATGCCCCGGAAAATTGTGCGGGTACTGGTAGCCGACATGGCCCAGCTTCACCGCGCCTTTGTAATGGGCATCCCGCAGATGCAGCGGCACTTCCGCCGACTTCAGCTCATCCATCGCGTCCATCGCCCGCGAAATCGCCATCACTACGGCGTTCGATTTCGGGCTTTCCACCGCGAACAAAATCGCCTGCGCGATGTTCAGGCGGGCTTCAGGCCATCCGTTGGTCCGGTAAGCGTCGAGCGCACTGACCGCCTGCACCATGGCCTGCGGGTTCGCAAGCCCGATGTCCTCGCTGGCGGCGGCGATCAGCCGCCGCAGGAACACCATCGGGTCCATGCCCAGTTTCTCTACGGCGTAGAGAAACCAGAACAACGCGGCGTCGCTGGAGCCGCGGATGCTCTTGTGGAACGCAGACAGCACGTCGTACTGCGTAGACTCATCCGCCTTGACGATCGGCCGGCGGATCGATTCCTCGGCCACGTCCAGCGTAATGTGGACGGTGCCGTCCGATTCCGGCGGCGTCGTAAGCGCCGCCAGCTCCAGCGCGTTCAAGGCGCGGCGGATATCGCCGTTCGCCATGGACGCGATATGCAGCAGCGCTTCCTCGTCCACGCGCAGCTGCATAAAGCCGAGGCCTTTCTCCTCGTCCACCAGCGCCCGCCGCATCGCGGCGAGCGAGTGCTCCTTGGTCAAGGCCTCCAGCTGGAACAGCGTCGAGCGGCTCAGCAAGGCCCCGTTCACGTAGTGGAACGGGTTCTCCGTCGTCGCGCCGATAAAGATAATCGTGCCCCGCTCCACGGCGGGCAGCAAAGCATCCTGTCGGGCGCTGTTAAAACGATGCACCTCGTCCAGGAACAAAATCGTTTTCGTGCCGTACAGCGCTTTGGCGTCCTGCGCCCGGTCAATCACCTCGCGGACGTCCTTGACGGAAGCGTCCACCGCGTTCAGGCGCACGAATTCCCCCTGCGTATGCCGGGAAATGATGTGCGCCAGCGTCGTTTTGCCGCAGCCCGGCGGCCCGTAGAGCAGGATTGAGGACACCTGGTCCGCTTCGATCGCCCGGCGCAGCAGCTTGCCTTTGCCGATAATATGTTCCTGTCCTATATATTCATCAAGCGTCGTCGGCCGCATCCGGTCGGCTAACAGCCCCATTCCGGCTTCCGGCTGCTGGCTGTAAGAAAACAAATCCATGTTCATCCGTCACTTCCTTAAGTTGCATTTATAAATAAGGGTTCCTTAACTTTTAATGGAAAAGCGCGCTAAATACTCCTTCTTATTCTATCATAACGCGGGGGGAAAGAAATCTCCGGAGATAACGCAAGCATGTCCGCAAGTTTCGCTTCAGCTTCCCCAGCAGCCATTTTCGCAATAAATGTTTATAAACATTCTTTCACTTTCCTTTCCCACAGGGATATGAGTTAATAATAAGTGTCCGGCCGGGCAAATCGCTGGGAAAGGAGTTGATCGATTTGAATACAGCATATGAGGTGGTTTCCGCCTAACAGCGGAAGCCGCTATTCCGGGAGGCCCCAAAGGCCTCCCTTATTACTTCCAGAAAAGTTCTTTACCATCCGCATACAATTTCATTTATAATAAATCCATCATTAAAGGTTTCACCAATTCCAAAATTACCGAAAGGAGGAAGCGTAAACATGACCACTTTTAACAAAGCAATCGTTGCAACCGCCGTACAATGTTTTAAGGAGGAAATGAAACGTGAACTACAAAAATGGGAAGGATGTGCTTCCCCCTAGGCTGCTGAAAGAACTTCAGGATTACATACAAGGCGAACTTGTCTACATTCCGAAATGTGACAAGAAACGCGCCCTCTGGGGTGAAATCAGCGGCTCGCGCAAACTGATTGCGCGTCGGAACGAAGAAATTTACCATTCGTATTGTGCGGGGAACGATGTGGAGGAACTCGCCGAGTCCTACCACCTGTCGATCGACAGCATCCGTAAGATCCTTACCAAAATGCGCTCGGCCCAACGGGCGGCGGCCACAGCCGCGGTAGGCGCGCATAAATAATCCAATGCACATGACAAACTTTTTATTCATCAAAAATAGAGCGCCGCAAGCTCTGCCCCCTTCTTTCGTAATCGGGTTCCGAAGAGAAGCAGGCCCCTGTGCGGCGCACGAATATACTTAAGCCCTTGCCTTTCCACGATGGGAAGCGCAAGGGCTTAAGTTTTTTATGCAAGTATTTGGACCTCTCGAATCTCGTCCGGTTAAGCTTTTTATTTTAGGCTTTTATTTTAAACTTTTATTTCGAACTTGTATTCTAAGCTTTTTTCTCCTCCGGCCACACCGTCAAAGCGATCTCCGGATCCTCTGCTGCGACATAAGGCGGCAGTTCGCCGGAGGACAGCAGCCACAGCTCATGCAGCGCACGGGTGCAGGCGACGTACAGCAATTTGGCGTCCTGCTCGCCGTAATGCTCTTTATCTACATCAGTGACCAGGACGGCGTCGAACTCCAGGCCTTTGGACAAATAAGCCGGCAGCACCGACATCCCGCCTTGATACTCACTGCTGCGCCCATCAATCAAGTTCAACTCTTTGCCAAGCCCTGCTAAAGCGGCGTGCAGCTCTTCGGCCTCCTGCAGCGTTCTTGTCAGCAGCGCCGCCGTCCGGTAAGGCCCCTGCATAACGCGGTCAAGCGCGGCGGCAATCCACTTCACGCGGTCCGGCAGATCGATGCTCAGCACCCGCACCGGCTCCGCGCTGCGGAAGACCGGCACGGCCAGCAGCTCGGTATCGACGCCGCGTTTGAGAATTTCATTCGCGAACAGGATGATTTCCATCGTCGACCGGTAGCTGCGCGTCAGCGCAAAATAAGCCGTCTCTTCAGGCGTGAACAAACTCTGCATCTCTTCCCATTTCCGTATGCCCCGATAATAGTGGATGCCCTGCGACAAATCGCCCAGAATCGTAAAGGAGTGCCCTTTGACGAATTTGTCCAGCACCGCCACCTGCAGCGGAGAAAAATCCTGCGCCTCGTCAATCACGACGTGGTCAAACCGCTGCCCGCCGCGGATTTCATCCAGTGTGGCGAACAGGTATAACAATCCGGCAAGGTCTTCTTCACGGAATTTATTCTTTTTCAAATCGCCTGACGTCTGCTTCAGGATTGGCTGCGGGATTTGCTGAGCCAGTTCATCCAGTTCGGCCTGCAGCGGCTCCGCCGCGCCGGCGAGTTTCTTCGCGCCGAACAACGCTTTGTAAACGGCAGCCGGCGACAGGTCCGGCCATTTTTTGGCGTAGGCTTTTTCGCGCTGGGAGGCCTTCTTCTTGCGGTCCTTAAGGGCGGCCGCCGACGGAGCTTTCTTCAGCTCCATTTCGATCCAGCGGTGAATCCGCGCCAAAGTCCGTTCCTTCCGGCGGACCAGCGGATAAGGTTTATATTCCTCATCAAACCACTGACGGATCGTTGTTTCCTTCAATACCGCACCGTCCCATGGCGAAAAATCCCCCTCAGGCAGGCAATATCTCTCCAGCCGCTTGACCGTTTCTTCCAGCAGATCACGGAATACCATCGAACCTTTGAAACGTCCCGGCAATAGCTGATCGTCCAATCGGCCTGCGCCCGGCTGATCGAACCCTTTTCCGAGCTCGAACCATTTTCCTAGCTCATCTGGCCCGTCCATCGGCGTTTCATCCAGCCCCAGCACATCCGATGCCCAGTCGCTGAACGTATTTTGCTGAATATCGCCCACGCCCAGCTCCGGCAGCACGTCGGAAATATAATCGATAAACATACGGTTCGGCGCAAAAATGACCATCCGGTCTGCCGCAATCTGTTCCTTGTATTGATAAAGCAGATAAGCCAGCCTGTGGAGGGCCACCGTCGTTTTTCCGCTTCCCGCCACGCCCTGAATGATCAGCGCCGTATTGCGGGCGGCACGGATGATCTGGTCCTGCTCGGCCTGAATCGTCGACACGATATCGCGCAGCCGGTTATCCTTGTTCTCCCCGAGGCGGTACAGCAAAAATTCATCCGAGACGGCAGGGCCGCCGTCATCCCGGTTATAGGTGTCCACCACCCGTTCGAGGATCTGTTTGCGGATCATGACGTTCCTTTTTAAATAAACAAGGCCTTCAATCAATCCTTCAGGCGCTTCATAGGAAGCCGAGTCCCCTCCGGTAAAAGAATAAAACAAACTGGCCACCGGAGCGCGCCAGTCAATGACAAGCGGCTTCTCGCCTTCGCCGCCTACCCCGTTCTTGCCGATGTAAAGCGGCATGCGATTTCCGTTTTTCTCTTCAAAATCCAGCCGTCCGAAGTAAGGCTCCTGCACCGACTGGGCCAGCCCTCTGCGCGCTGATTCCCTGCCCGATTCCAGCACCTGTTCCGTGTAATCATTGCCCGTGTAGACAGGCACCGCCCGCAATCTCGCCAGTTCGGCTTCGATCGTGGCCAACGTTCGGTCCAGGTGTTCCTTTTCCTCTTGATAGGCACTTTGAAAATCGTCCATTTCAGTTACCTCCTAAGATTGGTATGGGTTTTATGGCGACAGGTCAATTGCTCCTGAACCAAAGAATATCCATTATATCACTTGGCAGGCGAAAAAGGTACCGCATGAATCGGGTTTACCCCTCAACCGTCCTGTCCTAAATTCGCCGTGCATTGACTTCACTTGCGGCCTTAAGGTAATTTACAGATACGACATAAAAGGAGTAACGAATTACTTTTAATCCAGAAGAAGAAGAAGAAGGAACTTGCCATGAAAATAAGCAAGAGGGCCCGCGTCATTATAATTGGTTTACTGGCTGAACCTCCCCCTCATCCCTTTCAAACACCAGACCGGCGGCGAAACCTATCCCTGGACTAGAACGATTAAGAGCTATAGCTAAAGTTGCACGCAATCGCCCAAGCAGTAAGCCTGCTCAAAAAATACTGAGAAGGGGATAAATCTTGAATATAAGTATAAACATTGTGAAAATCCATGATCAAAGCTTGCTGCCTCTGCCAAAGCAAAAACACCTCCAAGATGGTCACCCTGTCTTACGACATGGCTGCATTCCCTTGAAGGTGTTTTAATTTCTTCTACGCTTTGCTGCTGTTCTTCTATTCTTTGTTTCTATTCTTTGTTTCTATTCTTTTCGGCCGCTTCCAGCAGCTCTCTTACAACCACGCTGACCATAATCAGACCAACGGTTGGCGGTACAAAAGAGTTGCTCGCCGGCGGCTGCTTCGCCTTGCGGATTTCCGGCGCGTTTTCCGGCACGATTTTCTCCGTAACCTCTTTGCGCGGCTTCACCGGCGTTTCGGTCGAGAAAACGACCTTAACGCCTTTTTTGATGCCTTCCTCTTTCCGCAGCTTGTTGCGGATGACGCGGGCCATCGGGTCCGTATGCGTCTTGGAAATATCCGCGACAAGGAATTTGGTCGGATCCATCCGGTTCGCCGCGCCCATGCTGGAGATAAGAGGAATGTTCCGTTTCAGGCACTCCTTGATCAAATGGATTTTGTAAACAATCGTGTCGGAGGCGTCGATAATATAATCCGGCTTCAGCTCAAACAGCTGCTCGTACGTTTCCTCCGTATAGAACATATTCAAAGCAATCGCATCGCAGTCGGGATTGATCTGCTTCACCCGATCTAGCATAACGTCGGCTTTCTTCTGGCCGACCGTAGTGGTGAGCGCCGGAATCTGCCGGTTGACGTTGGTGATGTCGACCGTATCCTTATCGATCATGATGATCCGGCCGATCCCGCCGCGGGCCAGCGCTTCGACGGCCATAGAGCCCACGCCGCCCACGCCGAGTACGGCGACGGTGCTGCTTCGCATAACCTCAATGCCTTCGGCGCCAATAGCCAGCTCCGTTCTTGAAAATTGGTTGCGCATGGTGATGATGTTCCTCCTTTTTCCGATCCGGCTTGCTTAAGCTTTGGCTTCTTCAGCGGTTTTCTTCACCGTTGGCGCCAATTTGATGTGCAGCTGTTCAAGCTGGGATTGATCGACTTCGGACGGCGCGTTCATCATCAGGTCGGTGGCGCTTGCCGTTTTCGGGAATGCAATCGTTTCGCGCAGGTTCGTGCGTCCGGACAGCAGCATCACCAGACGGTCAAGGCCAAACGCCATGCCGCCGTGCGGAGGCGTGCCGTATTCGAAGGCGTCGAGCAGATAGCCGAATTTGTCTTTTGCTTCCTCTTGCGATAAGCCGAGGGCTGCGAACATTTTTTCCTGAATGTCGCGTTTGTAGATCCGCATGGAACCGCCGCCCACTTCATAGCCGTTAAGCACGATGTCATAGGCTTGTGCCAGAACCTGGTCAGGGTTCGTATCGAGCAGATGCAGATCCTCTTCGCGCGGACGCGTAAACGGATGATGCAGCGCTACATAACGTTTGGCTTCTTCATCCCACTCGAGCAGCGGGAAATCTACTACCCAGGCAAATTTGAACTCGTTTTCGTTAATCTGGCCAAGCTGTTTGCCGATTTTGAGACGGAGGGCGCCAAGCACGTCGGCTACGACTTTTTTCGTGTCGGCGGAGAAGAGCAGCAGGTCGCCTTCTTCGGCGCCGGTGCGCGCTTTAAGGGCTTCGATTTCTTCAGGCGTAAAAAACTTCACGATCGGGCCTTTGAATTCGCCTTCTTTGACTTGAATCCAGGCCAGGCCTTTGGCGCCGTAACGGGCCGCAAATGGACCCAAGTCGTCGATCTCTTTCCGGCTCCAGGTCCCGCAGCCTTTGGCGTTCAGCACTTTGACTTCGCCGCCTTTTTCAATGACGGATGCAAACACCTTCACGCCGCTGCTTGCCACGAGGTCGCTTACTTGGATCAGCTCGAGGCCAAAACGCAGGTCAGGCTTGTCAGAACCGTATTTGTCCATCGCTTCGGCGTAAGTCAGGCGCTGGAACGGCAATGGAATGTCCACGTTGACCGTTTCTTTAAACAAGCGGGCCATCAGCTGCTCCATCATGCCGAGCAGTTCGTCCTGGCTCAGGAAGGAGGTCTCCAGGTCGACCTGGGTGAACTCCGGCTGGCGGTCGGCGCGCAGGTCTTCGTCGCGGAAGCAGCGGGCGATCTGGAAATAACGTTCGATGCCGCTGACCATCAGAAGCTGTTTGTACAGCTGCGGAGATTGCGGCAGGGCGAAAAATTCGCCTTCATGCACCCGGCTAGGCACCAGATAGTCGCGTGCGCCTTCCGGGGAGCTTTTCGTTAAGATCGGCGTTTCGACTTCAAAAAATCCTTGCTCGTCCAGGAAGTCGCGGAAAATCTTCGAAGCTTTGGAGCGCAACCGGAGCGTATTTTGCATTTCCGGACGACGCAGGTCCAGGTAGCGGTATTTCAGACGAAGCGATTCGTCGACTTCAATGCCGTCTTCGATGAAGAACGGAGGGGTTTTAGCCGTGTTCAGCACTTCGATTTCCGTGATTTGCACTTCCACCTCGCCAGTAGGCAGATTAGGGTTGACGGTTTCCGGACTGCGTTTCACGACTTTACCGGTTACGGACAACACGTATTCGCTGCGCGCACGGTCCGCAATGGTCAAAGCTTCGCCAGAATAAGCCGGGTTAAAAACGATCTGCACAATGCCGCTGCGGTCGCGCAGGTCGATGAACAGTACGCCCCCTAAGTCGCGGCGGGTCTGCACCCAGCCGTTCAGCGTTACCGTTTCTCCGATTTGGGCCTCTGTGATCTGGCCGCAATGATGTGTCCTTGTCTTAGACATACAATTAACTCCCTTTTATATAAATTTGGTTGATCTAAAAAAGATTAGCTTGCATCATCCGTCTTGCTTCATTTCTTCATTGATCACGGTTTATTTCAGCTCATCAGCCAGCTCGGACAGCTTCACCGTTTTCTGCTCGCCGTTCTCCATCGACTTGAGCGCGATTTCGCCCCGCGACAGCTCGTCGTCGCCAAGAATCGCCGTGTAGCGCGCCTGCATCCGGTCTGCCGATTTCATTTGGGCTTTCATCTTTCGGCCCAGATAATCGCGTTCCGCCGAGAAACCGGCCTGGCGCAGCTTGAACAGCTGCTTGGTGATCTCCTGCTCGGCCGCTTCGCCCAGCGCTACCAGGTAGACGTCCAGCGGCTTGACTGCCGGCACTTCCACGCCCTGGTTCTCCAGAATGAGCTGAATCCGCTCCAGACCGATGCCAAGCCCGATGCCCGGCTGGTCCGGACCGCCGACTTCGCCGACGAGACCGTTGTAGCGGCCGCCGCCGCCCACGGTGTCAATAGCACCGATGCCTTGCGCCTTATATTCGAAGGCAGTCAGCGTGTAATAGTCCAATCCCCGCACCAGACGCGGGTTTACGGCGTAATCAACGCCCATTTCATCAAGGTATTTTTTCACCTGCTCAAAATGGGTGCTGCACTCCTCATCCAGGCTGTCGAGGATCGACGGCGCGTTGACGAATTTCTCCTGGTCCGTTTTGCAGTCCAGCACGCGCATCGGATTGCGGTGAATCCGGGACTGGCAGTCCTTGCACAAGCTGTCCTTCATCGGCAGCAGGAAGTCCAGCAGCTTTTCGCGGTAAGCGGCCCGTACGGCGGTATTGCCGACGGAGTTCACTTCCACCTTGACGCCTTTCAGTCCCAGCTCGATGCAGAACTGATAGCCTAAGGAAATCACTTCGGCATCAATCGCCGGATCGGTGGCGCCGAACGCCTCGATCCCGAACTGGTGGAACTGGCGCTGACGCCCGGCCTGCGGACGTTCATAACGGAACATCGGACCGATGTAATAAAGCTTGCTCACATCAGGTTCGCCATACAGTTTATTTTCCACGTAGGAACGGACCACGCCGGCAGTGCCTTCCGGACGAAGCGTCATGCTCCGGCCGCCTTTATCTTCAAACGTGTACATTTCTTTCTCGACAATGTCCGTGGTTTCGCCGACGCCGCGTTCGAACAGGGAAGTTTGCTCAAAAATCGGCGTCCGGATTTCCCGGTAATTAAATCTGCGGCACAAATCGCGTGCTTTTTCCTCTACGAACTGCCATTTCTCTACAGTACCCGGAAGCAGATCCTGGGTGCCTGTCGGTTTTTGAAAAGCCATCGTTAGTTCCTCCCAATTCTCTCTCGTTATACAAATAAAAAATCCCCCGCCTCTGATGCTTAACGCAACAGGGACGAGGGACCGTAATTAAAGTCGCCCGTGGTACCACCCACATTCCGACTGGCTGCATCCGATGCAACCGGCCGCTTAAACGGTTAACGCCCGTCATACGCCGTACGGCTACTGCAAGGTTCGCCGCAGGTTCTCCAGGAGGTCTTTCGTTCAACCATCTACGGAATTCTTCCAGCCTGCCCGCCCTAAGCCTGTGCCTGTCCAGCGGTCCGGAATTCCTCTCTGTGGAAGTGGGTTTGAAGTACTTTGTCCCTTCGTCGAAATTCGACATATCGAATATAACTGTTATTGTTAGATTTTAAGGAACTAAAGAGGCAAAGTCAAGAAAAGAAACAAGAAAAAAACCTGCTTCATTCAGCAGGTTCAACAGCATATATTAAAAAAGGGGGTCATGCCTTTATTATAAACAGCCAACATTACAACAAAACGGTTCTAATATTACAGTTATATTACAAAGCTTAGCAAACGCCAGGCGATCATTGACCTTAATCAAAACGTTCTACATAACCGCCTTCGTTTCTCAGCTTCTGAACGATTTCTTCATAGTACTGATCGTCCACACGGGCGCTGAGCACATAATGAAGTTCACTGTAATCATCATCCCCTACGGCCGGATAAGTACCCAATTCCAAATCGCCGTCTTCCGGCCGGTCTTCCCGCCGGTCCCGCTCGGCCTCCGTATCGTTATCTCTAACGTTGTTAAGCGGAATCGCACCTTGAGTCGTATAAACGCCGCCGCCGACTCCGCCAGCGGTTTGTGCTCCGCCCGCGTACAAGCCGGGGGTATTCCCCACCGGGGCCACCGGAATCAAGATATCACGGTCGTTCCCGATGCCTTCCTGCAGCCGGCCTACCTCGAGATTATCCAAAGAGTACCCTATTAATCGGGATCTGGCGCTTTCAGCATCATCTTCGGTCCTGAAATAAGCTTGGATATGTTTGGACATGATTTTCACTCCCTTTTACGGATTGGAAATGCTAGAAAAATTCTATTACAAAACTTGAAGCAGCTCGCGGACAAACGCCGGTTCGTCCTTCGGAGTACGGGAGGAAATAAAATTTCCGTCCACGACAACCTCCTGGTCGACAAAATTGGCTCCCGCATTCACCATATCCACCTCGAGAGGCGGATACGAGGTGATCGTTCTGCCTCTGAGCAGACCGGCGCTGGCCAAAATCTGCGGACCATGGCAAATGGCCGCAACCGGCTTTTTCGAATCGTCAAACTGCTTCACGAACTCCAGCACATTCGGGTCGAGCCGCAGGTTTTCAGGCGAGGAACCGCCCGGAATAACCACCGCATCGTAGTCCCCCGCTTTTACGTCTGTAATGGCTTTTTCCGTCTTATATTCGGCTTTGCCTTTTTTTCCTTTTAAGGTTTCACCGGCTTTAAGGCCGATAATATCGACTTGATGTCCAGCTTGCTTGACTGCGTCATAAGGAACCTGCATTTCGGAATCTTCAAATTCATTCGCCAGCAAAAAAGCTACTTTGCTCATCGTAAAATCGTTCTCCCTTCCAGCAGTGTAATCTTTCTAAACGTTTATTACCCTGTCGCGTACCGCTTCTAACAAGAGCCTTGAAATGCCGGAAAGCCAGCTGAAGCTCTGCAAAAAGAAGAAAGCATCCCGGGACCAGGATGCTTTCTGCGGCTTTTTAGGACAAGCGCCCTCCCCGGCCTGGGCTGCCTTTCCGCGGCCTGAACGCTTGCAGGGCGGCTCCCCTGTCATCATCCGCTAGGCGGCTGAGCGCTGCGGCTTCGCGAAGATGTCCGGGAAAATGAAAAGCGGCCGAGCGGCAAACATAAGATTTGTCCGGCTGTCGCAAGAGAAGAACCCCTTTGCTAATTCATTTCTCCTAAAGAATGCCCGGAACAACAAACCTCTATGCAGGTTCACAGGATGGCGCAAGGCCAATCCTTTCCCGCATAGAGGTTCATTTAAAGACTTAAATCCTACTGAATGATTTCTGCGGGCTTTCCACCCAAAGCGTTACGGGTCCCCAGTTGACCAGTTCCACGTCCATATCGGCTCCAAAACGACCGGTTTCCACGGTCAACCCTTTGGCCCGAAGCAGCTCGTTAAACCGGTTATACAGCGGTTCCGCCTTGTCTCCGCCGGCCGCCGAGCTGTAGCTCGGTCTTTTCCCCTTCCTGGTGTCTCCATATAACGTAAATTGGGAAACAGACAGGATGCTTCCTCCGACATCCAGCACGCTGAGGTTCATTGTTCCGTCTTCATCATCAAAAATACGCAAGCCGGAAATTTTCTCCACCAAATAAGCGGCGTCCGTTTCTTGATCGTCATGGGTAATCCCGACAAGCAGCAACAGTCCTGTGCCGATCTGTCCTGTTATTTCGCCTTCCACTGTTACCTGCGCCCGTTTGCAGCGCTGTACAAGTACCCGCATCTTCTAAATCTCCTTAGCGCTTATTGCATAATCCGGTGTACGGAATAAACATCCTGAACCCGTTTGATTTTCTCTACAACCGCCTGCAGATGATCCGTATTCCGGATGAGTATGGTCATGTGAATCAAAGCCAGTTTATTTTTATCGGAGCGGCCGGATACGGCCGAAATATTCGTTTTGCTTTCGGACACCGCCTGAAGCACCTCGTTTAGCAAACCTCTACGGTCATGTCCCGTGATCTCGATATCGACGCTGTAGTTGGCTTCCACCGCAGCTTCCCATTCTACATCGATCACGCGTGCCGCTTCTTCCCCGTCATCGCCGGCCGGAATGTTCGGACAATCCTTGCGGTGAACGGAAACGCCGCGTCCCCGGGTAATGTAACCGATAATATCGTCCCCCGGAACCGGGTTGCAGCAGCGGGCAAAACGTACCAGAAGGTTGTCTACGCCCTTCACCTTTACTCCGTTAGTCGGCCGGTGTTTCTTCTCATCCGGCTGGGATTTGACTTCCTTGACTTCCGAGCTCAGCTCGATTTGTCCGGCTTCCTCCTGCTCCTTGCGGAGCTTCTCCGTCAGCTTCGTACAGCATTGGGCCGCCGTCAGGCCTCCAAAGCCAATCGCCGACAACATATCGTCAATGTCGTTAAAGGCGAACTTGCGGGCAACATCCAGCAGCTTGTCGTCCGTCATTAAACCGGAAGGCTCAAAGCCGGAACGCCGCAGCTCGCGTTCAATCATATCTCGACCTTTTTCGACATTTTCTTCGCGTTTTTCTTTCTTGAACCACTGCTTGATCTTGCTCCGCGCATGTGAAGACTGCGCAATTTTGAGCCAATCCTGGCTGGGTCCATAAGAATGTTTGGAGGTCAAAATTTCAACGATATCACCGTTTTTCAGCCTGTGATCAAGCGGTACGATCCGTCCGTTCACCTTGGCCCCGATCGTTCGGTTCCCTACCTCTGTATGAATCCGGTAAGAGAAATCAAGCGGTACGGAGCCCATTGGCAGTTCAATGACTTCCCCTTTAGGTGTAAACACGAAAACCAAATCAGAGAAAAAGTCCATCTTCAGGGATTCCACAAATTCCGAGGCATCCTGCGCTTCATGCTGAAGCTCCAAAATTTCTTTAAAGAACGGCATTTTGCTCTCCGGTCCGGACGTATCCCCGCCGCCTTCTTTATAAGCCCAGTGGGCCGCGATACCGAATTCGGCCGTTTTGTGCATTTCCCAAGTCCGGATCTGGACTTCCGTCGGCTCGCCATTCGGTCCCACCACCGTAGTGTGAAGGGACTGGTACATATTTTCTTTCGGCATGGCGATGTAGTCCTTAAAACGGCCCGGCATCGGCTTCCACAAGGTATGAATAATTCCGAGCGTCGCATAACAATCCTTGATATTGTCGACGATAATCCGGATCGCAAACAGATCGTAAATCTCGTTGAATTGTTTGTTTTTGGACGTCATTTTCTTATAAATGCTGTAAATATGTTTAGGGCGTCCGGAAAGATCGGCTACCACGCCCATTTCGTCCAGCTTCTCGGAAATGCGCGAAATAACGGAATCGATAAAAGCTTCGCGTTCCGCCCGTTTTTTATGCATCAAATTGGCAATCCGGTAATACTGCTGGGGATTTAGATAACGAAGGGCGATGTCCTCCATCTCCCATTTGATCGCGGAAATACCGAGCCGGTGGGCGATGGGACAAAAAATTTCCAGCGTTTCGTAAGCGATTCTGCGCTGGCTTTCCTCCGACTGATATTTCAGCGTGCGCATGTTGTGCAGGCGGTCTGCAAGCTTAATTACGATTACCCGGATATCCTGGGCCATAGCGATAAACATTTTGCGGTAGTTCTCGTTCTGCTGCTCTTCCTTCGACTGGAATCGGATGCGTTCCAGCTTGGTTAAACCATCCACCAGCATGGCGCAGCCGCTGCCGAACTGGTCCTCGATCTCCTTCAGGGAAACCGTCGTATCCTCCACTACGTCATGCAGCAGCGCCGCAATGATGGACAAAACATCCATGCCCATATTAACGACAATATCCGCTACAGCGAGCGGATGAAGAATATAGGGTTCCCCGGATTTGCGGACTTGGCCGTGGTGAGCCTGTTCGGCGAATTCATAGGCTTCGCGGATGCGGTCCAAATCGGCTTCTGTGATATAGGCGGACGCCTTTTCAAGTAATCGCTGTATACCCATTGAATCGTTGTCGTATCCTTTCTATTCATAAATGAACGCCCAGGAATTCTCCGAATGCGGCGGCTGGTTAGGCCTTGTTCATTTATACGTAAAATAGGTTGATTCCGTCCTTTGAAATATTAAAAGGGAACCTGTTCATAGCTCTTCCGGCATCAGGTTCCTGAATAGTGATTTCCTATAATTATGCCTCTTGCGTCAGGCCGCGTCAACCATTCTCCATGAAGGCTTAGTAAAGAATTTGGGTAAATATTAAAATCGTTATTGAAAAATGAAGCCTGACTCTATAAGCTATTAAGATTGAGGACACACTAATGTATGGAATATATTAACAATGAGGAGCGTACAACGTGCAACGTGAAATTCAAGTTAATGAAAAGCTGCCGTTCGGGCCCGGGCTGCTGCTGAGCCTTCAGCATCTTTTTGCCATGTTCGGAAGCACCATTCTGGTGCCTAATCTGTTCCATGTCGATCCGGGAACCATTTTGCTGATGAACGGGATTGGAACCCTGCTGTACATCCTGATCTGCAAAGGAAAAATCCCCGCTTACCTAGGCTCGAGCTTTGCTTTTATAGCACCGGTGACCACCGTATTGGGGAAATACGGCTTTAATGCCGACGGCTATTCGCTGGTCCTGGGGGCTTTTGTGGTTACCGGGATTATTTTTGCGGCTGTGGCGATCATCATTCATTTCGCCGGTACTGGCTGGTTGGATATTGTATTCCCGCCAGCCGCCATGGGTGCGATCGTAGCGCTGATCGGCCTGGAGCTTATTCCGGAGGCGGCCCAGATGGCCGGCCTGATTGCGCCTGACGGGGCAGATCCTGCCGCCTGGGTGCCGGATGGCAAAGTGATTACCCTGTCGCTGGTTACTCTTGCCGTTACTCTGCTGGGAGCCGTCATGTTCCGGGGATTTCCGAAAATCATCCATATCCTGATCGGCATCGCGGTTGGTTATATTCTCTCTTTCCCGCTCGGGCTGATCGATACGTCTGCCATTCGGGATTCTAACCTGGTTCAGCTGCCGACCTTTACCACGCCTACTTTTAATTGGTCCGTTATACTGACCATCATTCCGGTTTCGCTTGTCGTTATCGTAGAGCATATAGGGCACCTGCTTGTAACCGGCAATATCGTCGGCAAAAATTTGTCCAAGGATCCCGGTCTGGACCGTTCGCTGCTCGGCAACGGGATTTCCACGATCCTGTCCGGTTTCGTTGGTTCCACGCCGAATACGACCTACGGGGAAAATATCGGAGTGATGGCGCTGACCCGCGTTTACTCCATATTTGTTGTCGGCGGAGCGGCCGTTATCGCGATCGTTTTATCTTTCTCCGGTACCTTTACCGGAGCGATCGCTGCGATCCCTACACCGGTGATGGGCGGCGTTTCCCTTCTACTATTCGGGGTAATCGCGGCTTCCGGACTGCGTATCCTGGTTGAGCAAAAGGTCGATTATTCCAAAGCTCAAAATTTGCTGCTTACTACGATAGTGCTGGTGACCGGCCTCAGCGGAGCAACGGTGACCTTCGGTTCCGTGCAGCTTAAAGGAATGGCGCTCGCAACGATCGTAGGCATTTTACTGAGCTTGTTTTTCCGACTCCTCCAGGTGACCGGGCTGTCCAACGATTCGAGCGAACAGGCCCCTCCGGTCAAAAATCCGGACTAAGGGACGGCTCTCACGCCCTCCCCGGCCAAACCCGTCATACTTCATGCAGCTATAAAAAAGCATTAAAAAGGACCGCCCTGTAAGGCGGTCCTTCAGAGTGTCGAGAAACCCCGTCTTTTAGACGAGGGTTTCTTTTTGTCTGTTCAATACCTAATCTTTGGTATCAAAAAACAGGGTTTACCCCTGTTTCTCCAGGCGATCCAGGTGGATCGCCATCTTCTTCATGTTCTGTACGGCGGCCGTCATCAACGCCTGTTCGGTGACGTTTGAGAGTCCGCGCAAACGGCAATAGCGAAACCCATGGAGCTCTTTAGCATCCGCGAAGCTTCGCTCAATCGTTTCTTTTCGTTTTCGGTATAGCTGCTTGCCATCTCGGCTTAGCCGGTTGTTTCGGACCTCATCTTTGCAGTCTTCCCAGACATGCCGAGTCAGTACCTTCCGGTGGTTCCTGGAATGAGTGCACCCGGCAAGCATCGGGCAAGTCTTGCAATGCGCCGGATCTGACGCATACTGCCGGTAACCCTTCCGGTCGGTTGTCCGGTAGGTCAGTTGGTGTTTTTCCGGGCAGGTATAGGAGTCACTTTCAGCGTCGTAAGTAAACTTCCATTTGGCAAACAAACCTTGCTTCGGATGAAATCTCCGGTGAGCAATAACGGCAAATATCTTTCGCTTCTGTAAACCTCGGCAAATCGGCGTTGTTAAATACCCCGAATCCAGGGCTACAGCTTCAACCTGGAATCCAAAACGTTCTCTTTGGCGGTCTAATCGGGACAAATACGGAACCGAATCATGGACATTTCCCGGCGTGACATGGACATCGGTAATGAGATTGTATTTCAGATCCACCGTCCGGTGGTCGAGATAGAAGAACCCTTCCGGTTTGCCGTCGCGCATCATATAGCCGCTATCCGGGTCGGTGGTGCTCACTTTTATTTCTTTGGTTTCGTTCACTTCCTCTCGTGCTTTTAGAGCTTTTTTCCGTGCGTTTTGCGGTCCTCCGCCACAGCCTCATTGAGTTCGTCTAGGTAGTCTTTGGTGTTTTGCAGGACTTCCTGCTTGGTATAGTGGTGCTTGTTGGCATTGGCTTTTACGTGAGTCGAATCCGTAATGAGCACCCGTCCGCCCACCATTTTGTGCGAAATGGCTTGAAGGACGATTTCGTCAAAAATCTCCTGAAAAATGCTGGTATCCTTAAACCGAGTACGCGGATTCCAGCTAATGGTGGAGTGATCCGGGACTTTGTCGGTTAGACCCAGACCTAAAAACCAGCGGTAAGCGACATTGGTTTGAATCTCGCGCTCCAACTGGCGTTCCGAGCGAATGCCGTAAAAATAACCGAGAAAAATCATCTTAAATAGAACAACCGGATCGATGGCCGGTCGCCCGTTATCTGCGGAATATAGAGGACGAACCTTATCCTCAATAAAGGAGAAGTCGATATATTTATCCACTTTCCGAAGCAAGTGATCCTGCGGAACCAACTCCTCAATAGATACAAATTCATAGCTTTGTTGTTTTTCCCGGTTAGATCTCAGCATTCCAAAACACCTTCCGTTCATGAGTAGTTACCTATTATTATACAACATTAACGCGGTGTCGTCTTAAAATAAACACACATAAAGAAGGCTGTCGAGACTTTCTCGACAGCCTGAAGGACCGCCCTGTAAGGCGGTCCTTTTATGTACCATTTGACCCATATAGGCCATGGCTGCTCTTTTTTCGTGTTCCTTAAAAAGGATATTGGGTCAACGTAAATACTTCCACGTCAGGCAGCTTATCGCGGCCGTTCAGATCCTGCAGTTCAATCATGAAGGCTGCGCCGACCACATGGCCGCCAACCTGGCGAATCAGGTCTACGCATGTAGCGATTGTTCCGCCCGTAGCCAGCAGATCGTCAGCGATCAGCACATTTTGGCCCGGTTTAACGGCGTCGCTGTGCATAGCCAGCACATCCGTGCCATATTCCAGATCGTAAGAGACTTCAATCGTATCGAAAGGAAGTTTCCCTTTTTTGCGAATTGGCACAAAACCTACGCCAAGCGCATAAGCGAGCGGCGCGCCAACTACAAAACCGCGGGCTTCCGGACCGGCGATCAGGTCGATCTTCAGATCGGCGATCATTTTTCTCATTTCCTCAATCGCCTCACGATATTTGGCCCCGTCATTCAGCAGGGTTGTAATATCTTTAAAGCTGATGCCAGGTTGGGGAAAATCCGGGATCACCCGGATGTAATCTTTGAAATTCACGGTTTAATCTCCTCCTAAAAATGTTCCAGTCCTCCAGCAGAAATCAGGATACCCCTTTCATTCTGCTTAGAATCCATTCTGTCAGCTCTGAAATGCCGGCATAAAGCAAATAATGCTCCATTTCCGCCAGCAGGCTCAATTCATTGTAGCGTATGGACGATTCCAAAGGTTTTTTGGCCGGAGACGGATTTAAACTTATCATTCCCCGGTCTTTTGAAATAAAGTTCAATTCTTCAAAAATCGCCAGCGTCTTTGTAACCATCCGGGGCGAAAGCCGGGTTTGTCCAGACAGCCAGCTGATCAGCTTCGCTTCAGACACTGCATGTTCGGCCGCTTTGCGAAGCAGCGCATACACTTGTTTAAATTGCTCCCGCGTGGGGCTTTCCACACGTTCCGATACCTCTCCCGCCGAATGCAGGAGATAGATCCGTTCCACTGCTCCAAAAGAAGCAATCAGGGAGTTTAGCTGCTCCGGCGTTTCGGGCGCGTCCGCGACAAACAGCACGGTAACGTCCTCCGGGCGGCAGCTGACCGCCGCTTCAGCGGATTCCATGATCAGACCAGCGTTCCTATCATATACCCAAACCGGCAGTTCCCGCAATTGCCTAAATAACTTCGTCCCCGCGTCCGCCCTTGCGATCAGGGCCGCCTGTCCTTTGCCCGCTGCGGATGAAGTCCGCCAATATTCAAACAACTCGTCCAGCTTATGCCAAGGATTTTTGATACCTCGATAATCAAAAATCTGCGTATGCTCTACCGCTCCGTCCATGAGCATCAGCTGGGCTTTGCGCGAGCCGTTCCATTCGTTGATGCTGGCTTCGGCCACTAAATTCATTTGGGCTCCTTCGGTCAAGAGATCGGCCCAGGGACCTTTTCCAAAAGCCACGGCTTCGATCACGCTGCCCTTTTGCTTCAGCGTAATCTTCAAATGCCTGCGGTCCTTGCCCATCTGGCGGCATTCGAGGATTTGGGCCCCCCGGATCAGAAACCGCGGGCATCCGTTGTTCATCCCAAACGGCTCTAGCTTGGACAACAGCTCGATCGAGTTCACGTTAATTTCGTCCAGCGAACATTCCAAATCGGCCGTCAGCATCGGTATGTAATGTTCCTCCGTCATCACCTTGCCGGCGTAGGCATTCAGTCGTTCGCTGAATGCCCCCAGCTGATCGCGGTGCAGCGACATACCCGCTGCCGAGGGGTGCCCGCCATAATGGTCCAGAAGGTCCGCGCATTCCGTCAGCGCTTCATACATGTCATAGCCGGGGATGGAACGCGCTGAGCCCTTGCACATGCCTGTTTCGGCATCGATGCCAAGAATGAGCACGGGCCGGTAATATTTTTCCACGATTTTGGAAGCGACAATGCCAACAACGCCGACATTCCAGCCTTCGCCGGCCAACACGATGACGGAAGGAATTTTTCCGTCCGGGTTGTTTTCCTCCAGCTGATGAACCGCTTCCTGAACGATCTCGTCCACGATCTGCTGGCGTTCGCGGTTCAACAAATCCAGCCTGTCCGCTATGGAAGCAGCAGTGTCCGGATCGGCGGTGATCAGCAGCTCAACCGCATCTTTGGCATGTGCCAGCCGACCGCTGGCATTGATCCGCGGCGCCATCGCAAAACCGATCGTCGTGGAATTTATGGCCGTGCTTCCGGAAACCTGCAGCAAAGCAGACATCCCGGTCAACGGTTCCTCCGCCAGAGAAGCCAGGCCTTGGGTAACCAGAATCCGGTTTTCGCCCGTCAAAGGCATCAAATCCGCCACCGTACCCAGCGCTACAAGCTGTGTCCATGAAGACGGTACCTCCTCCACCAGGGCGCAGGCCAGTTTATAAGCAACGCCTACCCCTGCCAGCCCTTTAAACGGATAGGGACAGAAAGGCAGCTTCGGATTCACAAGGGTATAGGCTTCAGGCAAAACAGCCGGCGGTTCGTGGTGATCGGTCACCACTACATCCATGCCCAGCGTTTTGGCAAAAGCAATCTGCTGAACAGCGCTAATGCCCGTATCCACCGTAACCACCAAGGTTACGCCGCGCTGCGCCGCGGCTTCCAGCGCATGATTGTGCAAGCCGTACCCTTCTTTGGAGCGGTGGGGGATATACCATTCAAAATTTGCCTGCAAATGCTCCATCAAACGAATCATCAGCGAAGTTGATGAAACTCCGTCTGCATCATAGTCGCCATAAATCAAAATGCGCTCCCGGCTTGCCAGCGCTTCCCGAATCCGGCTGACCGCTTTCTCCATACCATGCAGGCTGAAGGGGTCATGTAATCCTTCCGTACCGGCGTATAAAAAAGCTTCGGCCTTTTCGGCCGTGTCAAACCCGCGTGTCACAAGCAGGGAAGCCACCATTTCAGGCAGCTTCAGTTCCGACGCCAGCTTGGCCACCGCCTGTTGATCAGGCTGAAGGGTACTCCAGCGATAATGGGCATGCAGCACCAGAAACCACCTCCTGCTCTTTTTCTATAAAAATATATATTCATTGCAGCAATGTTTCATCATTATCTTGATTTTCGTAATTGCTTTTATAGGGATAACCCGGTTCGTACGGCATTACGCGGACTTCAGCCTCTTGGATAAAAGAGAATCTGGTCAGCAGCAGCACCTTGGCCCTTCCGGCAATCTCAACAGCTTCGTGCATGGAAATGCGTGGATTTACACTGATCTGGACATGAACCGCAAGTCTATTCCCCTGCTCGGCAATGTGAAGCTGCTCGACCGTAATTACGCCGTATACCCGCTGAACCGTTTCCAGCATCTGCTGAGTATCGTAGCCGGGTTCCCGCTTCGCAGCAGAGGCGGAGAGTCCCTGAACCAGCATTCGCCCGGCTTTCCAAAGCACCATAACCGCCACAAGAATCGCCGCGGCAGGGTCAAAATCAAGCAGAACATCGTTCTCCAGCAGGTCGCCGGTCATCGCGCCAATGACGCCGGCCAGCACAATAAGCGAAGAAAGAATAGAAATACGATGCTCGGACAAGAGCTTTTTTCGCTGGCCGGCTTGAGCGGCTTGACGGAATCTCACCTGGAATACCAACTCATTGATGCCGATGGATAAAACCGCTGCCATTCCCGCGGCATAATGAGGCGCAGGCGTATCCGATTCCATTAAGGCTTTTATGGCAGCAGCGATCGACTGGGCGGCGCCCCACACCAGGATAAGACCTAAAACAGCGATGAAAAGCAATCCGTTATCCGCTTGTTTTTCCTTCGGGGAGCCGGAAATTTCGGAGAATGGGCCTTCCGCTCTCCCCCGTCTAACTCCTGCAAGAACCTGAATCGCTTCTCCCGCAGAAAACAAAGCATCCGACAATAAAGCCCTGCTGCCGCCCAGCCAGCCGACAGCCCCTTTGAACAAGGCGAGAGTAAGACGATTCACCGCCCCCGCCAAGGCAGCTCCATCCATTTGACCCCTTTGCCGGTTAATCATGCTAGTCCCCCTTGCTTATTCCATAAAAATTCAATTTTATGGTTTAAACAGTATCGTTTAAAACCCCGGAAAAGTGTAAAGCCGCGTCAAGGCGACGCGGCTTTGCACTTTTAAATTATGGCTTAACTGGTCGCCTTAGCCGTCTTTTTGCTAGTGTTCACGTTTTTACCTTTAAGCAGGAACCAAAGCGGGCTCGCGATAAAGATAGAGGAATAAGCACCAAACAGCAAACCGATGACCATGGCAAGCGAGAACATCCGAATCGATTCGCTGCCGAAAATCAGCAAGGCTACGGAAGCAATAAATACGGTAAATACCGTGTTGATCGATCGGGTCATCGTTTGAGAGATACTTTTGTTGACTACGGCATGCAGATCCTGCCGGGTCTTCACTTTCGCAAAACGCATGTTCTCACGAATCCGGTCGAAGATAACGACCGTGTCGTTAATGGAATAACCGACGATGGTGAGCAGCGCGATAATAAAGGTCAGGTTGACTTCCAGGCGGAAGATCGAAAACACAGCAATGACCATAAAAGCGTCATGGAGCAAGGCAACGATAGCCGCAACGGCAAAACGCCATTCGAAACGGATCGTTACGTAAATGATAATGCCCAAGCTTGCGACAAGCACGGCAATCAAAGCGTTCCGTTCAAGCTCTTTGGCAATTTCCGTATCTACCGTATTGATTTCGGTGGAGGCGTCTTTGCCCAGCTTATTTGTTACGGCCGCTTGCAGTTTGCTCTGATCCGCTTCGGTCAATACATCCGAGAAGCGGACGCTGCTCTGCTGGGCACCCGGCGTAATGACCATATCCCGCTGGCCTAGTCCGGCCTCGTTCAGCACTTCTTGAATTTTAGCCTTATTCAGCTGTTTGGCCGAGATATCCACATTGGAGCCGGAGCGGAAATCTACACCGTAATTCAATTGGAATACCAGCAGGCTTATAATCCCTACAATGGTGATTAAAATCGAAAAGGTATAAAAGAATTTACTGTATTTGATGAAATCCCAATTCCATCTTGTTTTTTGATTTTCAACTGTTTTTTCTTTTGGATTAGAGGGCACCGATTTCACTCTCCTTAACACCAAGCAAGCCCGGTTTCTTGATGACATTTCCCTTCACCAGAAGCACAAGCAGATAGCGGGAGAAGAAAATGTTCGTAATAATGCTCACCACGATGTCGATCATTAGAACGAGCGCAAACCCCCGAACGGAGCCTGTCCCCATCCAATACATGACAGCTGCGGCGATAAACGTAGTTACGTGAGCGTCCATAACCGTACGGAATGAAACCCTGTTGCCCGCTTTGACGGCAGACATGATGCTTTTGCCGCTTCTAAGCTCTTCCTTGATCCGTTCATCCGTAATGATATTGGCGTCAACCGCCATTCCGATCCCAAGAACAAACGCCGCTATACCCGGAAGCGTAAGGGTAACTCCTGCAAAATGGAAGACCAGAAGCATCATCCAGACGTAGGAAATCAGGGTAAAGCTGGCGATAACGCCAGGAAGGTGATAAATGATCATCATAAACAGCAAAATGACAACGGATGCAATTCCGCCTGCCAAAAGCGTTTGATGCAGAGACAATTTACCCAATGTCGCGTCTACAACCTGGGAATATTTCTCCGTCAGTTTGAGCGGCAAGGCGCCGAGATTAATCGTATCTCTCAGCTCTTTCGCTTCATCAAGCGTATAGGAACCCGTGATGACGGCCGTGCCCTGATTCAGTTCTTGCTGGACCTCAGGAGCGGAAAGCAGCTGGTCATCCAGGAAAATCGCAAGTTGTCTTTCCGGGGAACCCGCAGGTTTAGCCGCCAGACGTTTGGTTACTTCAGCAAACTTCTCTTTGCTTTTTAATTTGATACTGATTTGCGGACGGTTTAATTGGTCATAAGTGATGCTTGCGCCATTCTCGGCGAAGTCACTGCCGATCAGCTCGACCTTGTTATACTGATTGGCTTCTTTTTCTGTACCGTCTTTACTGCGGAAAGTCAGCGATGCCGGTTCACTCAGCTTTTTGCGGACTTCCTCGCTGTTTGCCACGCCCGGAATTTTGATCCGGATGCGGTCCGTTCCTTCCGTGGTAACTTCAGGTTCCGTCCCGCCAAGCACATTGGAACGTTCTTCAAGACTGAGTGCCGTTTGTGTCAGGGATTCCTTGGTAACTTTGGCGCCGTTCTCCAAAGGTGTCGCTTGATACAAAATCTCAAGCCCGCCCTTCAAGTCCAGGCCCAGTTCCATCTTATTGATCAACCAAGGGCTTGTCCCGGCCATAACCCCAATGGTGATTACCACTACGGCTATGAATGTGACGATTCTTTTCATCCCGTTATTTGTTCCCCTTTCATTCTCAATATTCCTATTATAGCCATGCAGGAAAATGCCGTCAATTTGTCAGAAACAAGTTGCAGCTTGTCAAATTATGGACTCCCCAGGCAAAAAAAGAACCCCGATCATTCAAAGCGGGATCCACGATAGGCGGAAAGCGTCAAATAATTCATAAAGGTCGTTACTTTTAAAGTCAGGATATCGTTGACCAGCCGGTGAACGGGCGGGATCCCTTCCTTTTTGTATTTCGAGCTGATACATTCCCATACGTCGGCCTGCGTGACATGCTCGTAGCCGAACAGGCGGAACTCCTCAGCTTTGCTTTGACAGAGCTGGTCAATGGCTTTAATCAGTTCCTGGTCGTTGATTTCTTCATCAGCCATCTTGGTTAGACTCCTTTCGCTCCTCGTAGGTTAACAGCAACCTCTTCGCCATTATACCATTTAAAAACGCCGCTAGAAGGATAATATTTCGGGCTTTCTCTTCCCAATTCCTGCTTCTTCAAAAAGTTAACACATTATGAACAAAAGTAGCTGTCATGAAGCTGGACAGGTTGGGCATATCCATATATCAACCACCTGATTGCGCTGCCCAGGATTTCGAAAGAGAAGAGGGACTCCACTTGAACAAACAATCTTTTATTCGCGGAACTATGATTCTGCTTGCCGCAGGCATCGTAAACCGGATCTTGGGCTTCATTCCCCGAATTCTGCTGCCCAGAGTCATTGGCGCGGAAGGGGTCGGCCTGTACCAGCTGGGTTATCCTTTTTTTCTCGTGCTGGTCACGATCATTTCGGGCGGCATCCCTCTGGCCATTGCCAAACTGATTGCGGAAGCCGAATCGGAAGGGAAACCTGAAAAATCCCGCGCGATCCTGCGCACAAGCCTTATTTTATCCGGAACGGCCGGGTTCCTGTTTATGGTCCTTTCCCTGCTGGCTGCTCCTTGGCTGATGCGCCATGTGCTGACCGATGCCCGCGTTTATCCTTCCTTTATCAGCATGAGTCCCATGATTGTGATCGTTGCCGTTTCTTCCGTCTTCAGGGGATATTTTCAGGGCAAACAGAACATGATTCCCTCAGCCAGCTCATCAATTCTGGAAACGATGGCCCGGATTCTCTGCCAGCTTTGGTTCGCCACCTTGTTTCTCCCGATGGGCATCGCTTATGCCGCCGCCGGGGCCATGCTCGGGGTTCTCGCCGGGGAAGCGATCGCGCTGATCGCCTTGCTGTGGCAGTTTTTTGTACACCGCAGCAGAGAGAAGAAAAACGACGCAACAAATACGGAACGGACAGAGACAACAAAAGGCGTTGAGATGCCAAACGCCAAAGCCGGAAACACCCCATATTCATCTTCCTCCAAATCCGCACAAACCGGTTTTCTGTATACGCTGCGGCGGATTTTAAGAATTGCCGTTCCCGTTACCGGCGGGCGCCTTGTAGGCTCTTTATCTTACCTGCTCGAATCCATTACCACGGCTCAAAGCCTGGCTATTGCCGGTGTAGCCACCGCTGTCGCAACCGCCCAATATGGAGCGCTGCAGGGCATGGTCGTTCCCGTGCTGCTGCTGCCGGGCGCCCTTACGACTTCGCTGGCCATATCGCTGGTGCCGTCTCTTGCCGAAGCCCAGGCCAAAGGGGACAAAAAGACGATCCACAAACGTCTCCACCAGTCCCTGCGGCTGGCCCTTGTCACCGGCGCTCCGTTCGCCGTCGTCATGTACGTTTTGGCCGAACCGCTCTGCCAATTGCTCTATAACAACACCGAAATCGCCGGCATGTTAAAGGCGATGGCGCCGTTCGCCATGTTTATGTATGCCCAGGCCCCTCTGCAGGCTACCCTGCAAGCTCTCGACAAACCCGGAACCGCCTTGACCAACACGCTGATCGGAGCCGTTATCAAAATCGTTCTGATTCTCTATCTCGCCTCCAACCCCGCGCTTGGCATTTACGGCGCTATTATCGCAAGCATCGTTAATATCATTATCGTCACCCTTCTGCACGGCATGGCCGTTTCCCGGGCGCTTCAATACCGATTTCCCCTGATGGATGCCGTGAAGGTCGTTTGCGGGATGGTCATCATGGCCGGCTGCGCCAGCTACCTGTACCATGAGATCCGTCTTGCGCCTACGGCGCTCCTTCAATTTGTTTTTTCTGCGGCCGTGGCTTTTGTGCTTTACCTGATCCTGACCTTCGCTACAGGTTTGATCGACCGGTTCGATCTGCAGCGGGTGCCTGTCTTTGGAAAATGGTTTCGTTAACGCTGGCCAAGCTTGCCCATCCCTTTTAAATATATAAAAACGTTAAGGAGGTTATTTATGCAACACATCCGCCGTTTTATCCCTTTCCGCATTGCCGGCCCCACGCTTTCCGGACTATGGTACGCCTATTTATGGATGATGCTGGGCGCCCTGCTTCTCTCTCTGCTGCTAAGATGGTCCAGCCTTGAGGAAACGAAGCTGTCTACTTTTACGTATGTCGTTCACGCGGCAGCCGTGCTTTTCGGCAGCTTTGTATCGGGCAAAAGAAGCGAACGCAAAGGCTGGTACCAAGGGGGAATTACCGGCACGCTTTATGCCGTGCTTCTGTTTGTGATCAGCTTTCTCGCTCTGGATTCTTCCTTTGACGGCGGAGATTTCCTCTATTTGATTCCCGCCTTCCTGATCGGGGCAACCGGAGGGATCTTCGGCAAAAACGCTAGAAAAAACTGAGATTGCTTAAGAAGGGATACCCTCTCTCACTTCCGGTATGATAAACTATTTAAATCGGAGTTTTGAATCCAGAGGAGGCTATACCCGCTTTGCTTTATGAATCTATGTATTATGTATCCGGATTAACCGTGTTGATGACAGCCGTATTCATTTACGCGGGAACGGGCCGGAATCCTTTATCCGCCGCTTACCGTTTCGTTTATGAACTGCTTCATTCCTGGCGGTTTCTGCTTGTATTCGCGGCTATGGGCGGCGTGCTTCTAGTCAACAAATACGAATTGAAGCTGGAGAACATGCTCCCTGAGCGCAAAGACTTTACCCCTTTGTTTTTCGGGATTGAAGGTCATTTTGTCCGGGATTTTCAGCAGCTGTTCCACCATGCATGGGTATCCCAGGTCTCTGCCTTTTTCTACGTCATTATTTTACAGTCCGTTCTTGTTGCTTCCATCGGGATCTATGCGGGCCAGCAGAATAAAAAGTTTTTGTTCGCCACCTGCTATACGGTGCTTTTGAATTACGCGATCGCGATTCCCTTTTTCCTGTTTTTCCCGATCAACGAGGTTTGGTCTTACCCGCCGGCGGGTGTTACGTTTTATATGCTGGAAGCTTACCCGAAGTTTGAAGAGGTCTATCGGCCGCTGTCGGGTATCAACAACTGTTTTCCGAGCCTGCACACCTCGATTTCCGTTTCCATGGCCATCCTGGCCGTCCGTTCCGGCAACCGCAGATGGGCGGCCATTGCCTGTACGATTGCTGTGATCATCATTTTTACGATTTTTTACATGGGCATCCATTGGCTGACGGATATGCTCGGCGGGCTGGTGTTATCCGCACTGGCTACCACGCTGGCCGTCCGCTGGGCTTCCGGCACGGTGCGGGATTCCTCCGTGAAACCGGTGCTGCTCCGGCAGCGCTAATTTATAGCAGGCAGTTCCCTGCATATCCTTATACGCAAAATAAAAAGCCGGCTGCAGCGTTTTCGCTGTAAGCCGGCTTTTTAGCCGTGATCTGGATTTAAGCTGTCGTCGTCTTTTCACCCGGAGCGGAAGCCACGCTGTGGCTGATCGCGCTGCGGTCAAACGTCATTTTGGTGACATCGTTGACACGGATCACAACAACATCGTCGGTCAGTTCAACGATCGTTCCATGAAGACCCCCGATGGTAACGATTTTGTCCCCTTTTTTCAACTCTTTAAGCATGGAGCTGCGGTTTTTTTGTTTCTTTTGCTGAGGACGAATCAGCAGAAAATAAAATACGGCAAACATGATGACAAAAGGAACGATGATCCCGATAAAGGAACCGCCTCCTCCTCCACTAGACGCTGCATACGAAAACATATGCATGTAAAATCCCCCTTTACTTAAAAACAAATGATTTTAAAACCCTTTTTCGTTGCCAAACAAACCGTACTTCTCGAAAAATTCATCCCGGAAGTCGAGCAGTCTGTCCTCCATAATCGCCTGACGCACCTGCTTCATCAAGTTCAGCAGGAAATGCAGATTATGGTAAGTAGTTAACCGCAGGCCAAACGTCTCGTCGCTTTTAATCAAGTGGCGAAGATATGCACGTGAATAATTCCGGCAAGTATAGCAATCGCATTCCGGATCCAACGGGCCGTAATCACGGGCATACTGGGCATTGCGGACTACCAGTCTTCCTTGGCTGGTCATGGTTGTTCCATTGCGGGCGATCCGGGTCGGCAGCACGCAATCAAACATGTCCACGCCGCGGATCGCGCCTTCTATAAGCGCATCCGGTGAACCTACACCCATCAGATAACGGGGTTTGTCACTCGGCAGTAAGGGTACCGTGTAATCGAGCACTTCATACATTAGGTGTTTAGGCTCACCTACACTCAGTCCACCAATAGCATAACCCGGAAAATCCAGGGAAGTCAAATCACGGGCGCTCTGCTTGCGCAGGTCCTCGAACATCCCGCCCTGAACAATGCCGAACAAGCCCTGGTCATGAGGGCGGGCATGGCTTTCCAGGCATCTCTCCGCCCATCTTGTGGTGCGTTCAAGCGAATCTTTCACGTATTTGTGTTCAGCCGGATAAGGGGCACATTCGTCAAAGGCCATCATAATATCAGAACCGAGGGCGTTTTGAATCTCCATCGCTTTTTCCGGAGAAAGGAACAGCTTGTCCCCGTTCAGATGGGAACGGAAATGCACGCCTTCTTCGGTGATTTTTCTCATGTCGCTGAGGGAAAACACCTGAAACCCCCCGCTGTCCGTCAGGATGGCGCGGTCCCAGTTCATGAATTTATGAAGTCCGCCCGCTTCGCGGACGATTTCATGCCCGGGACGAAGAAACAAATGGTACGTGTTGGACAAAATAATTTGCGCTTCCATTTCCTTTAGTTCTTCCGGACTCATTGTTTTTACCGTGGCCAGCGTGCCCACCGGCATAAAAATCGGCGTTTCAATAACGCCATGCGGCGTATGCACCCGGCCGAGCCTTGCACCGGACTGCTTGCACGTTTTGATATGTTCGTAAGTAATCGCTGCTGCCAATCTGATCAACCATCCTCTAACAATCTATTAGTAAATAAACATGGCATCCCCAAAGCTGAAGAACCGGTATTCCTGCTCGACCGCTTCCCGGTAGGCTGCAAGAATACGTTCCCGGCCGGCCAAAGCGCTAACCAGCATGACCAGCGTGGATTTCGGCAAATGGAAATTGGTAATCAGACAATCCACCAGCCGGAAATTGTAGCCCGGATATATAAAAATGCCGGTCCAGCCGCTGGATTTGACGATTTTTCCGTCTTCGCATTTGCCTGCCACCGTTTCCAGGGTGCGCGCCGAAGTGGTTCCTACCGCCACTACGCGGCCGCCTCTGGCTTTCGTCTCGTTCAGAATATCCGCCGTTTCCTGTGGAAGAATATAATATTCCTCATGCATCACATGATCCTCCACCCGATCCACCGACATCGGACGGAACGTGCCCAATCCGACATGAAGCGTTACAAAAGCGATCGTGACCCCTTTTGCCCGGATTTGATCCAGCAACTCCTCCGTAAAATGCAGCCCGGCTGTCGGCGCCGCCGCCGATCCCTCATGACGAGCATACACTGTCTGGTACCGCTCTTTATCGTCCAGCTTCTCCTTAATATATGGAGGAAGAGGCATTTGACCGAGCCGGTCAAGGATCTCATTAAAGATGCCTCTGTAAATGAAGTTCAGCACCCGGCCGCCCATCTCGCCTTCTTCTTCCACGACGGCTTTAAGCTCGTCGCCGAAGACGATCACCGAACCTTTTTTCAGCTTTTTCCCGGGTTTCACCAGCGTTTCCCATTTGTCTCCGCTCAGGTTTTTGAGCAGGAGCACTTCGGCCTTGGCCCCGGTATCTTCTTTCGTACCGAATAAGCGGGCCGGGAGCACTCTCGTGTCATTCAGCACCAGCGTGTCTCCGGGCTTCAACTCTTCAAGAATATGAGAAAACTGATGGTGTTCGACATGGCCTGTCTCTTTATTTAAAGTAAGCAGCCGCGAGGCCGTCCGGTCAAGCAGCGGCGTCTGAGCAATCAGTCGTTCAGGCAGTTCAAAATCATATAAATCTACATTCATTTTAAAAGTCAGTCCTTCGTAATGG
The DNA here is from genome assembly GCF_058267595.1 of Paenibacillus mobilis. Lineage (NCBI taxonomy): Bacteria > Bacillati > Bacillota > Bacilli > Caryophanales > Paenibacillaceae > Paenibacillus > Paenibacillus mobilis. The sequence continues at coordinate 220,856 of NZ_JBZCMS010000009.1, forward strand.
TTACGTTTTGATAATAGTGTTGCAAAATGCTCTGGTAATCATACCCGGCATCGGCCATTCCCTTTGCGCCCCACTGGGACATGCCCAGGCCGTGTCCGTTGCCCTGTCCGACAAACAGGAAGTTGTTCGTATGGTCTACCACTCTGGCTTGTCCATTTCCGCCCATCACAACCAGGTTGCTGCTGCCGGATAACGTCGTTTTTCCGTTGGCCGACAGTACGGTCGTTCCGGATGCCGCGGTCCCGCTTCCGGTTTGCCCGCCTGCACCCTGTACAGTATACCGTCCTGTGTTTACAATATCAAACAGCGTACTTGGCAGGCTGCCGAAGGTAGAGCGGAAAAGGTCCGGATATTTCACCTTCAGCGCCTGACCGTTCGCTTTGACCTCCGTAGCTCGTCCCGACGGCCCCCGCTGCGTCACTTCAAGCGACGTAACGGAAGACGGAACCGTCCCGGAAACCTTGCCTTTCATGCTGGCCACGAGCTGACTCGAAGTGAACGGTCCCCGTACCCAGGCGTAAGAACCGGACTCTTCCACCAGTTCCAGGACCACTGCCTGATCTCCCGGATCCATTTTAGCTACGGGATCTACGCCCGATTGGATCAAAGGCAGAGGACGCACATTGGTGCCGTCCGCGGTGACCGTCAAATATTTGAGTCCGGCTGCCGTTGAAGCGCCGGTAAATTTCGTATTGTCTTCCCTCACATACCCGCTTTTGCCGCTGCTGAGCAGCACATGGTACCATTTCTTCAAATTGGCGTTTGCGGCAACGTCTTCGGTGCTTTTTACGGCCGCATATACGGGACTGGGATTACCCCATACCTCGGAAGGGTCGGCAGTCATGCCCCCGCTGTTGGAGGAGAAGACGCCTTCAATGATTTTGCCTCCGCTTTCCAGCACCTCGCCTGCTGTGCTGTCCACCGCGTTCACAATGCTGTCCGCTTCCGTGCTTACACCGGAATATACCTGACTGAGCGTCGTATCCACTACGCCGGCTATGCTGAATTTTGTTGGCGATTGAAAAAGAGCGTAGCTGCGCGCGGCAACCGCCTGCGCTTTCAGCGACTCCAGCGGCCAAGACGACGAAACCTCTCCGCCCACTACGGAATACAAATATTGTTCAAGCGGGAGCTCATTCACCAAAGCGAGCTGTCCGTTGACCATGCTGATTTCAAAACCGCCCCGGTATTTGCGGGCAGAACGTTCCTTGATCTGGGTCACTCCGCCGTCTCCGGCGTCCACCCACAGCTTAGCCCCGGTTCCGGCCAGCATAAAATGCGAAACCTCGGCAGGCGCGGTGAGATCGGAGGTTACATCGCTCTGGACAATTAGGGCAGGCGCCGAGCCGTCGACCTCGGACAGATGCATATTCGGCAGCTTGGCATTTACCGCCGCTTTAGCCGCAGCCAGCTGGGTTTGCGTTGCCGCCTCTCCAATCCAAACGGAATAAGCGGGTTTGTCCCCTGCTCCCTTCGTCAGCACTTCCCAGGCATCAATTCCCTGGGCAAGGATTTGGTCGCGCAGAGATTGCGCATCAAAGGCGGAATTAAACACTCCCGCCGAAAGATAAAGTTTGCCTCTAGCTTCAGGTTTTTGCGTGCCCAGCAGGCTGCCGAGCGTGCTGGCGACCGAAGCTGCCGCTTTATTCGCCTCATCAGCCGAAGCATACATGCCGGTGTACAGCTGATAAACCGTTTTTCCTGCCGCCTCTGCCGAGAATAACAGCGGTTTGTTGGAAGTCGCCTGGAGTTTCTTGGCAGCCGAAGCGGCTGTACTGAAATCCGAAGTCTGAAGGACTTTTACCCGAAATCCGTTAACGCTGAACTTTACCGCTTTTCCAGCTCCGGGCTGAATCCAGTTTAAGTAGCTCCCTGCGGTTCCAGGGCCGGCGTTCAAACCGCTTGAAGGCACCAGCGTTACCGAAGGCGTAGTTGATTTATAGGTGCTGCCCAGATCCAAAAACATGGCAACCCTGATCCGTTCGTCGGTCTGTCCGCCGGAATCATCCGCTGCGGCCGGTACGCTTAATGCGCCCAGCAGCAGCAGCCCTGCTCCGATTCCACTGCCCCACTTCCTCAGGCCGGTAAACTTTCCGGTATGTTTCATACGAACCTCGCTTTCCGTATTGCTACTATAAAAGTTATTCGATTTCTATGTGACGGTAAAATTTGCGACCATTGGCCGCTCTATGGTTTCTGATTCTATAATGACTAAATCTAATCTGCAAACATCTTGATGCCGGCCGATAGGCCGCCGGACTTGGACACTTGGACTTACATCGGTTCCGGAATTGGCAGCCCTAAATGATGGTACGCCGCCGGCGTCGCCATCCGTCCCCTTGGCGTCCGCTGCAAAAAGCCGATTTGCAGCAGATAAGGCTCATAAACGTCTTCAATAGTCTGGCTTTCCTCGCCGATCGTGGCCGCGATCGTATCCAGACCGACCGGCCCGCCGCGAAAGCTGGTGATCATCGCCCGCAGCATTTTATGGTCGATCTGGTCCAACCCGCGGGGATCGACCTGTAGCATGCGCAGAGCCTCTACCGCCGCATCCGGCGTGATAATGCCGTCTCCGCGCACCTGCGCGAAGTCGCGGACTCTTTTTAACAGCCGGTTGGCAATCCGCGGCGTTCCGCGTGAACGAAGAGCAATCTCATCTGCGGCATCGCCGACGATTTCAATGCCCAAAATATCCGCGCCCCGCGAAACGATATAGCTTAACTCTTCCACGGTATAGAACTCCAAACGGCTTACGACACCAAAACGGTCCCGCAGCGGCGCGGAAAGCAGTCCTGCCCGGGTTGTGGCTCCAATGAGGGTAAAAGGCGGCAGGTCCAGCCGGACCGACCGTGCGCTCGGCCCCTTGCCGATCATGATATCCAGCGCAAAGTCCTCCATGGCCGGATAGAGCACTTCCTCTACCGTTCGATGCAGACGATGAATCTCATCGATAAAAAGAACGTCCCCTTCCTGCAAATTCGTCAGCAGGGCCGCCAAATCGCCAGGCCGCTCGATGGCCGGTCCGGAAGTCGTGCGAAGATTGACGCCAAGCTCGTTGGCGATAATGTTGGCGAGGGTCGTTTTCCCCAGTCCCGGAGGTCCGTAAAGCAGCACGTGATCCAGTGCCTCTTTCCGCATTTTTGCTGCTTCAATATAAATTTTCAGATTCTCTTTAATCTGGCCTTGTCCGATATATTCGGATAAATAACGCGGTCTCAGACTGAGTTCCACCGCCTGATCTTCCATCATCAAATTCGCCGAAATGATCCGGTCCTCCATCTCTGCACCGCTCCTTTCCTATTCCTTGCTTTATCCGACATACAGCAGTTTAAGCGCCTTTTTCATGACCGCATCCACGGTTTCGTCAGGCGTAACGCTGTCTTTCATGTTTTGCCATACCTTATCCAGCTCTACGTCCGTATAACCCAGTGATTTCAGCGCGTCTTTGGCTTCCTGCCACATCGACTGATCCGGATTAAACAGATCGACCTCCAGCTCGGAGTGAATCACTACAGCCCCGGTGCTTATGCCGTCCAGCTTGTCCTTCAGGTCCAGTATGATGCGCTGCGCCGTTTTCTTCCCTATGCCCGGCAGGCGGGTCAGGAACGTAATATTTTCCTGGTAAATAGCAGCCACGACGCTGTCCGGCGTCCCCCCGGCCAAAATGCCGAGCGCCACCCGCGGACCGATGCCCGAAACCTCAATCAGTTTACGGAATAATTTCTGCTCTTCCCGCGTCGCAAACCCAAACAGCAGGATCGCATCCTCGCGCACATGATGATGGATATAAATCGTGACTTCTTCTTTATTTTTCGCAAAAAAATACGGATTAGGGCAAAATACCCTGTACCCGACGCCGTTTACGTCCAGCACCACATACTCCGTCTCAAAATGGGCAACCTTCCCCCTCAAAAAATCGATCATTTGCGCAATACCTCATTTATCCTGGAATTTAAAGTATAAGAATGAGCATGACAAATCGCAACCGCCAGCGCATCCGCCACATCGTCCGGTTTCGGGATTTGCTGCAGCTTAAGGAACATCCGGGTCATTTCCTGGACCTGCTTTTTCTCCGCTTTCCCGTAACCGACGATCGCCTGTTTGATCTGCATAGGGGTATATTCGGCAATCGGCAGTCCTTTTTGAACAGCAGCAAGCACCATAACCCCTCTAGCTTGGCTGACCGTCATGGCCGTCGTCACGTTGCGGTTGAAAAAAAGCTTCTCCAAAGCCACCGCATCCGGTTTATATTTATCAATTAATTGAATCATTCCTTCATAAACATGAAGCAGCCGCTCTTCTTCAGGCGTATGGGCTTCAGTTTGAATACAGCCGTACTGCACGGGCACACATTTGCTGCCCTGTTTATCGATAAATCCAAAACCCACAATCGCGATCCCCGGGTCAATGCCTAAAATTCGCAAATTCATCTCTCCCAATTCATCTATCCCAAACCCATGTCCTCCTCATACAGGGAGGCGAACATATGTATTCACTCTACATTATAACAAACTTTATGCGTTCGGGGGCAGGTTTAGATGCGATTTCTGGAATTTGCGGATTAGTGAAAAAAATAAAAAGAGACGTCCCTTTGAACGTCTCCTAATGTCTCCTAACGTATCCTACCTGCTCCATACGCGCTCCATCAGTATACAAGCTTTTGATCTAATGTTTTATTCCGGCCGCTTCAGTATCTAACGCATAGTCGCTGAACGTGGAGATAACGCTGTTGTACTCTTCCAAGTCCTGTACGCGGATGCCGTCATGAAGCTGGTTTACGATTTCTTTGGGAAGTGCGGACTCCATGGACTTAATATCAATTTGAAAAAACGTCCGCATCACCTTTTCCTTCTCCGGTTTCCCTTCAAACAAGCTCAAGGCTCCGTTCGCGTCGAGACCGATGTACCCTTTCTCCTTGCAGGCGGCGGATAACTCGGCAACATGCTCCTCCAGCCACACTTCACCTTTATAATCCATTCGACCGGTCCAGCTCGGGTGGCTTTTCATCAAATCGAGAATTTCATCCGGCTTCATAATGCCGACGATTTTATTTTCAGAACCACCAATATATACGGTGCCCGTATGCACGATTCTCGCCCGATTAGAGCGGATAAGCTCGGCTAAAAAGTTATCCTCAACGGCTTTCTCTGCCATTTCAGTGTCCTCTGCGGTTTCTTCAGCATTTTCCTGGGTCCATTCCTGCAGGCTGGCCAGTGTTTCTTTGGCTATAGGCCCGTCATCGTTCAGCAGCTGCTTCAGTTGGCCGGAAAGAGGCACGCCTAGGCTCGCAAACCCGAATAAAGCTGTTACCGCCGTCAGTGACCACACGGCCCTTCTCCATCTTCTCCAACGGAGCCTCATCCTTCTTTTCAATTTAAAAATAGTCACGGGTTATCCCCTCTATCCAGTGTTATTTTTTCCTATTTTGACCCTTCAGGGTTTCAATTATGCAAAATAACAGGAACCAAAGATAATAACCCGAAAATAAAAAAAGCAGCCATTCCTAAGAATGACTGCTTTCGTGAAATCGGGATGACACGATTCGAACATGCGACCCCCTGGTCCCAAACCAGGTGCTCTACCAAGCTGAGCTACATCCCGATAACAATGGTGCCGGTGAAGGGACTCGAACCCCCACGGTTTCCCTCACGATTTTGAGTCGCGCGCGTCTGCCAATTCCGCCACACCGGCACGGTGTAAAACCTGCTAAGAAAAAAATGGCGCGCCCTAAGAGATTCGAACTCCTGACCTTTTGATTCGTAGTCAAACGCTCTATCCAGCTGAGCTAAGGGCGCACATTGGAGCGGACGACGGGAATCGAACCCGCGACCCTCGCCTTGGCAAGGCGATGCTCTACCGCTGAGCCACGTCCGCAAAAACATTTAAGGAATAAAAGTGAGCCATGAAGGACTCGAACCTTCGACACCCTGATTAAAAGTCAGGTGCTCTACCAACTGAGCTAATGGCTCGTACAAATAAAATGGCGGAACCGACGGGATTCGAACCCGCGATCTCCTGCGTGACAGGCAGGCATGTTAGGCCTCTACACCACGGTTCCACAGCCTAAAGTCTTGCTTGGGATCCCCGTAAAGTAATCGAAATCTGCTTCAAAGCATCTCTTTACTTTTTGGGAATTAATTGCGGGGGCAGGATTTGAACCTGCGGCCTTCGGGTTATGAGCCCGACGAGCTACCGGGCTGCTCCACCCCGCGTCGTTATAAAATATGAAATTGTAAATGGTGGAGGCTGAGGGGATCGAACCCCCGACCCTCTGCTTGTAAGGCAGATGCTCTCCCAGCTGAGCTAAGCCTCCGAATATATATGGTGACCCGTAGGGGATTCGAACCCCTGTTACCTCCGTGAAAGGGAGGTGTCTTAACCCCTTGACCAACGGGCCTTACTAAAATCTTAGCTGGCGGAGAGAGAGGGATTCGAACCCTCGAGACGCTTGTGACGCCTACACGATTTCCAATCGTGCTCCTTCGGCCAACTCGGACACCTCTCCATAATGGCTCCCCGAACAGGACTCGAACCTGTGACAACTCGATTAACAGTCGAGTGCTCTACCAACTGAGCTATCAGGGAACAATAAATATTAAGTTTCGCTTGGCGGCATCCTACTCTCCCAGGACCCTGCGGTCCAAGTACCATCGGCGCTGGAGGGCTTAACGGTCGTGTTCGGGATGGGTACGTGTGGAACCCCTCCGCCATCGCCACCAAACATGATTTTTCGGAGCATCTGCTCCTCGAAATCGCTGCGAGAAAATATCAATCCCTGATATCTGCCCACATTCAAGTGTTTGATCACTTGAAAACTGGATACGAAACAATCATTTGCAATTAGTTGTTCTTTCGGGGCCCCGCCAAAGTATTCGGAATTTGCTTCGTCAGCGCTTCTTCACTTTGGTGGGACTCTTTTGGATAAGCCCTCGACCGATTAGTACTGGTCAGCTCCATGCATTGCTGCACTTCCACCCCCAGCCTATCTACCTCGTCGTCTTCAAGGGGTCTTACTAATTGGGAAATCTCATCTTGAGGGG